>CANQLP010000001.1 GCA_947624725.1 uncultured Clostridia bacterium
GGGCGCAATAGGGCTCGAACCTATGACCTCCTGCTTGTAAGGCAGATGCTCTCCCAGCTGAGCTATGCGCCCATTTTTCTTTCGACGAAATCTAGTATACTAAAAATAATGGCAATTGTCAAGACTATATTTGAAATTTTTTAAAAAATTTTACAAAATAGCATTTTTAATGATTAATTGTAGAGAATAAAGCAATTATTTTGTCTCTTGCATTGCTTTAATTTCGTTTGCTTCTTCTTCACTTAAATAATTATATTTTACCATTGCATCTAATACCTGTGATTGCCTTTCTTCGGCAAGTCCCATATTTACTGATGGAGAATAAACAGATGGGGCATTAGGAACACCTGCAAGCATAGTTGCTTCATATAAAGTAAGCTCTTGAGGAGCTTTATTATAATAACCTTCTGCTGCATCATGTATGTTATAATATCCATGACCAAAATACATATTATTTACATATATTTCAAAAATCTCTTTTTTATCATACATTTTCTCTAAATCGTGAACAGCAAAAAGTTCTGCAAATTTTCGAGTTAAAGTCTTTTCTTGTGTAAAACATAGATTTTTAGCAACTTGTTGAGTTATAGAACTTCCTCCACCATGTAGTTTAAATGTTACAACATTATAGAGTAATGCTCTAGTTGTTGCAAGTACATCTACACCAGAATGAGAATAGAATCTATGGTCTTCAATCGCAATTACAGCGTTTACATAATATGCAGGAAGCTCAGAAAATTTTGTAAAGCTTTCTGAACTTTTTAGATTATTTACTCTATTTTCTATACTCATCTCATTTATAGATGCTTTATATAAATTATATCCACTTACGCCAAAATAAGATAGGAGTACTATAAAAGCTATAAATATAAATAATAAAATTCTTTTTATTAATTTCAAAATTATCACACTCACATAAATTTATTTTAGTATTAAATATTATAACTTATATTATAAAAAATTAAAAGGGCAAATTTATAAAATTAATAAATTTTGTAAAAATGTAAAAAATAGAAGGAAAAAAATTTTTTTTGACGAATAATAAAATTAGTACATAAAAAAATAATTGTACAAATCTAACATAATATAAGGCGGTGAACAAACATGAAAATAACAGACGTGCGTTTAAGAAAAGTAAATTCAGAGAACAGAATGAAAGCTGTTGCATCTGTAACTTTTGATAATGAATTCGTAATTCACGACATTAAAGTTATCGAAAGTCAAAATGGATTATTTATAGCTATGCCTAGCAGAAAAACTCCAAACGGAGAATTCAAAGATATAGCTCATCCAATCAATGCTGAAACTAGGGAGAAAATTCAAAAAGCTATTTTAGAAGCTTATGAAGCTCCAGAAACAGAGGAATCAGCAGAATAATAAGTATTGTGAAATAGTTAATATTTTATTAAAAAACTCGCTACACCAAATATAGTGTAGCGAGTTTTTTGAATGTAAAAATAAGATAAAACAAAAATAAAAATATTTTTCAAAAAAAAGCAAGAAATTTGTAAAAATTCCTTGCTTTTTTTATAATTTATTAATAAAATATAAGTGAAAAACAAAAGAATAATATAAGGGGGCTTTTAGCTTTGAAAATTTTAATGCTTACATGGGAATATCCACCTAGAGTAGTAGGAGGAATTTCAAAGGTTGTATATGATTTATCAGGTAGACTTATTAAAGATGGTCATGAAGTAACTGTTATAACATATAGAGAAGGAAATGCACCATATTTTGAAGTAGATAAAGGAGTAAATGTATATAGAGTAGATAACTACATGATAAATCCAAATAATTTTATAGATTGGATATTACAACTAAACTTTAAAATGTTAGCAAAAGCACGGAGAAATAATAAGTAAGAATGGAAAATTTGATGTTATCCATGCACATGATTGGCTTGTTGCAAATTGTGCTAAAGCATTAAAAGATGCATATGATATACCAATGTGTGCAACAATACATGCTACAGAAAACGGAAGAAATAGTGGTATACATGATGAAACACAAAGATACATAAATGATACAGAATGGATGATGACTTACGAGGCAACAGAAGTTATAGTTAATAGTAATTATATGAAATGCGAAATGCAAAGACTTTTCGGACTTCCTTTTGAGAAAGTAAGTGTTATACCTAATGGAATTAATATGAATATATACAATGGAGTTGAAAGAGATTACGATTTTAGAAGAAGAGTTGCAGCAGATAATGAAAAAATAATATTATATGCGGGAAGGCTTGTTTATGAAAAAGGTGTGCAAAATCTTATTTCTGCAGCACCAAAAATTTTGTCAGGATATAATGATGCAAAATTTGTAATCGTTGGAAAAGGTGGAATGTTAGACGATTTAAGAAGACAAGCAGATTATTTAGGAATTTCAAATAAAGTATATTTCACAGGACAACTGAACTATAAAGATTTATGCAAAATGTATAAAGCAGCAGATGTTGCAGTATTTCCAAGTACTTATGAGCCTTTTGGCTTAGTAGCATTAGAAGCAATGCTTGCAGGAGTTCCAACAGTTGTTTCAGATATAGGTGGACTAAATGAAATAGTTGACCATGGAGTTACTGGAATGAAATCATATGCAGGCAATCCAAATTCAATCGCAGATTCAGTGCTTACCGTACTTTATGATCATAGATTAGCTGATAATATCGTAAAAAATGCAAAAGCAAAAGTAAAAAATGAATATAATTGGAATAAAATTGCACAAGATACACATTTTATATATCAAAAGGCAATATGTCAGACTATGGCAGAAAGACAAAAGAATCAATTGGCACAAGAAAGACAAGGAAAAACGAAGAGAGCAAAACAGAGAGGAACGCTTCTTAGCTTTAGAGGACATGAAATTCTTGCTTAATGCTTTAGTTTAGAAAGGAAGTAAAAAATGAATGTTTATGACACAGCAAACAGACTTGCTAGAGAACTTAGAATGTCTAATGAATATTTAGAATACAAAAGACTAAAAGAACAAGTAGAACAGAATCCTGATGTAAAAGCAAAAATTCAAGAATTTGAAAAAAAGAGATATGAAGTACAATTAGAAGCGATAAAAGGTGAGGAACAAGAAAAAACGAAATTAGAAGAAATGCAAAAAATATATGCAGAACTTATGGAAAATGAACTTGCAAGATCCTATTTTGATATAGAATTGAAGTTTAATGTTTTACTTACAGATGTAAATAAAATAATTGCAGAAGCAGTTCAGGATGTTTTATAGTAGAAACATTTTGTATCCCTTGAGAAGCTTACTTCTTCAAGGGATACAAACCGTTATTAAGGGTATATAATGCTTTTCGAAAGGAACGAAATTTTATGAGTAAAAAATGGCAATATAAAGAACATAATAAAGAGGAAGCAAAAAGAATTTCAGACAAATTCAACATAAGTCTAATAGTAGCACAAATTATAGCTGATAAGAACTTAAGTGATGAAGAAATAAAAGTATTTTTGGAACCTACTAGAGATAATTTTTATGATCCATTTTTACTTCCTAATATGGATAAAGGAATAGAAAGAATTTTAAAAGCAATAGAAAATAAAGAAAAAGTTGTAATATTTGGAGATTATGATGTAGACGGGATAACAAGTACAACTGTGCTTAAGAAATTTTTAGAGGAAAGAGGACTTAAGGTAGGGTACTATATACCTAATAGATTAAAACAAGGATATGGACTAAATAAAGAGGCAATAAAGGCAATTTGTGATGATAAGACAGATTTAATGATAACAGTAGATTGTGGAATTTCTGGAATAGAAGAAGTAGAATATGCAAATAGCCTTGGACTAGATACAATTATAACTGACCATCATGAACCAATAGAGATACTTCCAAATGCTATAGCTGTAATAAATCCAAAAATAAAGGATAGTAAATATCCATTTAGAGAGCTTGCAGGAGTTGGAGTTGTATTTAAAGTTATACAGGCACTATCTATAAAGCTTGGTCTAGATGCTAAAGAATATTTAAAATATCTCGATTTAGTTTGCCTTGGAACAATATCAGATATAGTTCCATTAGTTAGTGAAAACAGGGTAATTACGAAGCTTGGCTTAAAATTAATCGAAACCAATAAAAATATGGGAATAAAACATCTTTTAGAATCTTGCAGTGCAAAAAATGTAAATTCTGGAGTAGTCTCTTTTGCACTAGCTCCAAGAATTAATGCATGTGGAAGAATGGGATATGCTGAAGATGCACTTAAGCTATTTACAACAGACAGTATTTCAGAGATAAAAGAGCTTACAAATAAACTAAATGAATATAATAGGCAAAGGCAAGATGAGGAAAAACATATAATGCAAGAAGCTCTTGACGAAATAGAAAAATATAAAGAAGAAAATAAAAATATAATTGTGCTTTCAAAAGAAGGATGGCACCACGGAGTAATCGGAATTGTATCATCTAAAATAACAGATACATTTTTAAAACCTAGTATTCTGCTTTGTGAAGAAGATGATATTTGTAAAGGTTCTGGAAGAAGCATCCCAGGAATCGATTTACATGAAGCTTTGACGAATGTTAGTGATGATTTAGATAAATTCGGTGGGCATGCAATGGCTTGTCGGAGTTACATTAAAAAAGGAAAATTTAGATAAATTTAGAAAAGATATAAATGATTATATAGAAAAACTAAATATAGAAGAAATGACACCAATTCTAAATATTGATATGATGGTAAACTTAAAGAATTTATCATTAGAAACAGTAAAAGAATTAGACTGCCTTGAACCATTTGGAGAGGCAAATGAAACGCCAATTTTTGTTATTAAAAATTTAAAAATAGAATCAATCAGAGCAATAAGTGAAGGAAAACATTTAAAGCTAAAACTAAGAGATGAAGGTAATAGTATAGATGCAATTGGATTTAATTTCGGAGAATATACAGATTTATTCAAAATAGGTGATAAAGTTGATGTAGCACGGAAATCTTACTATAAATTCATTTAATGGGTTAGATTCTATACAAATGAATTTAAAAGACATAAGTAAATCACTATAAAAAGCCAGATAAGAAGAGCTTAAATGAGGGAGGTATTTAATATGCAAGAGAATGAAGAAATAACTATATATGATATAATAAACACCTTAAAGAAAAATAGAAAAAAAGTTAATACAAAATTAATATTAAAAGCATATAACTTTGCAAAAGATAGTCATGATAATCAAAAAAGGCTATCAGGAGAAGAATATATAATACATCCTCTTAATGTAGCAAATATCTTATCTCAAATAAACTTAGACGATGCAACAATTTGTGCTGCTCTTTTACATGATGTTGTAGAAGATACTAAAGTAACTCAAGAAGAACTTACAAAGGAATTTGGAGAAGAAATTGCAATGATGGTAGACGGAGTTACAAAACTTGGTAAACTCCAATATACAACAAGAGAAGAAGAGCAAGTTGAAAATTATAGAAAAATGTTTTTAGCAATGGGAAAAGATATAAGAGTTATCCTTATAAAACTTGCTGATAGACTTCACAATATGAGAACACTTAAATATTTGAAAAGAGATAGGCAGATTGCAAATTCTAGAGAGACAATGGATTTGTATGCACCTCTTGCAAATAGGCTTGGTATGTACTCTTTAAAGTGGGAGCTTGAAGATTTAGCTTTCAAATATCTAGAACCAGAAGAATATAGAGAAATCGTTGAAGGACTAGATGAAAAAAGAGAAGAAAGATTAGCTTTTATTGAAAAAATAAAACAGCAAATAGGCTTAGAATTAAAACTTCAAAGAATAGATGCGCAAATAACAGGAAGAGCAAAACATATTTACAGTATATATAGAAAAATGCAAAGAGATAATATTGGACTTGACCAAGTATATGACTTACTAGCATTGAGAATTATAGTTAATTCTGTAAAAGATTGTTATGCAGCTTTGGGTGTTGTGCATGAATTATTTAACCCAATGCCGGGAAGATTTAAAGATTATATAGCACTTCCAAAGGCAAATATGTATCAATCTTTGCATACGACATTAATAGGTCCAAAGGGCGTGCCTTTTGAGGTACAATTGCGTACATGGGAGATGCATAGGATTGCTGAATTTGGTATCGCTGCCCATTGGGCATATAAGGAAGCAAATAAAACTAAGAAAACAACTGTAAAAGTTGAAGAAGATAAACTTGCATGGCTTAGAGAAACACTAGAATGGCAAAAAGAGATGCAAGATCCACAAGAATTTTTGAATACGCTTAAAACTGAATTGTTTGAAGATGAAGTGTATGTATTTACTAGAAATGGAGACATAAAGGTTTTGCCTAAAGGCTCTACTACAATTGATTTTGCTTATAATATTCATACTGATATTGGCCATAGAATGACAGGTGCTAAAATAAACGGAAAGATGATGCCAATTATTACAAAACTTAATAATGGCGATATTGTAGAAATTATTACAACAGACAATCCAAAAGGACCAAGTAGAGATTGGCTTAAATTTGTACAAAGCCCTAGTGCTAGAAATAAGATTTTACAATGGTTTAAGAAGGAAGATAGAGAAGAAAATATCGAAAGAGGAAAAGAACTGTTACAAAAAGAAATTAAAAGAATTGGAATGCACGAAGAAGAATTATATAAGCAAGAATATTTGGATGCAGCGCTTGAAAGATATAAGTATAATAATTTGAATGATATGTATGCATCAATTGGATTTGGAGCAATTTCAGCAGGAAAGATTATTTCAAGACTTTTATTTGAGTATAGAAAAGAACATGAAGAAGAAAATATTGAGGCAAAATTAGAAGAACTTACTACAAAGAAAAAAGTGCAACCTAAGAATCCAAAATCTGGAGTAATAGTAAAAGGAATAGATAATTGCTTAGTTAAGTTTTCTAAATGTTGTAACCCATTACCGGGTGATGATATAATTGGATATGTAACAAAGGGAAGAGGAGTGTCTGTACATAGGACAGACTGCATAAATATAAAAGATTTATTCCAAGATGAAGCAAGAATTATAGATGTGGAATGGTGTAATACTGAAAAAGCATCATATAAAGTAGAAGTACAATTGAAGTCAAATGATAGGGATGGATTAGTTGCAGATATAGCAAGAGAAATGAATAATCTAAAGGCTACAATGTTAGTTATTAATTCTAAAGTTAATAGAGAAAGAATTGTAACAACAGATATGACACTAGAAGTTGAAAGCTTGGATGAGTTAAATAAAGTGCTAAAGGCGTTAAGGAAGATTGATAGTGTGTATGAGGTTAGCCGTAAAAAGTAGGGCGTTCGCACAAAAAGCAGCATCTTGCGTTGTCAAGCGTCGGTCAAATTATCCTCGACAGGCACTAGCCTAGTCTCAAACAAATTTGCCTTGTTTTCCTTGCGATATACTAATTCTTCCTCGAACTTAAATATAAAGAAAGCAAGCTCTCGCTTTGTCAGACATATTTTCTTAAGGTTTGAATATATATTAATAGTATATATTTTTGACTAAGGAGAAGATATGAATATTGCTGTAATTAATATTAGAGATTTAATAAAATATGCTTTGGGAGGAATGCTAATACTTACTTTATTGATAGCAGGTATAAATATAATAAATAGAAAAGAAGAATTTAAGAGCATAGAGATTGTATCAGATGAAAGTAAAAAGAATTCTTCTTTTTTGCATTTTTTAGGCTTAGAGTTCCGGTCTTATGTCAGATACAAGTGAGGATATAAAACAAGATGACAAGGAAAATGATTTATCAATATTGCATATGCAAATAGCAATGATTGATAATTTAAAGGAAAATACAAATGTATCAGAAGAAAATACTTCTGAAGAGAATAATATAGAAATTGCGAAAGACGATACAAGTGAAAAGGATTTGACAAATGTGGACACTAATTTAGAAACAAAGGTTATTACAGAAAATAATATAACAGCATCTTTTACTGATAGTAAAGATGATATTCAAGTAAAAAATCAGTCTAAATATGATGTTAATGATTTGCTTGCAAATGGAAGTTATACGGTGCAAAATAAGGATAAAGTGATAATTTATCATACTCATACATGTGAGAGTTACACACCAAGTGAGAAATATAATTATAATATGACAGGTGCATATAGGACGACTGATTTGAATTTTACTGTTGCAAGAGTGGGAGACGAACTAGAAAATGCTCTAAAGCAATATGGAAAGACAGTTGTACATGATAAAACATATCATGATTATCCTTCATATAATGGCTCATATGATAGGTCTGTTAAGACTCTTACAAATATTTTAAATGATAATCCTGATGGAGAAATTGCAATTGATTTACATAGAGACGCGGTGCGGAAGTTCTAATACATATGGACCAAGTGTTATGATAGGAGAGGAAAAGTGTGCACAGCTTATGCTTGTTATGGGCTCTGATGGAGGAGGACTTAAGCATGATAGATGGAGGGAGAATTTTAATTTTGCAGTAATGCTTCAAAGAAAAGCAAATGAATTATATCCCGGCCTTTTTAGACCTATTATTATAAGAGATTCAAGATATAATCAGCATCTAACAACTGGTACTTGTATTATTGAGGTAGGTGCAACTGGAAATACTTTGGAAGAGTGCTTAAATAGTATGAAGTATTTGGCAAAGATTTTTGATGAAGTAATGAAGTGAGACTTGACAGGGGCGATATTTATGTGTTAAAATAAATACAGTTTGTGGCCCCTTGGTCAAGCGGTTAAGACGCCACCCTCTCAAGGTGGAATCATGGGTTCGATTCCCGTAGGGGTCACCATTTTAGATGAGAAAGTTAAGCTTTTTCATCTTTTTTTTTGTATAGTTTGTATAGAAAGAAGTTAAATGCACATTCTAATTTTTTGTAAGTAAATAGAATAAATTAATAGACAAAAACGATTTTGTGTTGTATACTATAAATATAAAAGGAGTGAGAGATTTATGGTTTATACACTTTGTAAATATCCAGATGAGACAGAAGTAACTTTTTCAGATGTTAGAAAAAAAGATAATGGAGAAGAATATATAAGGATTTCTTTTGAAAGACCTACTGAAAAAGGATTTGATACAGTTGTTTTTGAGCTCCCTAGCTATGAAATAATTGAAAGAGACGGACATTATTCAGATAAAGAAGTGGAAGAGTTCAGAAAAATAGTAGAACAGGGGGCACATTTATTTTTTAAATATGCTCGTGAAGGAGGTCTTAAATTTGCCTAATTTATTGGAAATAATGCGGTTACAAAATATATTTTTGGTCAAATGAATTTGATGAACCTATTCATATTCATATATCAAAAGGAAAACCAACTAAAACTCTACAAAAGTTTGGTTGACCAAAAGTGGTAAATGTATATTAGCAAATAATTTAAGTCGTATTTCAAATCAAGATTTAAGTAGGTTGTTTGAAATTATTGAAATAAATTATTTTAGAATTATTGCAAAATGGAAAGAAACACAAGGAAAGGACAATATAAAATTTTATTGCTAATGTTATAAAAAATATTGGCTTCATACGCGAAAAGCCAAAAAAGTAAAACTGTAAATTGCAGTTTTATTTTTTTTTGAAAAACTTTAGCAAAAAGTATTGACAAGTGCTAAAAAATAATATATCATATTAGCAGTCGATAATAATGAGTGCTAATTAAAGGGGTGATGCACGAATGCTTGATGAACGAAAACGCAAAATATTAAAAGAAATTGTAGATGAATATATCGAAACAGCAGAACCTGTTAGTTCAGCTGTAATCGTAGAAAAGTATGAGCAAGATATAAGTTCAGCAACTGTTAGAAATGATATGGCAGAACTTGAAAGAGAAGGATATTTGGAGAAACCTCATACTTCAGCAGGAAGAATACCATCAGCAAGAGGCTATAGACTCTATGTAGATGAACTATTAAAATATGATAATATAAGCCTAGAAGAGATAAAATATATTCAAGAAAAGCTTGAAACAAAGGCTACTGGAATTGAAGAATTAACAAAAATCGCAACAACTACACTTTCAGAAATAACTCATTATACAACTGTAAGTATAGGACCTAAAACATCTAAACAAATAATTGAAGAAATTAAATTTGTATTGTTAGGTTCTAGGATGCTTATGGGTATAATAATGACAGATACAGGACTTGTTCGCGAGACAATAATAAAATTTGATGAAGATATTACAGAAGAACAAGTTGAAACTTTAAATTATTTCTTTAACAATAAACTAAAAGGAGAACCACTTGAGAGTATAGATACTTCATTTGAGGAGTATATTTTTAGAGAGCTTAAATATAGTGTAAAAATTATAAAACCAATAATAGAGCAGATGAAAAAGCTTATAGATGAAGAAGAAAAAATCTACTTAGAAGGTGCAAATAAATCATTTGAACTTCCAGAATTTAAGAGCTTAGAGATTGCTAAGAACTTTGTAAATATACTAGATACTAAAGAAGTTATGCTTGACATTTTAGATAGTGGTTTTGCTGAAGACATAAAGGTATATATAGGTGATGAGAATGATAATGATGAACTTAAAGACTTTAGTGTAGTTACATTTAAACACTCAATTGGAGATAAAGATGTAGGTACAATAGGCATTATAGGACCTAAAAGAATGAATTATTCAAAAGTTATTTCAGTTATGAAGTATATAAGTAAAAAACTGAAAGATGATTTTGAAGATAATAAAAAAGATTAAAGAAAGGAGAGAAAAGAGTATGGCAGATGAGAAAGTTGAAAAAAATGATGTACAAGAAGAAAAAGTAGAGAAAAAAGATGAGAATATAAATTGCAAAGAAGACACAGAATTAAATAGAATGCAAGAAGAATTAGACAATACAACAGATAGACTAAAAAGGCTTATGGCAGAATTTGATAATTTCAAAAAGCGAAATGCAAAAGAAAGAGAAAGTATGTATGAATCAATACTTGGAGATGTTGTTTGTAAATTACTTCCAGTTTTAGATAATTTGGAAAAAGCAGAAAGTGCAGAAACAACTGATACAAATTATAAACAAGGCATTGACTTAGTATTGAAGCAATATATTGATGTTTTATCTTCTTTTGGTGTTACACAAATAGAAAGTGTTGGAAAAACTTTTGATCCAGAACTTCATGAAGCTGTTAGTATGGTACAAGATGAAAACTTGGGAGAAAAGGAAATAAAAGAAGAATTTAGAAAAGGCTATAAGCTTGGAGATAAAGTAATAAGACATGCAATGGTAGTTGTAAATGGCTAAGGATATTAATTTAATTAATATATATTTTTTACAAAAGATAGAAAAATTAAAAATATTATAATATTAATGAAACCAATAAAAAAAGTTTTTTTCATTGGTTTAAAAGGAGGAAAAAATTATGGGAAAGATTATAGGTATCGACTTAGGTACAACAAACTCATGTGTAGCAGTTATGGAAGGAGGAGAGCCAGTAGTTATTACAAACGCAGAAGGAAATAGAACAACACCATCTGTTGTTGCATTTTCTAAAAATGGAGAAAGATTAGTTGGACAAATTGCAAAGCGTCAAGCTGTTACAAACCCAGAAGGTACAGTTATCTCTATCAAAAGAGATATGGGAACAGATAAAAAAGTAAAAATAGAAGGAGACGAATTTACTCCACAAGAGATTTCAGCTATGATACTTCAAAAATTAAAATCAGATGCTGAAAACTATTTAGGACAAAAAGTAACTCAGGCAGTTATTACAGTTCCAGCTTACTTTAGTGATAGCCAAAGACAGGCAACAAAGGATGCAGGAAAGATTGCAGGACTTGAAGTTTTAAGAATTATAAATGAACCAACAGCTGCAGCACTTGCTTATGGAATGGATAAAGAAGATACAGATAAAAAAATAATGGTATACGATTTAGGTGGAGGTACATTCGATGTATCAATACTTGATATCGGAGATGGAGTATTTGAAGTTCTTGCAACTTCTGGAAACAATAGACTTGGTGGAGATGACTTCGATCAAAGAATTATAGATTATCTAGTAGAAGAATTTAAAAAATCACAAGGAATAGATTTAAGACAAGATAAAATGGCAATGCAAAGACTTAAAGAAGCTGCAGAAAAAGCTAAGATTGAGCTTTCTGGAGTTGGTCAAACAAATATTAACTTACCATTTATCACAGCAGATAGTACAGGACCAAAACACTTAGATATTACACTTACAAGAGCAAAATTCGAAGAATTAATTAGAGATTTAGTAGATTCTACAATTGGACCAGTTAATCAAGCACTTAAGGATGCTGGAATTTCTGCTTCAGAATTACACAAAGTATTATTAGTTGGTGGTTCTACAAGAGTTCCATGTGTTCAAGAAGCAGTTAAAAAGATAACAGGAAAAGATGCTGATAAAGGTATTAACCCAGATGAATGTGTTGCAATTGGTGCAGCAATTCAAGGTGGAGTACTTTCAGGAGATGTACAAGACTTATTACTATTAGATGTAACACCACTTTCACTAGGTATTGAAACATATGGTGGAGTATTTACAAAATTGATCGAAAGAAATACAACAATACCTACAAAGAAATCACAAATATTCTCAACAGCAGCAGATGGTCAAACAAGTGTAGAAGTGCATGTTTTACAAGGAGAGCGTGAAATGGCAGCTTACAACAAGACACTAGGAAGATTCCAATTATCAGGAATACCAGCAGCTCCAAGAGGTGTACCACAAATCGAAGTAACATTTGATATTGACGCAAATGGTATAGTTCATGTATCTGCAAAGGATATGGCAACAGGAAATGAACAAAATGTTTCAATAACAGCAAGTTCTAACCTTTCAGATGAAGATATCCAAAAAGCTGTAAAAGATGCAGAAGCACATGCAAGTGAAGATAAAAAGAAGAAAGATGAGATTGAAGTTAAAAATAATGCAGAAAGCTTATTATATAACTGTGAAAAAACAATGAAAGAGCTAGGAGACAAGATAAGTGGAGAAGAAAAAGCAAAAGTAGAGACAGAAATGGATAATTTAAGAAAAGCTCTAGAGGGAACAGATATTGAAAACATAAAACAAGCAACAGAAAAATTGACAACAGTATTTTATGAGTTATCTGAAAAATTATATAAACAAGCAAATCCAAATCAAGGAGCAAATCCAAATCAAAATTCAGGAGCAAATGCAGGAGGACCTACTGAAGGATCAGACGGTAATGTATATGATGCAGACTATAAAGTAGAAGATAATGATAATAATAACTAGGAGTAAGTCGATATGGCAGAAAATAAAAGAGATTTTTATGAAGTATTAGGAGTCGATAAAAATGCAACAGAAGAAGAGTTGAAAAAAGCATATAGAAAACTTGCAAAAAAATATCATCCTGATGCCAATCCTGATAATAAAAAAGAAGCAGAAGCCAAATTTAAAGAGGTCAATGAGGCATACGAAACTTTATCAGATAAGAAAAAAAGAGAAATGTATGATAGGTTTGGACCAAATGGACCTCAAGGAGGCTTCGGTGGAGCAAATCCAGGGGGAGGATATTATTCATATACCTCCTCTGGTTTTGACGGATTTAGTGGCTTTGATGGCTTTGATATAGATTTAGATGATATTGTGTCTTCAATATTTGGTGGTGGAAGAAAAAGACGAGAAAGAACTCAAACAGGACCATCAAAGGGAGCAGATTTAAGACATGATATAGAAATTACCTTTGAAGAAGCATATCTTGGTGTAAAAAAGCAAATAAGTATATATCGTGAAGATATATGTGACGTTTGCCATGGAAGTGGTGCAAAACCTGGAAGCAAAGTAGAAACATGTACAATGTGTGGAGGTACAGGACAGATTAAACAAGTACAATCTACATTGTTTGGACAAATGCAAACAGCAAGAACATGTGGAGTTTGTGGAGGAACAGGTAAAGTTATTAAAGAAGTATGTGAGAAATGTAGAGGCAAAGGAAAAATAAAGAAACAGACTAAGATTTCTGTAAATATTCCAGCAGGTATTGATGATAGCCAGACAATAGTTTTAAGAAATGAAGGAGCACCTCGGACAAAATGGTGGTCCAAAGGGTGACTTATATATTGTTGTTCATATTAAGCACCATAGCATATATGAAAGAAAAGATATAAATGTTTTGTGTGATGTTCCTATATCAATAACACAAGCAACTTTAGGAGCTGATATTGAGATACCTATGGTAGATGGAACGAAGGAAACATTTAAAATACCAGAAGGGACACAAACTGGAACAAAATTTAGAATTAGACAAAAAGGATTTACAAGTATAAACGGAAAGTATAAAGGAGATTTTATATTTACAGTAATTGTTCAAACGCCAAAGAGACTTACAAAGGAGCAAAGAGACTTAATTGAAAAACTTGCAATTACTATGAATGAACAACCTCCAATGAGAAGAAAAGGAATTTTTGGATAGAATATAAAAAAACTTAAAATTAAAATGTAAAATCTGGAATTTGTTAAAAAACATTGACAATGCTATGTCATAGATGGTACAATAAACATATAAATATAGAAAAAGACAAAAATAGATGGAGAAGTAGAGAATATGAAAACACAAAGCAAAAGCCTTGAGGCTGTAGAGAGAGGAGCTTTAGAAGAGACAAAGCTTTTGTTTGTGGTATGTAATAAAAGTAATAAATTATGGGGCAAATTTTATACATTAGTTGTATAATTTTGTCCTTTTTGTAATTTAGTTATTAAAATTTTAGAAAAGCTAAAATTTTTATATAAATATATTATACAAGGAGGCCTTAAAATGCTTAAGAAAAAAATATTTATGATTTTATTTTTAATTTCTTTGTTTTGTTTAGTACCATCTTTTGCTTCAGCAGTAAGCATACGAACCACAACACTAGATTTAACGAAGGCAGAAAATACAGAAGATAAGCTAAATACTGAAGGATGGAAATGGGATAAAACTAATAAAATATTAACTTTGAAAGACGCAAATTTTAAAACAAAAGACTTTGATAAATGTATTATTCTTCCAAAAGGTGATGTAACTATTGAATTTGAAGGCAATAATACTTTAACAGCAGAAAAGGCAACAGTAATTGATGGTAATTTTAATTCAAATCTTACTTTAAAAGGTAAAAATGGCGGAATATTAAATCTTGAAATAAAAGAAATAGATAATACAGGTGGTAAGCGGTAATGCAGGAATTACTTTAAATTATCCAATTAATCTAAATATCGAATCTGGTACTATTATTAGCAATGGTGAATTTATAATTACTAATAATTTCAAAATGACTGATGGAAATCTTACTATTGATACTGTAGGAAAATATGCATTCGACGGTGGGGTTGCTGGTATTTATGCATTAAATCAAGTTGAAATTGATGGAGAAAATATTGACATTAAGGCACAAGGAGATGGAATTATTGTAACAGGGGCTGGAGATTCCCCAGATAAAGATGGTATAATAATTAATGGAGGAAATATATCAGTTAGTAGTGAAAGTTTAACAGCAATTGGGGCTGGTACGAGTAAAGCAAAAAATATAATTGTTAATGGTGGAAATTTTACTCTTGGAGGAGATAAAGGAATATATGCAGTAAAGGGTAAAATTTATATAAATCATATTGATAGTCTTAATGCTGCTAATGTAAAAAATGAAGATGGAATAATTAAGGTTTCGCCTAATTATCCAGAAAATGAAATAATATATGGAAATGCTGATTATAGCAAGGTGGATGAAGCGATAAAAGAAGCAGAAAAATTAAACAAATCGGATTATAAAAACTTTAATGTTGTTGAGGAAGCTATTAAAGCTGTTGATAGAAGTAAAAATGTTTTAGAGCAACAAGAGGTGGACGCTATGGCGGAAGCTATCTATAATGCGATAAATTCACTTAAGTTAAAAGATAAAACAGATTCTACACCAAAAACAGAAGTAGATAATATAGTAGTAGAAGAAGTAGATAAAACAGGAAATAATGCAGTAGAAGGAACAAATGCATCAAGCCAGAAAGAAGTAATACTAGAGACATTAAAAGAAGAAGTAAAAAATAATGCAGAGTTAGCAAGAAAATTGCAAGGAAAAACAACCAAAATAGATATAGAATTTTCAGAAACAAGTGAAAGTGTAAAAAAAGAAGTAAAAGAGAAGATGGAAGAGGTAGCAAAGAAAGCAAATAAAGAAATAAAGATGGCAGAATATTATGATATAGATATAGTAGTACTTGCAAATGGAAAAGTGGTAGGACATTTAAAAGAGTTAACAAAAGAAGTAGAGTTAAAAGTATCAATACCAGAGAACTTACCAGAAATAGCAAAAGGATATACAAGAAAATATTATATAATAAGAAATCATGAAGGCGAAGTAACAGTATTAGATACGAATGTATCAGAAGATGGAAAATATTTAACATTCAAATCAGATAAATTTTCTACATATGCATTAGGTTATAGCGATGAAAAGATAGATAATTCAAGTAATGTTGTAAATTTAGATAGTTCACCAAAAACGGGAGACCAAATTTATGTTGCATTTGGATTACTTACAGTATCTTTAGTTTCAGCTTGTGTTATGATTAAAAGAAAAAATCACTAATGTTATTTGTTAAAAAAACGTTGACAATGCTATGTCATAAATGGTACAATGAAAATATACGTAAGAAAAAGGAAAAATAAATGGAGGAGTGTAGTATGGAACAAGGACACAAAAGCCTTGATACTGTAGAGAGAGAGAGAGAGAGAGGAAGCTTTAGAAGAAATACAGCTTTTATTTGCTATACTCAAAAATATAAAATTAAAAGGACAGTCTTATACTTTAGGTAAAGTATAAAAACTGCCCTTTTTTATGTTAATTTATGATTATTAAAATTTTAAAAATATAAAATTTTAGTATAAAAAAAAAAGAAGGGAGTAATTAATATGAAGAAAAAATTATTAATTATGTTTATGTTATTAGTCAGTGTTTTAGCAATTTTTGCAATGACTAATACAGTAAATGCAGCAGTTTGTGAAAAGTGTAGTGACAAATGTACTAGTTGTGAGGCAGAAAATTGTAAATGCCAAACAGAAGGAAGTGAAAAGTGTTTAGTTTTAGTTACACATGATAATGTTGTAACTTGCTATGATGATTTAGACAAAGCTCTAAAGGCAACTCAAAATGGGGATACTGTACAGTTAATAAATAATGTTACATTAACTGGGTTTGTAATGGCATCTAAGAATATTACATTTGATTTAAATGGTAAGACAATAACTATTGCCAGTGGTTCTGGTCCTTACTATGGCTTCTATGTAGTAACAAACACAGTTACATTTGTAGATACTGCTGGAAATGGAAAAATAACAGATACAACAGGTAAAGTTGCTCTTCAAGTATATAGTAATGGTCAAGCTATTCTTAATGGTGGAACATATGAAAGTACAAATGGAATTGCTGTTCAACTAGGAAATGGAAAAAAAGAGGATGCAAACCCAGCTTTAGTAGTAGTAAATAATGGAGTTAAAATTAATGGAAACTGTGGTATTAGCTTATCAGGAAGCAATTCGTCGGTTGAGATAAATGGTGGAGAAATTACCGGAAGTAATTATGCACTTTCTGGTAATCATGAAGAGACAAATAATGCTAAAATTAAAATAACAGATGGAACTTTAGTAAGTAGTACTTCTACTGCTGTATATTTACCATATAGTGGTAATGTTACAATAACAGGTGGAACTTTTACAGGTAAAAATTTTGGACTTGTTAATCGTTGTAGCACTGTTACAATTTCTGGTGGAACATTTAAAGCAGAAACAACAGGATCAACACAAGCAGTCGGGGTACAGCCACCACAACTACCAACAGGATATGCTATTGTAGTAGATAATGATACATCAGATTATAAAGATTCTCCTGCAAAAGTTACAATTTCAAGTGGAAGTTTTGAAGGATCTGCTAAAGATTCACTTCTTTCTTGGAGTGGAAGTGAAGAAGGAGAAGGAACACCAGGAGATTTTGTGTTAACTGGTGGAACATATAAATCAGATGTTACAAAATGGGTTGCAGACGGATATAATTGTACAGGATCAGGAACAAAATTTACTGTTGCAAAGAAACAAACAAGTACGGGAGGTTCTAGTTCTTCAGGAGAAACAACAACTCCTAGTACTGATATAGTTGTTCAAGAAGTTGATAAACAAACAGAAGATACTAATGCTAAATTAGGTTCAGTAGATAAAGCTGCAGAAAAAGAAGTAGTTATAGAATCATTAAAAGAAGAATTGAAGAATAATCCAGAATTAGCAGCAAAATTAAATGGCAAAACTACAGAAATAAATGTAGAATTTTCTAATTCTTCATCTGAAAGTGTTGCAGAAGAAATAAAAACTAAGATGGAAGAAGTTGCAAAAAAATTAAATAAGGATATAAAAATAGAAGAATTTTATGATATTCAAATTTCTGTACTTGCAGATGGTCAAAAGGTAGGAAATCTAAAAGAATTAACAAAAGAAATAGAATTAAAAGTTAATATACCTGAAAAATTACCAAAAGTTAAAGAGGGTTATGTAAGAAAATATTATATAGTAAGAGAACATGATGGAGAAGTTTCAGTGTTAGATACAAATGTGTCTAAGGATGGATCATATTTAACATTTAAAACAGATAAGTTCTCTACATATGCATTAGCATATAATGATGTAGAAGAAGCACAATTAGATGGAGAGCCAAAAATGGGTGAATCTACTATGGCTTTAATGATAGCAATCATATGCATTGCTCTTGTAGCATTTGTTAGAGTAAAGAGTACAAAGAAAGTTAGAAGAAATAGAAAATAATCTAAAAATATTATTTTAGTATAAATGGCAGGATTTTATCTCTGCCATTTATTTTTTCCTATGTATTCAAAAAAACTATGATTTTTGTTTTATAAATGTTGACAAAGATAAATGGTAATGATAAAATGAGGCTAAATAAATAATATATAAAAAATAAAGAAGGAGAAAAACTTATGAAAAATAAAATTTTATTAGTAACTTTAGTATTTGCAATATTTTTGCTATGTGTAGTTATAGCAAATCCAGTATCTGCTGGAACAAGTAACCAAATAGGTAATGTGACAGTAAGCACTTTAACAGGAGGAAGTATTGAGGTTAATGAAAATACAGCAACAGTGACACTTGATAGTAATGCTGTAAACCAACTTGCTTGGCATCCTGCAGTAGAGGGTGAAGTAAAAAGACCTGCAAATGGTTGGTGGATTGGATTCAAATTAACATTTGACCAACCTGTTAATGATAAAAATGTACAATGTACTTACACAAATTATTTAAATGAATCACAAGGAACTAAACCAATTAATTTAGATACAAATACAACATATAGTTCTTGGGTATTAATTAATGACAATGTATTAAAAGGAAAAGAAGGAGAATTAACAGTTGGTACTTTTAAATATACTTCAGATGATTCTACAGTAGACCTTACTGTTGTAGTTAAAATATCTAACCCTAAAGAAGTTAAATTAAAAGTTCCTACAAATGGAGTAAAGGTTACAGTAGATGGTGTAACATTTACAATGGAGAAAAATAAGACTTTAAAAGAAGGATTAACTGAAAGTGAAATGGCGGACTTAGACAAATTAATGACTCCAAAGAGTGGATACAGACTTGATGGATTATATGATGGAGATACAAAAGTTGATTTAGAAAGTACTAAATTTTCAGATAACAAAGATTTAAAAGTAAAATTTGAAAAAATCCCATCATCAAGCGGAAGTTCAACTCCAAATGTAGACAATATAGTAGTAGAAGAAGTAAACAAAACAGATGATAAGGCAATGGGAGGAACAAGTTCATCAGCTGAAAAAGATGTAATAATAGAAACATTAAAGGAAGAATTAAAGACCAATAAAGAACTTGCAAATAAACTAGCTGGAAAATTTACAGAAATAAATGTAGAATTTTCAGATGCTAATAGTAGTGTAGCAAGTGAAGTAAAAACAAAAATGGAAGAAGCAGCAAAGAAAGTAGCAGATAATTTAAAGATAGATGCATTTTATAATATAGAAGTAGCAGTACTAGCTAATAATATAAAAGTAGGTAACTTAAAAGAATTAACAAAGCCAATAGAATTAAAACTTTCTATGCCAGAAGGTTTAGGAGAAGTAGCCAAAGGATATACAAGAAAGTACTATGTAATCAGAGAACATGATGGAAAAGTAACAGTATTAGATACAAATGTATCAGAAGATGGAAAATATATAACATTTAAGACAGATAAATTCTCTACATATGCGTTAGCATATAAAGATGAGAAAATAGATAATTCAAAAAATGATCCAAATTTAGATAAAACACCAAAAACAGGAGACCAAGTTTATGTAGCATTTGGATTACTTGCAGTATCTTTAGTTTCAGCTTGTGTTATGATAAAAAGAAAAAATCACTAATTAGCATATTTTAATTGAAAATTACTCCTCAAGAAAAGAAAAGCACTTTTCTTGAGGATATTTTTTTGTATATATAGATTATTTTACAAAATTTGCAGAAAAAAACTTGTAATTCTCTTATTTATTGGTATAATATATTAGAGAAATTAAAAAGTCAAAGGAGAAAAGATAATGAAAAAAGTTGCAATTTTAGCAAATGGTGGAGATGTTTCAGGATTTAATGCAGTTATTAGAGGAATTGTAAAAACTGCAGAAAATCATGGCGTTAAATGCTATGGAGTTATAGAAGGATATAAAGGATTACTTGAAAATAATTATATAAAACTTGATTCATATTCAAATGCATCAGGTATTTTATATAAAGGAGGTTCAATTATAGGATCTTCAACAAATGCGAATGTATTTAATTATAAAGTAGTAGAGGAAAATGGAGAAGTAGTTTATAAAGATTTATCTGATATATGTGTAAAAAATGTTAAAAAAGATAAATTTGACTGTATATTTACTCTTGGAGGAGATGGAACTCAGAAATCAGCGAGGGATTTATATTTAAAAGGAGTAAATATAATAGGTGTTCCAAAGACTATAGATAATGATGTCGCTTGCACAGATATAACATTTGGATACAATACAGCTGTTTCTGTTGCAATGGAAGCATTAGATAGACTTCATTCTACAGGAGAAACACATCACAGAATAATGGTACTTGAAGTTATGGGAAGATATGCAGGTTGGATTGCATTAGAGTCTGCAATTGCAGGTGGAGGAGATGTTGCACTTATCCCAGAAATTCCATTTGATTTAAAAAAGGTTGCAGCAAAGATAAAAGAAAGAATTAAAAAAGGCAAAAGATTTAGTCTTGTTGTTGTTGCAGAAGGAGCAGTTCCAAAAGACGGAGGATTAACAATTAAAGGAACAAGAGATAATGGAAAGGGCGTTGATAATACAAAGCTTGGAGGAATTGGAGAAATAGTTGCTACAGAACTTCAGAGATTAACTGGCTTGGAAGCTAGAAATACAACTCTTGGATATATGCAAAGAGGAGGAACTCCTACTGCATATGATAGAGTACTTTCTACAAAATATGGAGCAAAAGCTATGGAGCTTGCATTAGAAGGAAAGTTTGGTGTGCTTACAGTTCTAAAAAATGGAAAGTTAGATTCAGTTCCACTTGAAAAAGTTGTTGGAAAAAATAAAGAAATAGGAGCAGTTTCTGGAAATACCAAAGAAAGCAATTTAAGAAGAGTAAAGATGGATGACGATTTAGTAAAAACAGCTAGAAATATAGGAATTGCCTTAGGAGACTAGGCAATTGCGACAAGAATCAGCATATTACGTCGTCAAGCTACGGATAAATCGCATCAGGCAGGCAAATAGCCTAGCCCTCAGCAATTTACCTTGCTTTCCTTGTACTATACTAATTCTTGTCGCAATTGAAAAAGGAAACAAGAATCAGCATATTACAGCGTCAAGCTACGGATAAATTGCATAAAGTATAAAATAAAAAAATAAAATTGGAGTGAAAATGAATGCTAAATTTTAAGAAAGAAATTGCAAAGGAAGTTTCAAAATTAACTAATCTTGACTATCAAGAAGTAATAAATATGATAGAAGTTCCAAGAGAAAAAGGACAAGGAAATTATGCATTTCCTTGTTTTAAACTTGCAAAAACACTAAAGAAAGCTCCACAAATAATTGCAGAGGAAATAAATAAAAATATAAAATTTGATAATGACTATATAGAAAAGACAGAAGTAATTGGAGGATATATAAACTTTTTTGTAAATAGGAAAGTGCTTGCACAAACAGTTACAGAGGAAATAAAAAACAAAGCTTCTGAATATGGAAAATCTGATATAGGAAATGGCAAAAACATTATTGTAGAATATTCTTCTCCAAATATTGCAAAACCTTTTCATATAGGACATTTAAGAACTACATTAATTGGTCGTGCACTATATAATACATATAAATATCTAGGATATAATACAATTCGGAATCAACCATTTAGGAGATTATGGAACTCAATTTGGAAAAATGATTGAAGGGTATAAAAGATGGCATGAGGAATATGAGTTCAAAAATCCAATAGAGGATTTAACCAATATTTATGTAAGAATTAATAATCTTTGCAAAGAAGATGAAAATGTTTTAGAAGAATGTAGAAATAATTTTAAAAAGCTAGAAGAAGGACAAGAATATGAAACTTCTTTATGGGAAAAGATGAAAGACTTAAGCTTAAAGGAGTTTTACAAAATATATGATTTATTGAATATAAAGTTTGATTCTTTAAATGGAGAAGCCTTTTATTCAGACAAAATGCAAGAAGTAATAGATAAATTAGAAAGCACAGGCAAACTTGTAGAATCAGAAGGAGCAAAAATAATTGATTTAGAAGATAAAGGAATGCCACCATGTATGATTTGCAAATCAAATGGATCTAGCATATATGCGACTCGTGATTTAGCAGCAATTCTTTATAGAGTAAGAACTTATGATTTCGATAAATGTTTATATGTTGTTGCATATGAGCAAAATTTACATTTTAAACAAATATTTGAGGTCGCAAAGCTACTTGGAATTGACGAGAAATATATAAATGGACTAGAGCATGTTTCATATGGTATGGTGCATTTAAAAACTGGTAAAATGTCTACTCGTGAAGGCAATGTAATAAAGGTAGAAGATTTGCTTAATGAAGCAATAGATAGAGCAGGTAAAATTTTGGAAGAGAAGAATCCGTCTATACAAGATAAAGAGACTATTGCAAAAAAGGTCGGAATTGGCGCAGTTATATTTAATGATTTATCAAATAGTAGAATAAAAGATGAAATATTTGATTGGGATAGTATTTTAAATTTCCAAGGAGAAACAGGACCATATATACAATATATGTTTGTAAGAACGAAAAGCGTTTTAGAGATGGCAAATCGTAAGATAGATATGAATAATATTGATGTAACAAAAATTTTGGATGAAGAGGCTTTTGATGTTTTAAGAAATATATATGACTTTGAAGATGTATTAGTAAGTGTTACAGAGAAAAATGAACCATATCTTTTATCAAGATATCTTATTGAACTTTCAAAGAATTATAGTACATTTTATAATGCTCATAAAATCTTAGTAGAAGATAAAGACATAGCAAATGCAAGATTATTCTTGACATATATGGTAAATACAGTATTGAAAAGTGGAGCAGAAATACTTGGAATAGAAATGCCAGATAAGATGTAGGAGTTAATAAATTATTAAATTATGAAATTTTGGTGTATTTTGTTGCTTTTTGATGTCTATTATTATATAATTAAAAGCACAAAAATCATAAGGAGTTATAAAGATGTCTAGAAAACAAATGAAATATGAAGAAGAAGATGAATATCAAAGTACTTCAAGAGGAAGAAGAAGTAAAAGAAAAAAGAAAAAATCAGGAATAGCTACATTTTTTAAAAGAGTATTAATAATATTACTAATAGTTATGGTAGTAGGTCTTGGAGTTGTTTTAGGATATGCATATAAGATGTATAATAAAATAGACCATACAGATATTGATAAAAACGATATTGAAGTAAATGAAGGCGTTGAATCTAAAGGATATGTTAATTTAATGTTATATGGAGTAGATGCTAGAAATCAAAAATATGAATCTGGTTTAAGTGATGTAATTATGATTGTCAGTATAAATCAAGATACTCATAAAGTAAAGATTGCATCAATATATAGGGATACATATCTGCAAGATACTAAAACTAAAACTTTTGATAAGATAACTCATGCATTTTTAAGTGGTGGACCTGCTAAATCAATGAGTATAATAAATACAAATTTAGACTTAGATATTACGGAGTATGTTGCTGTTAATTTTGATGTTGTAGTAGATGTAGTAGATGCAGTAGGAGGAGTTACAATAGATATAACATCAGAAGAAGCAGGATATATTAATCAATATATTAATGAGATAAATCAAGTAACAGGACATAAATCAAGTAGAATTACAAAAGCTGGAACTTATACTTTAGATGGAGTACAAGCAACTGCTTATTCTAGAATAAGATATACAGCAGGTGGAGATTGGACAAGAACAGAAAGACAAAGAAAAGTATTAAGCTTAGTTTTTGAAAAAGTAAAAACTATGAATTTAGGCCAAATTAATAACTTAGCAGATGCAGTATTAAGTAAAATGTCAACAAATGTAGATATAAAACAAATGCTTTCTTTAGCATCACAAGCTAGTAAATATGAAGTAGAAGAAACTATTGGATGGCCTTATGATGTTGGAGATTACTGGGAGAATAAAGTTTGGTATGGACCTCCAAAGAATTTGGAATTACAAGTTCAAAGACTTCATAAATTCCTATTTGAAGATGAGAAATATGAACCATCAACAACAGTTAAAACAATAAGTAGTGCTTTAATAAAAAAGACAGGATTGGATTTGACAAAAGCAGAAAAAGACGAGTATGAAAAGGAAATACATCCATCTACTGCAAATGAAAATATAATAGATGGAAATATAGCAAGTAGTGGTAACAATACATTAGTGCAGTAGCAGGGTAAAAAATAAAAAAGTGGGTTTTAAAAAAACTCACTTTTTTTAGATATATATTTTATAATCAATGTCAGGGAAAATATTATCCTTTTCTGATATATCTTCTAAAAATTCTTTATCTATATTTCCAGATTTTATTTGATTATATAATTTTGTAAATCGTCCGAGTATGATCTTTTATACGCTTTTTTGCATAATCCACCATAGTTCCATTTGTTATGATAAAATTCCAATCACTACTTTGGAGTAAGAGAAGTTCTCTTGCACATTGGTTTAGTGCAGAAATTTTTATTGGATCTGTTTCATTTGCAAATGAATTTGCAAGTTCTACCATCATATCTCCGTATTTTATGCAAGTGTCTTACGACATAATCGTTTAATTCATTTAGCCATACTTCGCTATATCCATTTGCTCCCCAGCTAGAACGGCAAGGAGTTGAAACTTGCATTTCTGGAAATTTATCAATATATTCACTAGGGGTTATAAGCTTAAAATCACATTTATCATAATATATCTTTTTAAATAATATATATAACCAATATGGACCTTCGTACCACCAATGCCCAAAAAGCTCTGCATCATATGGACAAAGTATTATTGGAGGTGTTTGCATAAATTTAGAAAGACCATTAATTTGTTCTTCTCTTGAGTCAAAAAAGTGTCCTGCTTGTTTTTCTGCAGAATCCATGGCCCATCTAACATTGTATAAATCTTTATTTTCGGTTTTGCCAGTAATTCTATTATATTTTATACCTGTATTTACTCTAACACCATCATATGTAATATATGGCTTTATATAGTCGTAATCTGCTTCATATCCAAGATCTCTATAAAATTCACGATAATTATAATCTCCGAGGGTATCCACAAATAGAACTCCAGACTTGTCTTGAAGATTCAAGATCACGACCAAATGCAACAACTCCTCCGAGGAGACATTATAGGTGCAAAAGTTCCGTAAACTGGAGTAGGGTTTGCATAGAGTATTCCATGAGATTCTGTTATAATATAATCTAATCCAAATTCTTTTAAATATTTATCTGCTTCTGGGACATATCCACACTCTGGAAGCCAAATACCTCTAGGCTTTCTTCCAAGATATTTTTCATAAGTTTGTACACCTACTGCAATTTGAGCGCGTATCATTTTTTCGTTTACATATAAAATAGGAAAATATCCATGTGTTGCACCACAAGTAATTATTTCTAGAACACCGAGTATCTTGGAAATGTTTAAATCCTTCAATAATATTTGAATTATATACATCTTTAAATATATGAAGGTCAGAAGAATATCTATCTAAATAATATTTAGATAGTTCGTTTAATCTAGGATTGTCTTTAGTTCTAACAACTTCTTTTTCACATAACTCTATATGCTTTTTTAAATATTTTATATATCTTTTTTGAAGAAGAGGACTTGCAAGCATAGAAAGAAGAGGGGGAGTAAGAGACATAGTTAATCTAAAGTCGACTTTTTCCTCCTCTAATTTCTTAAAATTTGTAAGTAATGGTATATATGTTTCAGAAATAGCTTCAAATAGCCATTCTTCTTCTAAATAATGTTCACTTTCTGGATGATGCACAAAAGGTAAATGTGCATGCAAAATAAAGCTTACATATCCTTTAGGATTATCTGTCATTTGTTTTTCCTCTTTCTTATTTACAACCTTTTTCTAATATCTAATAAATTCACCAGAAGATGGATTAGATAATTCTCTTAATAATTCATCATCATATAGCAAACTATATATGTCATAAATATTTCCATATAATTTATCAATACTATTTAATAAGTTAAGACTTCCAAAATTCTTATGTGATATTTCATTTGTCTTGTAGTTCTTAAATAAGACATTCCTTAAATCAGAACTTTCAAAAAGCACATGATCATTTGGAGATATTATGTCATTTGATGAACTAATATATATATATTGATTATTATTGCTTTCTCTAAATTTTCTACCAAGTTCAATAGAATAATCACAATTTGGTTCTTGTGTTCTAATATACCAACTATTTGCAAAGTCATTTATTTCTAATTCAAAAGAATAATTATGAGTCAAATTATGAACTATTAAAATAGGGTAGGTTTCATAAAAGAAATTTTCTCCATAATTTGAAATAAAAGAATTCCTATCGTCATCAGAAATATCCCAATATACAAATAGAGTAGTTGGGGTTTGAGCTAGAATTTTAACTATTGTTTGATTATATCTATAAGGTAGATCATAATATTCTACAAGCATTGATTTTGCAGCAGAGTCATCTACTGTATTAATAGGTTTAGCAGAAGTTTTACGACTAGTAGTAGCTTTTTTTGTTACAGCTTTTTTAGTAGTAGATTTTGCATTTGTACTTGCGCGTTTAGTAGAAGCCCCTTTTGTTGTAGCTTTAGCTACAGTTTTAGTAGGGGTAGTAGTTCTGCTTG
Organism: uncultured Clostridia bacterium; assembly: GCA_947624725.1. The sequence goes on from CANQLP010000001.1 coordinate 27,300, forward strand.
CCGCTTTTTTTGTAGAAGTACTTTTTGTGGATTTAGGATTTGAAGTACTTTTTTTGGCAACTTTAACAGGCTCTTTTTTTACTTCAATTTCTCCTTTTTTTGTACTTGTACGACTTTTACTTTTTACATTTTTTTCTATTTTTTTACTTGCTTCTACTTTTTTTGGCATAAAACTTCCTCCTTTGTATTAATACATATATCATATATCAAAACTTAAATAAATTCAATATAATTCTTAAATAAAAATTAAAAACTTGCAAAAAAAAATATGCTATGTTATAATACATGAGGATTGAAAAGAGAAAAGTGTCAAAACATGTAAAAATTTGACTAAAAAACTAAAAAAGGTTGTGAAAACATATGGCAAAGCCGATAGAATTTGGAATAGGATTTTTGACAGGAAGAACCAATATATGTAATATAATAAACAATTGTTATAAAGACATGGTAGAACAATTAAAGGAGTATGATGGAGAAGTTAATTTAACAATATTTATATTATATGATTTGGAATATCAGCATACCAAAAGAGAAGAGTTTTATACTTTAAAAGATGATGTTTATAAGAAGATACGCATAAAATATATTACACCAGAAGACATTGAAGAAGAAAAGAAAATATTAAAATCTAGATATAATTTATCAAAAGGTGAAGTAAATTTAATTCTAGGAACAGGTTATGCAAGAGCAAGAAATGCGATTATGTATTTTGCATTGAAAAGAAAGATGGATTATTTATTATTCTGGGATGATGATGAATATCCTTATGCTAATTTAAGAGGAGAAAATAATACCATTATATGGCAAAAGCAAAATAATATTTTAGAACATCTTAAAGTAATACCTGATGCAGATGTTACAGTAGGACATAGATGTGGATATATGTCTCCAGTTCCTTATATAGATTTTAAAGGTGATGAAGAAAAAGAATTAAAATTTAAGGAATATATTGACGCAATCAGCAATGAAGTAATATCTTGGGAAAATATAAAAAAGAGCATGGCATCAGATGATAATGGAATAGCATATGCAGAAACAGATATAACAGAGGGAAAAGATAAAATAGTCTTAAAGCATGTCGGCTTAAAGAGTTGGCTTTATGGTTCTGGAATATGCATAAACTTAACACATATTGATAAAATACCAGCATTCTATAACCCACCATTTGCAAGAGGTGAGGATACTTTCTTTTGCACTTTGCTTTCTGAAGCAAAAGTTGTAAAAGTTCCAACATATCATTTTCATGATGGATTTTTGAAATACACAGGAATATTAAAAGGCAAATTCCCAAAGAAATTTGAAAAATTGGCTTTGGATGATAAAAGTGTAGGAGATAGATTTTTAAAGGCATCAATTCGGTTGGGTAAAATATAAACCACTTCTTATGTATATAATGCAAAGAAAGACTTATTTAAAAGACATTGAAATTGTTAAGGAAAAACTAAGAAATAGTATAGATAAAATTAATGAAATATTTCCACATAGCGATTTTTTATGCTTAGTAGATGAATTAGAAAAGTATGACGAAAGTGTTCAAAGAGATTTCAAAGAATATTTAAAAACAAATGATGTATGGAATAGAATCAAAGTTCGCATGCAGGAAGAAAATTTATAGGAAATAAGTTAATTTTTGTTGACAAATACACTAATATATGTTACAATAATTAACTGTAACCGCATAAGTCAAGGTACATAAAGTCTAATTAAGTTTAGATACCTATATTTTAAGGTTAGCGAGTATACAAAAAAGGGAGGTGCTTTATCTACAATGTATGCAATAATCGATGCTTGTGGAAAGCAATATAAGGTAACAAAAGGAGACATAGTATTTTTCGAAAAATTAGACACTGAAGAAGGAAAAACAGTTAAATTTTCAAATGTTGTCCTTCTATCAGATGATGGAAAAGTAGAAATTGGTACTCCTTATGTAAAAGGTGCTACTGTTGAAGGAAAAGTAGTTAAGCATGGTAAGGGAAAAAAGATTGTTGTTTTCAAATATAAAGCTAAAAAGAATTATAGAAGAAAACAAGGACATAGACAACCTTACACAAAAGTAGAGATTACAGCTATAAAGAAAGCAGCAGAAAAAGCTGAGAAATCTACAAAAGTAGATGCTAAAGCAGAGAAAACTGTTAAAGCTGAAAAGACAGAAAAAGTAGAAGCTAAAAAAGAAGAAGTTTAATTTCTAGAATATATAAACTTTAGAAAGGAGATATGACACATGGCACATAAAAAAGGTCAAGGTAGTGTTAAGAACGGTAGAGATAGTGAATCTAAGCGTCTTGGGGTAAAAAGAGCTGATGGACAGTTTGTTTTAGCAGGAAACATCCTAATGAGACAAAGAGGAACAAAAATACATCCAGGTACTAATGTTGGTATTGGTAGTGATGATACTTTATATGCAAAAACAAACGGAGTTGTTAAGTTTGAAAGATTAGGAAGAGATAAGAAGAAGGTAAGCGTTTACCCAGAAGAAAATTAATTTGATTAAAATAGGGAAAATCGGCAAGAATAAAAGAGCTAAGGCGCTTTATTCTCGCCGATTTGAGTTTTAAGGAACAAAATAAATATAGAAAGGAATGAGCCAATATGTCAATTTTAAAAGAATTTAAAGAATTTGCAATGAAGGGAAATGCAATGGATCTTGCAGTAGGAGTTGTAATAGGAGGAGCTTTCCAAGGAATAGTAAATTCTTTAGTAAACGATATAATAATGCCATTCACAGCATTATTTACAGGAAATATTGATTATTCAGAATGGAAAATTGTAATTGCAAATGGAGCTGCAGAGATAGGAATAGGTTCTTTCATAAATGCATTAATAAACTTTTTCATTATAGCATTTTCAATATTTTTAGCACTTAAATATATAAATAAAATAAATAAGAAACTAGAAGAAATAAATAAAGAAGCAAAGGAAATAGTACATAAAAAATCTCATAAAAATAAAAAAACAGAAGAAGTACAAGAAAAGGCAGTAGAGCCACTTGTTAAAACTTGTCCTTATTGCTTATCAGAAATCCCATATAAAGCTACTAGATGTTCACATTGTACATCAGTATTAGAAGAAAAAGTGGAGGAAGTAAAGAATGAAGAATAATTCTCCTGTAACATATGAATTATTACATACTTGCAAACAAAGTGGGGCAAGAAGAGGTGTAATACATACTCCTCATGGAGATATACAAACCCCTGTATTTATGCCAGTTGGTACACAGGCTACAGTTAAATCAATGACTCCAGAAGAATTGAAAGATGAAGTAGGAGCACAAATAATACTTGCAAATACTTATCATTTATATTTAAGACCAGGTCATAAACTAGTAGAAGAAGCACGGACGGACTTCATGAGTTTATGAGATGGGATAGACCAATTCTTACGGATAGTGGAGGATTTCAAGTATTTAGTCTTAAAGAACTTAGAACTATTGAAGAAGATGGAGTAGAATTTAAGTCACATTTAGATGGAAGCAAGCATTTCTTTTCTCCAGAAAAAGTAATGGAAATAGAAAATTCATTAGGTGCAGATATCATAATGGCATTTGATGAATGCTGTCCATATCCATCTACATATGAATATACAAAGCAGTCTATGGAAAGAACATCCAGATGGGCTGCAAGGTGTAAAGAAGCTCACAAAAATCCAGAAACACAGGCTTTATTTGGAATAATTCAAGGAGGATTTTATAAAGACCTAAGAAAACAATCAGTAGAAGATCTTGTGAAACTTGATTTACCTGGATATGCAATCGGAGGAATTGCAATCGGAGAGCCAAGAGATGAATATGTAGATATTTTAAGATACACAGCACCACTAATGCCAGAAAATAAACCAAGGTATATGATGGGAATAGGAACACCTGATTATCTTATAGAAGCAGCAATCGCAGGAATCGATATGGGAGACTGCGTATTGCCTACAAGAATTGCAAGAAATCGGAACAGCAATGACATGGAATCGGAAAAGTTGTAGTTCGTAATGCAACATATGAAAGGGATTTTACACCACTTGATCCTGAATGTGATTGTTATACTTGTAAAAATTATACAAGAGCATATATTAGACATTTGGTAAAATGCAATGAAATATTAGGAGTCAGATTATTATCAATTCATAACTTAAAATTCTTGACTAAACTCATGGAAAGAGTTAGAATTGAAATAGAGAATGATAATTTATTAAACTTCAGAGATGAGTTTTATAAAAAATATGGATATACCAAATAAAGGGGGTAACTAATGAAAATAGAAGATGATGAATTTGATCAGAATCAAAATAAGAATAATAACAAAAGATTAACTACAATAATACTAATATTAATTATTTTAACAATGATAATTGCAACTGTAATAACTGTAATGATTTTATCTTTAAAAGGACATAGTTTGTCTGTTATAATAGATGGTAAAGATATGACAAGTATAAAAAATGCTTTTTACTTTCCTGAAGATGGACAAGATATATATGTTGCAATCAGAGACATAGCTCCATATGTAGGATATGAAGCACATAATGGAGAGTATAAGGTCAATGCAGAAGATACAAGCAAAATGTATGTAGAAGCAAAAGATGGATCTGAAACTACATCTTTTTATCTTAACTCTACACTTATAAATAAAGTTGCACCAAATAGCACAGAAGATTATGAGAATGTTAAAATATCAAAACCAGTTATTATGATTGATAATAAGTGGTATATAAGTATTGAAGGATTTAGATCTGCCTTTAATTCTTCAGTAACTTATGACAAAACAAATAATGTTATTAATATACAAACATTACCATATCTTGTAAGCTTTTATGATGTAAATGTTACTGAATATGGATATGATAAATTAAGTGATGATTTTAATAATCAAAAGGCGTTAGTTTATGGCATGCTAGTTGCATCTAAAAATTCTACTAATAAATATGGAGTTATAAATATAAAAACAGGTGAAGATATAATTAGTCCAAGATATAATGCTATAGAGTTTCTTGAAGGTCAAAACGAATTTATAATTACAAATGCAAGTAATAAAGTTGGAATTGCCTATGCAAATGGAGAAACAAAAGTAGATGTATCATATGACGAAATTAAAGTATTAGATAGTGGGCTTGGATATTATTTAGTTAAGAGTAATTCAAAATATGGTGTAATCAAATCTGACAAAGAATGGATTATACATATAGAATATGACAAGATTGGAATTGATACTACGAATTTTGAAAATGATGGAATAATGAATCAATATCTATTATATGATTCTATGATACCAGTTTCACAAAATGGTAAATGGGGACTATTTGATGTAGAAGGTAACAAATTAACAGCTGTCGAATATGATAGTATTGGAGCTATTCATAAAGATACTCAAAATTCAGAATTAAATAATGTAGCAATTATTGCTGATACTGGTGTTGTTATCATTTCGAAAGACGGAAAATATGGAGGAATAAATGAGAGAAAAGACATGCTTATTCCAATGATGTTTGATGATGTTTATTCTGAAGTAAGTGATGGAGAAGTAATATATTATATAGTTTATAATGGAGTAAATTATTTAGCAGAAGATTATATAAATCTAATGAAAGAAAAACTTGGATATGATGAGGAAGAAGATATAGTTTCAAATCCTGATGAAGAGCAAGAAGAAGATGCTCAAAATGTAACTTCAGATAATACTGTTCAAGATGAAGAAAATTTAGCTCAAGATGAAGAAAGTACTGTTCAAAATGAAGAAAATTTAGGTAACGATATTAGTGAAAATGTGGCATAAAATAATACGAAAAATGTCGCATGAAAATTTAAAAAAAACTTGAAAAAATTAAAAAAATATGGTACAATATATATAACATAAAAAATAACAAAAAATCCCTGCATAGTGCGTAAAATAAGGAAATTTTAGAACCTACAAAGCAATGGATAAGGGAGCCGATCTCTGAATATGGCGTGTAAGCTTACCAAGAGATGGAGTAAGAAACCCAGGAGTATTTGGGTAGGCACCCACCTGTATATATACAGGTCCATAAAATTTCTTAAAATATACGGCTAAGGCGGGGGATTTTTTTGTTATAATAAAGAATTTGATAACAGGTGGTTTAGCGAAGAAGACTAAACCACCTATTCATTATATTTTGAGACATATTTATTAAATTTAATTTTGAAACATCACTTTCGGCAATTATATCTATTGTTTTTATCACATTTCCATTTGAAGAATAAGTTATAGAGCCAATTTTCTCATTTTTTGCAATAGGTGCAGTAATATCATTTCTTAAATTTATAGCTTGTGTAATATCATTAGATTTAGATTTTTTTACAAAAAATGATGCATCTTCAGCTAAAACTGCATTTACAGTTTGTGGTACTCCTTTTTGTATAGAAAGAGTTTGCACAATATCTCCTTTATTTCCTAAAGATATATTGGTGAAATTAGAGAAACCAAAATTAAGCAACTTTTGTGCCTCAGAAAATCTTATATCACTTGAAGGAGAGTGCATGATAACAGCGATAAGAGAAAGACCGGTCGCGTGTTGCAGAAGCAGATAGGTTATATAATGCAAGTGAAGTAGAGCCGTGTTTTAAGACCTGTACATCCTTTGTAATTTCTAACTAGCTTATTTGTATTTACTAGTCCGAGTTTCTCCATTTCTTAAACTGTCCATATAAAGAGATGTATATTTTGTTATACTTGGGTGCTTGGTTAAAAGCTCACGAGACATTAGTGCAATATCATATGAAGAAGTCAAATGTCCATCCTCATCAAGTCCATGACAATTTTTAAAACTAGTATCATACATTCCAAGTGATTTTGCTTTGTTATTCATTCTAGTTACAAATTCTTCTTCAGATCCAGCAAGATGTTCTGCAAGAGCATAAACACAATCATTTGCTGAATTTAAACATATGGCTTTTAGCATTTCTTCGGTAGTTAAAACTTCATTTTCTTCAAGCCAAATTTGAGAACCTCCCATTCCTGCAGCTTCTTTAGAACAAGTAATTCTATCTGTCAATTTAAGTTCTCCATTATCGATTGCTTCCATTATTAAAAGAATTGACATTACTTTTGTAACACTTGCGGGTCTAAACTGTTCATGACTATTATGCTCATAAAGTACTGTTCCTGTAGATTGTTCTATAAGAATTGCACCACCAGACTGTAGTTTTAAATCTGTTTCAGCATCCACAGCTGTTTCTAATAAACCATTATTATTAGACCATACATAACTTTCAGCTAAAGAATGGCTTGAGCACAAGCAAAGTAATATTGTAAATACTATACATAAAAATCTTTTATATTTCATATATAAACCTCCATAATAAGAGTATGAAGGGAAATTTAAAATATTACAAAATATTTAAAATCAACGTACATTTACATAAAATATATTGAAATGAAGCTGAATTTATGCTAATATATAAAGGTAAAAGGAGAAAAATTATGGAAAGATATGTTATAAAAGAAAAAATAAAAAAATTACAAGCTGATGGAGTTTCAGTTGAAGAAATAAGAAAAAATTATGGAATTGATGAAGATATAATTTCAGAATTTGAAGAAGAGAAAAAAATAAAAAAGCAAATAGATAGACTTCTTGGAAAAGGAGATACTGAAGAAGTACAGCAAATAATTGATGGAATTGATAGTGAAGCTTTTAAATTACATCTTTTAATTAAAGTAGCAGCAAATAAAGGGGATATGGTAGAGAAAGAAAGACTTCTACGAAAACTTTTAGAAATACAACCTAATAGTATAAGAAGTATGAGTTCTTTGATAAATGTATTAAGAGCAAAATTGGATGAGTCTATAATAAATAATGATAGAAACTTAAAACTAGATATTTCATCAGAAATTATAGAATTAGCAGAAAGACAATTAAAATTAGAGCCTATGAATCCATATGCATATGCTTCGATTATTAAATGTATAAAAGTTAAAATAAATAATACGGATGCTAATGAAAAAGAAGAAATCGAAAAATTAAAGGAAAGAGAAAAAGAAGCTTTAAATAGTATTTTAAATATTGACCCTAGCAATGTTAGAGCCTTAGGTTCTTTGTTTAAAATATTATCAGAAGAAGGAAATTTTCAAGAAGCATGTAAAATATCTGAAAGATTATTAGAACAAAAACCAAATGATATAAAGGAAATAGCAACTCTAATTAATCTGGTAAGAAGAAATGGAGATACTGAAAAAGAAAAAGAGCTATTGTATAGAATATTGGAAATTGATAATAAAAATAGAAAAGCTATGAGCTCTTTACTTAAAATAGCAAAGGAAGAAGGTAATCAAGATGATAGAAGAAAAATACTATATAGAATTTTAGAGGTAGAACCAAGAAATACAAGAATTATACATAGCCTGATTCGCATAGCAGAAAATAGAAATATGGAGGAAGAAGAAAAAGAATTATTACATAAACTATTGAGCGTCGAACCATTAAATAAAGAGGCTAAAGCAAAGCTTATGCAACTAATATCTAAAGAAAAAAATACTGAAGCAGAAAAAGTAATACTAGAATATGTGGATACTTCTTTAATAGAAGAAACAATGGAAAATGAAGCAGAAAATCCTTTAGAAAAAGCAAGAAGAATTATTTATGAAAGTGAAGATATATTAGCAGATTCAGAACAAATAAAGGAATTAATAGATGGAGAAAGTGAAATTAATAAGAATTTGGTATTAGCAGAGTTGTACTTAAGTACTGGCTTACAAAAAAGGGCAGAAGGTTTGCTAAAAGGATATAAAAAGCAGTTAGACTCGGAAAATGATAAAGACAAGGTGAGATTAATAAATCAAGCATTGGAACTAATAAAAGGCTCAAACAAGAAAAATAAAGGCTCTAAGACTAAATGGCAAGCCTTTTGGGATCAAAAGAATGAACAAGAGAAGAGTAAAATAAAAGAAGGAAATACGGAATTTGAAAAAGTGTCTTATCCTGAAGATGTAGAAGAAAGATAAATTTTCAAAAAAAGCTTGCACTTTATATATGTTTTGTGGTATAATCTATAAGGTTATAAATTAGACACATGAGATTAGTTTGTAGAGAGTGCCAAAATAAACATTTTGGTTTCTATAAATGCCTGAAGTTTCATGGATGTTAAAAACTAAAAGGAGGAATTTAAAATGGCAGTAGTTGCAATGAAACAATTACTTGAAGCTGGTGTTCATTTCGGACATCAAACAAGAAGATGGGATCCAAAAATGGCTGAATACATTTATCAAGCTAGAAATGGTATCCATATTATCGATTTACAAAAGACATCTAAGAAAATTGATGAAGCATATGCTTTTATTAAAGAAAAGGTAGAAGAAGGTGCTTCTGTATTATTTGTTGGAACAAAGAAACAAGCACAAGAGTGCATGAAAGAAGCAGCTTTATCTTGTGGAATGTTCTATGTTGATCAAAGATGGTTAGGAGGAATGCTTACTAACTTTGAAACAATCAGAACAAGAGTACAAAGATTAAAGAAATTAGAAGCTATGCAAGAAGATGGAACTTTTGATGTACTTCCTAAAAAAGAAGTTATGGGACTTAAAAAGGAAATGGAAAAACTAGAAAAGAACCTTGGTGGAATCAAAGAAATGGAAACTTTACCAGGAGTTATCTTTATAGTAGATCCTAAAAAGGAAAGAACAGCTATATTAGAAGCTAAAAAATTAAAAATCCCTGTAGTTGGATTGGTAGATACAAATTGTAGCCCAGAAGATATAGATTTCCCAATTCCAGGAAATGATGATGCAATTCGCTCTGTAAAATTAATCGCAACAGTTATGGCAAACGCTGTAATTGAAGGAAAACAAGGAGAAGTTCTAAGTATTGAAGATCAAATGAAAGAGGATGAAGAAGAAGTTGAAGCTCCAGTAGAAAAAGAAGAAGCTCCAGAAGTTAAAAGAAAAAAAGAGTCTAAAAAAGCTGAAACTGAAGAATAATTATAAAAAGGAGGAAATCAAAAAGATGGTTACTGCAAGTTTAGTTAAAGAATTAAGAGAAAAAACAGGTGCAGGTATGATGGACTGCAAAAAAGTATTAACTGAAACAGATGGAGATATGGAAAAAGCAGCAGAATTATTGCGTGAAAGAGGAATTACAAAAGCTGCTAAAAAATCAACAAGAATTGCAGCAGAAGGCTTAGTTGCTGCATATGTTTCAGAAGATAAAAAAGTAGGAGCAGTTGTTGAAGTAAATGCAGAAACTGACTTCGTTGCTAAAAATGAAGAATTTAAAACATTTGTAAACGATGTAGTAGAGCAAGTTGCTAAAAACAATCCAAAAGATGTAGAAGATTTACTTGCACAAAAATATATTAAAGATGAAACAAAAACTGTAAGTGAAGTATTGACAGATAAAATCGCAACAATTGGTGAAAATATGTCAATTAGAAGATTTGTTAGATTTACATCTAATGGATTAATTCAAAAATACATTCATGGAGAAGGAAAAATTGGTGTTTTAGTTTCTATGGAAGGTGGAGACGAAGATTTAGCAAAAGATATTTGTATGCAAATCGCAGCAGCTCGTCCTGAATTCTTAGATAGAGATGCTGTTCCACAAGATAGAGTAAACAAAGAAATGGAAATACTTAAAGCACAAGCTATGAATGAAGGAAAACCAGCAGAAATTGCTGAAAAAATGGTTCAAGGTAGAATTGGTAAATTCTATGGAGAAATTTGTTTAGTAGATCAAGAATATGTTAAAGATCCAAGCATGAAGGTATCAGCATTACTTTCTTCAAAAAATGCAAAAGTTATTGAATTTGCAAGAATTGAAAAAGGAGAAGGATTAGAAAAAAGAGAAGAAAACTTTGCAGAAGAAGTTGCAAAGCAAATTAATGGTTAATTAAAAAAGAGGCTTTATTTAAAGCCTCTTTTTTTGGAACAAAAACATAAATTACATATTTTTACAAATTTTTTTTGCCCAATTTCAGGGAGAAAGGAAATAAAATAAATGAAAGGGTATCTAGTATTAGAAAATGGAGAAATATTTGAAGGCGAAAGAATTGGAAAAAATCAAGATACTTGTTTAGAGGTTGTTTTTAATACTTCTATGGCAGGATATTTAAAGGTATTTACAGATCCTTCTTATGCCTCTCAAGGTGTTGTTATGACATATCCATTGATTGGAAACTATGGAGTTATAACCGAGGATATGGAATCAAAAAAAGTATGGGTTAAGGCAATATTTATACATGAACTTGCAGAAAAGCCAAGTAATTTTAGGAAGGAAAAGGACCTAAATGATTATTTAATAGAAAATGACATTCCAGGGTTAAAAAATATAAATACAAGAAAGCTTACAAAATTACTTAGAAATAGTGGAACAATGAGAGGAAAAATAACAGGCGATGTTTCAAATGTAGACGAAATTATAAAAGAAATAAAGGGCTTTAAGCCAAAAAACTTGGTTGGAATGGTATCTACTAAAAGACCTTATGTAGAAAATGAGGATGGAGATATAAAAATCGCACTTTTAGATTTTGGATGCAAAGCTAATATTATAAGAGACTTAAAAAAACGAGGAGCTAAGGTATATGTATTTCCACAAGATACATCAGCAGAAGATATTTTAAAAGTTGAGCCAGATGGAATAGTGCTTTCAAACGGACCACGGAGATCCAGAGGATTGTGAGATTGGCATTCAAACAGTAAAGAAGTTATATAATTCTAATGTACCAATTCTTGGAATATGTCTTGGACATCAACTTATGGCACTAGCAACTGGAGCAAAAACATCTAAACTTAAATATGGTCATAGAGGACCAAATCATCCTGTAAAGGATTTATCTACTGGAAGGGTATATATTACTTCACAAAATCATGGATATTATGTAAAAGAAGATAGCATTGATAAAAAAGTATGTGAGGTTTCGTTTATAAATTTGAATGATGGAACGGTTGAAGGCTTGAAATACAAGAATAAAAATATAAAGACTGTGCAGTTTCATCCTGAAGCTTGTCCAGGACCAGAGGATACAAGTTATATTTTTGATGAATTTTTAGAGGAGGTAAAAAATGCCAAAAAATAAAGATATAAAAAAAGTTTTAGTAATAGGTTCTGGACCAATAATAATTGGGCAAGCAGCAGAGTTTGACTATGCTGGAACACAAGCGTGTGTTGAACTTAAAAAAGAAGGACTTGAAGTTGTTTTAGTTAACTCAAATCCTGCAACTATTATGACAGATAAGAATATGGCAGATAAAATATATATTGAACCTTTAACAGTAAAAACAGTAAAAAAGATTATTGAAAAGGAAAAACCTGATAGTATTCTTCCAAATCTAGGAGGACAAACAGGTCTTAATATTGCAATGGAACTTGCAGAGTCAGGATATCTAAAAGAGAAGAAAATAAGACTACTTGGAACATCTCCTGAAGGAATTAGAAATGCAGAGGATAGACAAGCCTTCAAGGATATGATGGAAAGTATTAATGAACCTTGTATTGCAAGTAAAGTTGTAAATACTGTAGAGGATGCTGTTAGTTTTTCAAGAGAAATCGGACTTCCAGTTATTGTAAGACCAGCTTATACTTTAGGAGGTACTGGCGGTGGAATTGCATATACTGAAGACCAATTAAGAGATATAGCATCACATGGATTGCATTTATCAAGAGTTTGCCAAGTATTAATTGAAAAATGTATTTCGGGATGGAAAGAAATAGAATATGAAGTTATAAGAGATTCTGCTGGAAATTGTATAACAGTATGCAATATGGAAAATATAAATCCAGTTGGAGTACATACAGGAGACAGCATAGTTGTTGCACCTTCACAGACACTTGCAGATAGAGAATATCAAATGCTTCGTACATCTGCAATAAAGATAATTTCAGCACTTAAGATTGAAGGAGGATGCAATGTACAATTTGCATTAAATCCAAACAGTTTTGAATATGCAGTAATCGAGGTAAACCCAAGAGTTAGTAGGTCATCAGCTTTAGCATCAAAAGCTACAGGTTACCCTATCGCGAAAGTTGCAACTAAAATTGCAATCGGTTATACCCTAGATGAAATCAAAAATGCAGTAACAGGCAAAACTTATGCTTGTTTTGAACCAGTACTTGACTATGTAGTTGTAAAAATTCCAAAGTGGCCATTTAATAAATTCTTAACAGCAAGTCGTGAACTTGGTACTCAAATGAAGGCAACAGGAGAAGTTATGGCAATTGCAGAAAACTTAGAAGCAGGACTTATGAAAGCAATTCGTTCACTAGAGGAAAATGTGGACTGTTTGTATTTACCAAAATATTCTGCAATTAGTGATGAGCAAATGAGAGAAGCTCTAAAGCATGTAAATAATGAAACATTATGGATAGTTGCAGAAAATTTAAGAAGAGGATTGACAATTGAGCAAATACATGAGGCTACAACTATTGATGTGTTCTTTATAAGCAAAATAAGCAATTTAGTAAAAATGGAAGAAGAATTAAGAACAAAGAATTTGAATGCTGATTTGTTAAGGAGAGCCAAAAAATACGGATATCCAGATACTGTAATTTCAAGGTTTACAAAAGTTCCAATAGAGAAAATAAAGGAAATGAGAAAAAAAGAAAAGATAGAAGCTACATTCAAAATGGTAGATACCTGTGCTGCAGAGTTTGATGCAGAAACACCTTACTATTATTCAAGCTATGATGAAGAAAACGAAGCAGGAGGAGACACAAAACGAAAAAAGGTATTAGTACTTGGTTCTGGACCAATTAGAATAGGACAAGGAATAGAATTTGATTATTGTAGTGTTCATTCAGTATGGTCTTTAAAGAAAAAAGGTTATGAAACAATAATTGTAAATAACAATCCAGAAACTGTAAGTACAGACTTTGATATAGCAGATAAACTATATTTTGAACCATTAACTCCAGAAGATGTAGAAAATGTAGTAGTTACAGAAAAACCATATGGAGCAATAGTACAGTTCGGTGGACAAACTGCAATTAAACTAACAAAAGCTCTAAAAGATATGGGAGTTAGGATACTCGGAACTAGTGAAGAAGATATGGATAGAGCAGAAGACAGAGAGCTTTTTGATGAAGCATTAAATAAATGTGGTATCTTAAGACCAAAAGGAAGTACAGTTTATACTGCAGAAGAAGCAATAAAAGTTGCAAATAATTTAGGATATCCAGTATTAGTTAGACCATCATATGTACTAGGTCGGACAAGGTATGGCAATTGCTTATGATGATAAAGAGATTACAGAATTTATAAATGAAATAAATAAAATTGTACAGGAGCATCCAATTCTTGTAGATAAATATATGCTTGGAAAAGAACTAGAAGTAGATGCAATATGTGATGGAGAAGACATTTTAATTCCTGGTATTATGGAGCACTTAGAAAGAGCAGGAGTTCACTCAGGAGATAGTATATCAGTATACCCAACACAAACTATAAGTGAAGAGCATCAAAAGAAGATAATTGAGTATACAGAAAAAATTGCAAGAGAGCTTAATGTTATAGGAGTTTTAAATATCCAATTTATTATATCTCAAGGAGAGGTTTATATAATCGAAGTAAATCCTCGTTCAAGTAGAACAGTTCCTTATATAAGTAAGGTTACAAATCTTCCTGTAATTGATATTGCAACAAGAGTTATTTTAGGTGAAAAATTAAAAGATATGGAATATGGCACAGGAATATATAGAAGAAGTGAATATATTGCAGTTAAGATGCCAGTATTCTCATTTGAGAAGATAAAAAATGCAGATACAAGTTTAGGACCAGAAATGAAATCAACAGGAGAGGTATTAGGTGTTTCTAAAAACTTTACTGATGCAGTTGTTAAGGCATTCATCGGAAGTGGTGTTTCTATTCCAAAGACAGGAAATGTACTTATAACTGTAAGAGATAAAGATAAAGAGGAAATGCTCCCACTTGCTAAAAAATTATATAATAAAGGATTTGGAATATATGCAACAAAAGGAACTGCAGCACTTCTTAAAAATAATGGGGTAGATGCAAAAATAGTTGAAAAAATCTGGGAAGGAGCAGAAAGCATTCCAAACTTACTAGAGCTTGGAAAAATTAACTTTATTATAAATACTCCAACAAGAGGAAAAGAAGCAAACAGAGATGGATTTAAGATAAGAAGGCTTGCAGTAGAAGCAAAGATACCATGCTTTACATCACTAGATACTGCGAATGCTTTGTATGATGCAATAGAAGATAAAAACACAGAAGAAGAAATGGAAGTTATAGATATAACGGAAATATAATTGAATTTAAGCCATGTGCAAGTTTGAAAGCATATGGCTTTTATTATTAACAAAACAAACACTTGACATAATCTAAACTTTGGAATATAATTTTACTATCAAAAATAGTAAGGAGGGGGATATATGCCTATCATAAGTTTAAGCAATATTGAATATGTTACGCTGTATACGGGTAACAATGGCTCTGATGGGTGTACATGTAAGTGCCCTTGTTGCTCACAAAGAGGAAGAACCCGGTTTTATCAAGGAAATTTAGCTCAAGCAATAGAAATGTTTGAAAAATTACCGAACATGAAGCAACTCTATGTGTTTGGTAACCCTGATGTAACTGTAGATACTAACTTGTGCCATGAAATTATTAAAGAAGCAGTAAAACGGGATATTCATGTATGTTTTTCAACTTCTGGAGTTGGAGGAGTTTATACATTGCAGAAAATGTTAAAAGACATTCCGTGTGAATTGGTAGATTATGTATCATTTAGTTTTGATGGTACTACCAAAGAAGAAATGTCATTTGCAAAAGGTATAAATTATCCTATGGAAAAGGCGTTAGCTGGACTTGATTGGGTAATGAGTAATGGTTACATTGCAAAAGTTCAGCCTACTCTTTGGTCTTTTAACTACATGAAGACGAAGGATATTATTGAGTATTTTGTGAAAAAAGGTGTAAAGTGGTTTACATTCCACATTGGAAGTTTGGAGTCTGGAATTTATTTAGATTCACACAAACATCTGACACCAGAACAGGTTAGAAGCGTGCATAGCCAAATTGAATCTTGCACCCAAAAGTATAATGATATTAAGGTAAGATGCCCTATTATCTATGCTGAATGTGGTAAAGAAGATGATTCGAAATGGTATTGCATGCATCCTGAAAGAATTAAGGAACTTTTAGTTATATTTACAGAAGAAGGTATCAAAGCAACACATGTTCCAATGGCGAGTCTCTATGATGAAAGTTTAAGTTTTTATTTAGATGATGTAGAGGAAATGAAAAAACTCAAGATGAGCAACAAATGTCCGTTCAGCAATGAATTAAGTGGCAGGGATGATACATGTTGTAGATATGTTTCAAAGTTTTGGAATTATTAACCCCTTACAGGCTAGTACTTAATTAAGGATGGAGCTATTAGGAAAATAAATACTTTTTTCTAATAGCTCTTTTTAAATATATGGAGGAACAATGAAAGAAAAAAATAATTTTAAGATAATATTTATAGATTTAGATGGAACTTTATTAAATACAAATCAAGAAGTTACTAAATATTCAGTAGAAGTTATACAAAAATTAACTAAAACTGGAATATATGTTGTACTCTGTTCTGGAAGGGCTACAACAGACACAGTAAGATTAAGTAAGATTGCAAATGCAAGCCCTATCGTTATTTCAGATAATGGTGCAATTATTTATGATTATAAGGAAGATAAAAAAATATATCAAAATGAAATAGATATTGACAATATAAGAAAAATATTTGAGATAGCTGAAAAGAGTAATATAGGAATAGCATTAAATTCTATACATACAAGATATAAAAATAAAAACTCTAATAAAGATGCGATTTTAATTAATGATATTTGTAAGATAAAAGAGAATATAAGCGAATTAGTAGTTAATTCATCTGATTATGATAGTATTATTAAATTTAAAGATATTATTGCAAGAGATTTCAATTGTATTGAAGCAAGAAATTTTTGGAATAGCAATAGAGATGAGAAAAATCCAATGTATGAAATGGATATTTTAAATAAATCTAATGATAAGGGAAATGCAGTAAAATTTTTGTTGAATTATTTGAAAATAAAAAAGGAAGAAGCAATTTGTATTGGAGATCAAATAAATGATTTTACAATGTTTCAAAATTGTAAAGTAAAAGTTGCAATGTGTAATGGAAATGATGAGTTAAAGGCACTTGCCGATTATATAACAGATTATAGTAATGATGAAGATGGGGTAGCAAAATTTTTAGCAGAATTTATTTAATTTTATATTCTTTTGTAATATAATATATTAAAAGATAAAATAAAGGAAGTTATATGGAAAATATAAAAGAAGCTTTGATTAATTTAAAAGATAAAAAATACGGGGAGTTTAACTCAAAACTTTGTCCTGATACAAAAAGAAAGATAATAGGAGTTAGAATACCAGTTTTGAGAAACTTAGCAAAAAATATTTTAAAGACTGCTAAAAAGGAAAATGCAGATTTAAGTGAAATAGAAGTTTTAGATACGATTTTAAAAAATATTGATGATGAATATTTTGAAGAAATACTTATACAAGGGTTTATTATTGGATATACAAAATGTGATATAAGAGAAAAGAAAAAGTATATAGAAAAGTTCGTGCCCAAAATTGACAGTTGGGAAATTTCTGATACATTTGTTCCAACATTAAAAATAAAAGAAAAAGACCTAGATTATGTACTTAAATTTATAATGCCATATTTTAGTTCAAGCAAGGAATTTGAAGTAAGATTTGCTGTAATTATGCTACTTGACTATTACATAGTAGATGAATATGTAGACAAAGTGATAGAAATATTAGATAATGTATGCCATGATGGATACTATGTGAAGATGGGAGTTGCATGGTGCTTAGCAGAAGTAGGAATAAAATTTAATGATAGATTAATGAAATACCTAAAAGGGAAAAATAGTTTGGATAAGTTTACATATAATAAAACTTTACAAAAGATGATTGAATCTTATAGAATAGACGAAAAACAAAAAGCTAGTTTAAGGAAAATGAAGAAATAGATATTAAGAAAATTTTAATGTAAAATCTATTCATTGTTAATAATTATATGGTATAATTATCTAAAATTTAATTAATAAATGGAGCAAAGATAATGCAAAGTAAAAAAGTAAAAATATTTAAGTTAATAACATTAGTAGCAGTCATAATTATAATGATATTACTTACAGTCTGGCTTATTCCAATTTTTAAAAATATTTCTACAGAAGAAGGCAGAATAAATTTGAAAAGTGAGATAGATGCACTTGGAGTAAAAGGAATATATGCAATAATTGGACTTATGGTTGCTCAAATATTTCTTCCGATTCTTCCTCGGAGAGCCAGTAGAGGTATTAGCAGGAATGTGCTATGGACCAATTGAAGGACTTTTGATTGTATTCTTAGGTGCATTTATGAGCAGTCTTATAATATTTTTTGCAGTTAGAAAGTTTGGTAGAGGATTTATTTATAGTTTTATAGATAAAGAAAAAATAGAGAAAGTGGAAAAATCAAAACTTTTTGCGAATAGCAATAAAATTGAAATGATATTATTCATATTGTTTTTAATACCAGGAACTCCAAAAGATTTGCTTGTATATTTTAGCGGACTTTTGCCAGTAAAACCAATTAGATTCTTACTAATTTCTACATTTGCAAGATTTCCTTCTATAATATCTTCTACAATTGCAGGAGACAGTCTAACAGAGGGAAAATGGCATATAATAGGGATAACATATGCAATAACATTTTTATTTTCAGCAGTTGTGATTTATTTATTTAATAAAAAAGAAAAAGTAAATCCAATAGAAGAATTGAATAAATAATGAGTAGGAAAATATAAAAAATAACTAAAAAGGCTACACAAAAAGGAAAAAATGTGTTATGATATATAAGTAAAAGTTTAAAACAAAAAGATATATTTTAAAGAAAAAGGAGGAATTAACAATGTCAGGACACAGTAAATGGCATAATATTCAAGCTAAAAAAGGTAAAGCTGATGCTGCACGCGGAAAAATATTTACAAAACTTGGTAGAGAATTATTAATTGCAGTAAAACAGGGAGGACCTGATCCTGCTGGAAACTCAAAGCTTAAAGATGTTATTGCAAAATGTAAAGCTGCAAATATGCCAAATGATACAATAAATAGTGCAATAAAAAGAGCAGCAGGTGCTGGAAACAATGAAAACTATGAAGAAATTACATATGAAGGATATGGACCTAGCGGTGTTGCTGTAATTGTTAATGCAACTACTGATAATAGAAATAGAACAGCAGCTGATGTAAGACATGTATTTGATAAAGCAGGAGGAAGCCTTGGTACAACTGGATGTGTTTCATATATGTTTAATAGAAAAGGTGTAATAATAATTGAAAAAGAGTCTTCTAATTTATCAGAAGATGACCTTATGATGCTTGCATTAGAGTGTGGAGCAGAAGACTTTTCTGCAGAAGATGAATATTATGAAATCACAACTGCACCAGATGATTTTGGTAAAGTTTGTGAAGGATTACAAGAAAAAGGCTTAACCTTTGTTGAAGCTGATGTTCAAATGGTACCAACTAGTTATGTTGATTTGGATGAAAAAGGTGCTGAAAAGATGGAAAGACTTCTTGAAAGATTAGACGAATTAGATGATGTATCTGAAGTTTTTCATAATTGGAACGAATAAAATCAAGAAAAATAATTTATCTAATATCTAGCATAAGAAGTCCAGTATATTAATATTTTTTGTCAAAACATATCACGGGTCTCTCAAATGTGTCTTGACTAAAAAATATTAATATACTGGACTTCTTTTATAGTTAAGCTATGCTATTTTTTTGTTCTTTTTTTAAATATCCTGAATATAATATTAATAATTAGATAAAACAGTTTGGGAGAAAATAGAAAATGGAAGATGTTTTAAGGTATTTTCCGAATAAGTTAAGTAATATAATTGGACAAAATGATTTAAATGGTTTAGAGGAGATTAGAATCAGAGTAAATAAGCCGGTAATTCTTAAATTTGCAGAGAATAAAGAGGTAGTTTTAGATAATTTATTAATAAGCCAAAATGAACTTTTAAATATTTTGCAGTTTATATGTGATAATTCTGTATATACTTATCAAAACCAAATCTGTAATGGATTTATTACGGTTAGACGGAGGCCATAGGGTACGGAATCACTGGAGATGTAGTAATAGAAAATCGGGAAGGTTAAGAATATTTCGTACATATATAGCCTAAATTTTAGAATCGCAAGGGAAATTGATGGTGCATCAACGAATGTTTTAAAATATATTATAAATGAAGAAGAACGGAAATGTTTTTAATACTTTAATTGTAGGTCCACCTGGGACAGGCAAGACGACTATCATTAGAGATTTGGCAAAACAGATTAGTGATAATCTAAAATTAACAGTTGGTGTAATAGATGAAAGAGGAGAAATATCTGCAATGTATAGAGGAATACCTCAAAATGATTTAGGTATAAGGACAGACATATTAAATAATATTAAAAAAAGTTTGGGACTTACCATGTTAATTAGAAGCATGGCACCGAATGTTGTAATTGCAGATGAAATAGGAACTCTAGATGATATAGAAGCAATAAAATATGCTATGTGTTCAGGAGTTAAAGGGATTTTTACAGCACATGGGCAAAGTTTAGATGAAATTAGTAAAAATCCAGTATTTAAAGAGATGATTGACTTAAATTTATTTCAAATGATTATATTTCTAGATAAAAATATAAAAGGAAAAGTAGATAAGGCATATAAAATGTAATTTTGTTCTAAACAAATACTCACAAGAATATATTAATATAAATGGAGGCAAAATGTGATAGTTATAAAAGGAATTATTTTATTTTCAATATTTGCAGTATGTACAATTATAGGTTTAGTATTTTCAAAATCATACAGAGATAGAGTAGAAGACCTAAAAGAAGTAAGACAAATACTTAATCTTTTAAAGACAAAAATAGAATATACATATGAACCCCTTCCTAAAATCTTTTCAGATTTAGGAACAGAATTTGATGATGAAGTAGGAAGAATTTTTAAAATAGCAGCAGAAAAAATGAATAATCAAGATGCTGGGACAGCATGGAAATTTGCAACTAAAATCTCTAAAACAAATATGAAAGATGAGGATATAAAAGTTTTAGAAAATTTTGAAAAACTTCTTGGAAAAACGGATATTGATGGACAACTTAGTCAAATTGAACTAATTCGAGAATTTATTGATTGTCAGATTGAAAAAGCAGAAGAAGAACAGAGGAAAAATGAGAAATTATATAAAAGTTTAGGAGCAATCGTAGGGCTTACAATTGCGATAATCTTTATATAGCAAAATAGATTAGGTTAAATCAAAAGAGGAGTGAAAAAAGTATGAGCATTGATTTGCTATTTAAAATTGCAGCAATTGGAATATTAGTTGCAGTATTACATCAAGTACTTGTCAGAGCAGGAAGAGAAGATCAAGCAATGATGACAACTCTTGCAGGACTTGTTATAGTTCTTACAATGGTTATTCAGGAAATTAGTACATTATTTAATACTGTAAGGACAATGTTTAATTTGTAAATTAAAACAGTGGGAGGATTTATAATCAATAATGGAAATTATAAAAATAAGTCGGAATAGCCCTGACAGCTGTTATATTAATTATTATAATAAAACAATACAAGCCTGAATTTTCATTATATATATCTTTAATTACAAGTGTATTAATAATGTTTATATTTATGGACAAACTTGGTGGAATAGTTCGGATTTATAAATAATTTTTCAGAAAAAATAAGTGGAAGTAAAGAATTTTTAAAAGTTCTAATAAAGATTACTGGAATTGCAATACTTACAGAATTTGCTTCACGGAATTTGTAAGGATGCAGGAGAAAGTGCAATAGGAATGAAGGTTGATTTAGGAGGAAAGGTAATTATAATTGCTATGTCTATTCCAATCATTTCTTCAATGCTTGAAACAGTCCTCCAAATTTTGCCTTAAAAGCAAAAGACATGTGGAAGGAAAACATATGAAAAAGATAATAGTCATTTTGTTATTTATTATGAGTATTTTGAGTACAAATGTTGTATATGCAGAGGAAAAGAGTACTAATGATGAAATAATTAAAGAACAGGAAGAAACACTTGGAATTTCAAATTTTATAAAAGAAGCCAAAAAATATACAAGTGAAACTTTTGAAGATTTAGATATAAATTCGTTATATAAAGAAGCTTTATCTGGAAAAATTAATGCAAACGGTATTATTGGAATGATACTAAAAATACTTGGAACAGAAGTTACAAAGACAATTAGGAATTTAGGTTATATTTTAATTATTATAATAATACATAGCATAATAAAAAGTATTAGTGAAGGTATGGGAAATGAAGTAGTTGGAGAAGTAACATATTATATACAGTATGTGCTTATTGTAACATTAATAATGACAAATTTTTCAGAAAGTATTGTGTTAATAAAAGATACAATAAACAATCTTGTAGGATTTATAAATTGTCTTCTTCCGATACTACTCTCTTTAATGATAACTACTCGGAAATGTTGCAACTGCAACAGCAATACAATCTACATTGCTTCTTGTTATAACCTTTATTGGAAACTTTATAACTGCAGTATTATTACCACTTATACTTGTTGGAACTGCACTTGGAATAGTATCAAAAATATCTGATAAGATACAAATAGATAAAATATCAAAATTCTTTAAATCAAGCGTTGTATGGGTGCTTGGAGTTGTGCTTACAGTATTTGTTGGAGTTTTATCCTTAGAAGGAAGCCTTACTTCTTCAGTCGACCGGGCTTACTGTAAAAACAACAAAAGCTGTAGTTACAACAGCCGTGCCAGTAGTTCGGTAAGTTATTAGGTGAGACAGTTGATGCAGTGCTTGGATGTAGCAATATAATAAAGAATGCAGTAGGATTTGTTGGAATTATTGTGGTACTCTCAATATGTGCTATTCCAATTATTAAACTTACTGTTCTGACAATTGCATTTAATCTGACAGCAGCACTTTCTGAGCCAATCGCAGATAAAAAGATTGTATCAGTTTTGGAACAAATAGGAGGAACATTTAAGATTTTACTTGGAATGATATGTACAATATCAGTTATGCTAATGATAGGACTCAGCCTTGTTATTAAGATTACAAATAGTGGGATGATGTACAGATGATAAATAATATAAGTTCATGGGCTGGAAGTGTTATAACTGCTGTTATAATTGCGACGATTTTAGAGATGATACTTCCAAATGGAAATAGTAAAAAATACATAAAAACCGTAATTGGCGTATATATTTTATATACAATTATTTCTCCTGTAATTAAGCTTATAAATAAAAAAGATATAGAACTAAACTATTCAGATTATTTTAATACTTCAGAGCAAAATTTAGCCACAAGTTATGATGTATATAAACAAGAGGATATATATAATAAAGAGGTGGAAAAGAAAATAAAATCAGATGTAGAGAAGATTGGATACTTTGTTCAAGAGGTAGATGCGAAGATAAATTTGGATACAGGAAAAATAGAATATGTTATTTTATCATTAAATGAGAATGGAAAAGAGGAAAATAGTATAAATATTAATATAGAAGATATAGAAATCGGAGAAAAGAAAGAAAATGAAATAGCCCAAGGATATGATGATATAAAGCAAATGCTAAATACAGATTATGGTGTAGATTTAAAAAATATTACGATTAAGTAATGGAGGGTTAATAAAAATATGTTTAAGGAACAAATGAACAAGCTTAAAAATTTAATTTTTAAGCCAAAGGTTAAACAACAAAATGAAGATGGAGAAAATAAAACGAATAAACGAAAGATTGAGAATCTGGTAGTATTTTTAATTATACTAATAATTACATTAATTGTAATAAATACAATACTTGGAAAAAATAAAAATAGTGATGAGGTAGATAGTGGATATAAGACTTTAGCAATTAGAGATAGTGATGATGGAAAGATAGAAGAAGATGAATTAGAAAAGAAGCTAGAGGCAATATTAGAAACTATAGATGGAGTTCGGAAATGCAAGGGTGCTAATTACATATGCAAATTCAAGAGAAATTACTCCAATGTATAATGAAAACGATTCCTCATCCTTTACATCTGAAACTGACTCAAGTGGAGGTACAAGAACAATAGAAGAAACAGACTCCAAAAGAGAAATCGTTTATACTGAAGAAGATGGAAAGAATATTCCAGCAACTCAAACAATAATCAATCCAAAAGTAGAAGGGGTTATTGTAACAGCGAAGGGTGCAGATGATGTAAATATAAGGAGTAATATCATTTCAGCAGTAGTAGCTGTAACAGGTGCTGAAATACATAAAGTTCAGGTGTTTGGACAGACAAGATAAATAAAAAAGGAGAAAATGCCATATGATGAAGGTTTTAAAAAAGAATCAATTAGCTATTTTAGTAATTAGCTTGATGCTTATTACTGCAGGGTATCTAAATTATGATGCAAGTTATAATGGAGATACAAAGGATGTATCATCTCTTCCAACTGGTAATGAAGTAGATATTGCATCAATTGGAGATGCAGAACTTGTAAGTAGTGATGTAGTAAATAAAATAGATGAGAACAAGATGTCAGAAAATGTAAATCAAGAAATTAAAGATAAAAATGAGATAGCAAGTTCAAAAGAAACTTCATCAAATGATGATTATTTTGAAACATCTAAATTAGAAAGAAATGTGATGTATTCACAAATGATAGAAAGATATCAAAATATAATTAATACCTCAAATCAAAATCAAGACCAAAAAGCTATTGCAGAAAAGGAAATAAGTGAAATAAATAATTTACAAAATGCTATAATGATAACAGAGAAGTTACTTACTTCAAAGGGATTTAATAGAAATGTTATTTTTGTAAATGGAGATAGCATTAGTGTAATAATAGGAAAGGAGGAGTTAAAGACAGAAGAAGTAGCTCAGATTCAAAATATTGTTTCGAGAGAACTTAAAGCAGAACCTGAGAATATACATATTTCAGCAAAATGAAAAAGAGAAAATTCTATAAAACCTAAATTGACATTTTATATCTGTAATGGTAGAATAAGTTCATAAAATAAACTTGGAGAAGAAATAAATATGAATAATGATAATGAATATAAAAGTTTTGGAGCTTATTTAAAGGACTTAAGAAAAGGGAAAGATTTAATACCAGAAGAATTAGGAGAAAAACTTGATATAAAAATAGAAAAGATAAAAAGATGGGAAAGAGATTTAGAAGTACCAGATTTGGATGAAATGTATAAACTTTCAGAATTTTATGATATACCATGTGAGCATCTATTAAGGTTAAAAGATGAATTGTTTAAGCCAAATTTAAGAATAGTAAGAGCGATTGCTATAGCTCTAGATGTTTCTTTAAGAACGGTTTATATTTTAATTTTTACTATTCTTGCAGTGCTTCTAATTGGTGCTTTTGCATTTTTGTCAAAGTCAAAAACATTTTTTGATGAAAAAGGTGAGAATGCAATTCTAGGTGCCAATATGGCAAGAGATTATTTTTCAAATAATGATATTAATTAAAACTTTTTTGCTACATTTTTAATATAATATATTATGAAATCTAAATAAAAAAGAGGTAAGGCATAAATGATAGTAGTTAAAAAATTTGGAGGAACCTCTGTTGCAAATAAAGATAGAATAGAAAATGTAGCAAAAATGTGTATCAAAGATTTTAAAGAAGGTAAAAAAATAGTTTTAGTTCTTTCGGCTATGGGCAAGTTTACCGATCAGTTAGTTTCGCTCAGCCGAGAAATCACAGAAAATCCACCAAAAAGAGAAATGGATATGTTATTTACCGTAGGCGAACAGATAAGTGTTTCACTTATGGCGATGGAATTTGCAAAACTTGGAATTCCAGCAGTATCACTTAACGCATTTCAAGTCAGAATGATAACTGATAGTAATTTTGGTGATGCAAATCTTATAAATATTGAAACAGACAGAATAAATGAAGAGTTATCAAAAGGAAAAATAGTTATAGTTACAGGGTTTCAAGGTATCGATAAAGATAATAATTATACAACACTTGGAAGGGGAGGCTCAGATACAACAGCAGTTGCAATAGCAGCAAGTCTTAATGCAGATGCGTGTGAAATATATACAGATGTAGATGGTGTATATTCTGCAGATCCTAGAATTGTTGCAAATGCTATAAAGTTCAATAGCATTTCATATGACGAAATGCTAGAGTTTGCTAATTTAGGAGCAGGAGTCCTTCATAATAAATGTGTTAAAATTGCAAAAGATAATAACATAAAGTTGGTTGTAAAATCTAGTATGACCAATGAAGAAGGCACTGAAGTTTTGGAAAAGAATGAAAAAATTGCTGAAATTACAGGAATTACATCTAATAAAAACACAGTATCAATTGTAGGAATTGGAATTAATGAAGATACAAAGGAAGAAGTAATCAAAGAATTAGATAAAAAGAATCTAAAGTTTGATAACTTAAGTCTTAGAAATATGCATATTTCTTTTGAAGTAGAAGAAAAAGAATTAAAAAATGTAGTAAGATGTATGCATAATTTGTTTTTTCACAAATAGGAGGAAAATTACAGCTATGAAAGAAAAGAAAAGAGAATATAAATTAGCATTAGTTGGTGCAACTGGTGTTGTAGGCCATGTCGCAAGAAAAGTATTAGAAGAAAAGAAGTTACCTATATCAGAATATGTATTTTTTTCTTCGATTAAATCAGCAGGTAAAACAATAGAATTTATGGGAAAGGACTATACTGTAAGAGAATTAAAAGAAGATTCTTTTGATGAAGGATTTGATTTTGCAATATTTTCAGCAGGAGGAGATACATCTAAAAAATATGCACCAATAGCAGCTTCAAAAGGTTGCATTGTCGTGGATAATAGTAGTGCTTGGAGAATGGATAAAGATGTACCACTTGTTGTTCCAGAAGTAAATCCTGATAAAATCAAAGAAAATCACGGAATTATTGCAAATCCAAATTGCTCTACAATTCAGGCAGTACTTCCTTTAAAAGTTTTAGATGATAAATACAAAATAAAAAGGATTGTGTATTCTACTTATCAAGCAGTATCAGGTGCTGGACTTAAGGGAATATATGATTTACAAAAGGGAAATGAAGAAGGTTATACTCTTCAAAAATTTCCTCATCCTATAATCAATAACTGTTTACCACATATTGATATTTTTATGGAAAGTGGCTATACAAAAGAAGAAGAAAAGATGATAAATGAAACAAGAAAAATATTAGACAGGCCAGATTTAAGAATAACTGCAACAGCAGTAAGAGTACCTGTTATAAATTCACATAGTGAATCTATAAATGTAGAGTTTGAAAAGGATTTTGATTTAGATGAACTAATTTATGAATTAAAAAATGCAAAAGGAATTATTGTTCAAGATGATGTAGAAAATAACATATATCCACTTAGTACAGAAGCATCTGGACATGATGAAGTATATGTTCGGAAGAATTAGACGAGATTTTAGTGTAAAGTCTGGAATTAACTTTTGGGTTGTGGCTGATAACTTAAGAAAAGGTGCGGCAAGTAATGCAATCCAAATTGTAGAAAAATTGATTGAAGAAAATTCATAATTTAAGAAATTATATCGATTCTTGACTTTTTCTATAATTTGAATTAAAATAAAAAAAGAGTATATTGGATAGTCGCGTATACTTTTAAGTATATGAGGAAAGTCCGGGCTCCATAGAGCAATGGTGCTGGATAACATCCAGTGAGGGTAACCTTAAGGAAAGTGCAACAGAAAAGAAACGCCTAAATTTTAGGTAAGTGTGAAAAGGCGAGGTAAGAGCTCACCGCTTGTATGGTGACATACGAGGTCAGTGTAAACCCCACCTGGAGCAACGATTTTATTATGAAGAACATAAAAGCTGCTCGCTTGTTCTTTTTAGATAAAAACGGCTAGAGGCATATAGTAATATATGTTCGAGATAAATGACTATTCACGACAGAACCCGGCTTATAGATATACTCTTTTTTTAAATTATACATAGTAAATTATAGAAAGTCTAAGGAGGGATTATTTTGAAAAAATCATCAAAAATACTAATAATAATAGCAGTTATTGCAGCAGTATTAGTAATTGCAGGAATATGTGTTATTGTTATACTTAATAGAGCAAAGACACCGATAAATGCAGGAGATTTTCAAACTGAAATGACCTCAGAAGAATATACAGTATCAGATGTGACAGATCAATATTCTGAATACGGTTATCTAAAAAATGTATATGTTGCAAGAGACAAAAGTGATGGATATCAATTAGAATTTTACAGCTTTTCAAATGAATCAGAGGCAATTACATATTATAATAACATGGTTAAAATTTTTGAATCAAATACGGGACCTATCTCAGTTAACACACATGTTAATGGAAAAAATTATTCAAAGTATGCATTGACCTCAAATAGAAAATATATGATAGTATCTAGAGTTGCTGATACAGTTGTTCATGCGCAAGTTGATGAGATTTATAAAAATGATGTAAAAAGTACTTTAAGCAAGTTAGGATATTAAAATAAGTACACCTTAAGTATTAGATAAAACTAATATTTAAGGTGTATTTTTATTCATTATTAGCAAATATAATATTTTTTATAAGTTCCATATCATGAGGCAACTTTGCAGTAAATTCTAACTTTTCTTTTGTTATAGGATGAATAAATGAAACCTTATATGCATGAAGAGCTTGCCTTGAAATAAGAGGGGAGAGTGAACCGATATAAAGTATCTCCGTATAATTGGATGACCTATGTATTTTGAATGAACTCTTATTTGATGAGTTCTTCCAGTTTCTAATACAAATTTAACTAGGCTCATGTCTTCTGAAGACTTTATTAATTCAAAGTGAGTGATGGCATTTTGACCATTTTTATCTATTTGCCTTTCAATAATACTTTCAGTCTTTCTAGCAATAGGAGCATCAATAATACCAGAAGGCTTATCTAATACACCTGATAAAATGCCAATATATTCTTTTTTAAATATTTTATTTTTCATCTGAGCATTAAGTGATTCTTGAACATATTCACATTTTGCAAACACTACAATTCCTGATGTGTCTTTATCTAATCTATTTACAGCTCTAATTTTTCTATGGAGATTTAGAGATTCAAAATATGCCTTAACTCCATTAGAAAGAGTATCTTCAAAGTGTCTCATTGATGGAT
Organism: uncultured Clostridia bacterium; assembly: GCA_947624725.1. The sequence goes on from CANQLP010000001.1 coordinate 56,432, forward strand.
GTACAGGAAGCCCAGCAGGTTTATTTAAAACTAATAAATAATTATCTTCATAGATTATATCTAAATCCATTTTAGAAGATTTTATATTTTCAGAATCTTCATCAAAACATAAATCTACCTCTACAATATCATCTAAAGAAACTGTATCGTTAAAAATTAAATTGTTTCCATTGAGATATATTCTTTTATTAGTTTTAAGTTTAGAATATAACCTAGATGAAACATTAAATTCGTCTCTTAAGATTTCTTTTATATTAGAATATTTATTGCTATTTACTTTATAATATAAATCCATATTTTCCGCTTCCCTTAAAATATATCTTTAATTATTATACTACATTTCAAGCAAAATTTCTTTATTTTCTCAAAAAATTGTGTTATAATAAAATTATATTTATTGATGCGAGTGTGCTGGAACTGGCAGACAGGCATGTTTGAGGGGCATGTGTGATATTCACATGTGGGTTCAAGTCCCATCGCTCGCACCAGTCTGAATGCTTATAACTGTTGACAAAATTAAATAATCTATGTATAATAAATATAGGAAATGAAACACAGAAATGTGTTGTCACATATATTCAAGCTAAGACACTACATTGCCTGCCAAAGCATAATGTAGTGTCTTTGTTTATTCCTTATTTGTCCAAAGTATGTATATAACTGCTAATAAGGCTACATTTATAGTTATGGAAAATCCCAATTCATATATTAAAAATAATATAAATCCCATAAATACCACCTCACTTTCCCATAGTTAGAAACTATGTTGTTCAGTGGCGACACACATCTGCTTTATATTCATTTCCTATGTTAGATAGTATAACATAGGAAATTATAAAAAACAATAAAAACAGAACAAATTTTTGCAAAAATTAAAAGTATTTTCAAAATGCAAAAATTACAAATTTTAGATTACATAACTAGCAAAAATTTGAAAAATATGTCAATATATGGTATAATATAAATATAGAAAAATGAGATTGCAAAAGAAAAAGGAGGAATTATTATGGAAAAGAAAAGTCACAAAGCATTAAAGATTATGTTACTTATTATTCTTTTAATATTAATTATCTTTATAATAAATACAGTAAGAAACTATATAATTATAAGCAAGATATTTGATAAACAATTGGAACTTGCAAAAATTACTAATTATTCTTTCACAAAAGAGCAATATACCGAAAGTAAAGAGTCAGAAAAAGTAGTATTAGAATTTTACAGAAAAAATAACAATCATATGATGGTTTCAAAAAAGACTGATGGTACACTAATTACTTGGTCAAATGAAGAAACAAAAGAGAGTATAATAATGCAACCAAATACAATGCAAGCAGTAGTAAATAATGTAGGAGGCGTTTATATAGATATACCAGCAACTGTACATTCAGATTCAGAAAATACAGTAGGAATTAAATTAATGTTTTCAGCATTATCTATAATTTTACCTGATAAAATAGATAATGAAGAGTGTTATTACATGAACTTAAGTGGATATGAAATGTGGGTTAGTAAAGATACTGGTTTAAGATTAAAAGAATATCAAGGTCATGAAAATATAGACGGTAAAAAACATAAATGTGTAATAGAATATAAGAATTACAAATTTAATGAAGTAAAAGAAGAAGATGTTGCAAGACCTAATTTAACAGGATATGAAATATAGTATAGTAAAATAAATAGAATAAGAAGTAACAAAATCCATAAAAATTAATAATCTAAAAAATCCTATTCAAAATAGAATAGGATTTTTTCTTATTAAATTATATCTTTTAAAATTCTTGCCATTTGTACACCGCTTGCTGATGCCATAAGAAGTCCACGAGTTAATCCACCACCATCACCAATGCAATATAGGCCTTTTACACTTGTTTCAAAATTATTATCTATTACGATTTCATTAGAATAGAATTTAATTTCAGCAGCATAAAGGAGATTATCAGGATGTGCAAATCCAGGAATTACATTATCCATTGCTTTTATAAATTCTAGTATATCTACCATTGTTCTATAACCGATTGCATATGTAATATCTCCTGCGATTGCTGTTTTTAAAGTAGGAACAACACTATTTGTTTCTAGGTCTTTTTCCCAAGTACGCTTTCCATTTAGTATATCTCCAAGTCTTTGTACGAGTACATTTCCTTTTCCAAGTTGATTTGCATTTTCTCCTATATTTATACCATATTTGATAGGTTCTTTAAATGGATCACTAAAGTGATGAGATGCAAGTATTGCAAGGTTTGTGTTTGTACTTTTTCTATCTTTATATGCATGACCATTTACTAAATTTAAGTTATTATCATATACTTCATTTGAAACAAAACCACTAGGGTTCTGACAAAAAGTTCTTACTTTATCTTTATAAGGAGGAAGATGAGCAACAAACTTACCTTCATATAGATATTTGTTTACATCTTTCATTATACTATCTGGTAGTTCATATCTAACACCAATATCAACAATACCAGCATGATTTTTTACGCCGTGTTTAGAGCAGATATCAGCAAGCCAATTTGCACCTTTTCTACCAATACCTAAAACAATATGTTCTGATAAAAATTCATTTTCTTCAAGGCTGTTTGCACTTTGAGTTGTAAGACCTTTAATTTTTCCGCTTCTCAACAATCAAATCTTTAACATTAGTTTCAAACATTATTTCTATATTATTTGCAAGTATGTAATCTTGCAATTTTTTATAAAGCTCGTGACTTTTTTCAGTACCTAAATGTCTAATAGGGCAGTTAGCAAGAGTTATATTGTTTGTTTTTGCTCTATCTGCAATTTGTTTAATTTTATCTAAATTATCCAATCCTTCAAGTTTTTTATCTGCACCAAATTTTAAATATATATCATCTGTATAAAACATCAATTCTTTTGTTTTTGGAACACCAAGGTATTTATCAAGTATTCCACCAACTTCTATTGTATCACTATCTTTATTTGGAAGAGTAAGTTTACCATCTGAGAAAGCTCCGCTTCCTGCAAAACCACTTGTAATATTACAATAAGGTTTACATTTTACACATTTGCCAAGTCTTTCAACAGGGCAGTATCTTTTATCAACTGGTTTACCTTGTTCAATAATAAGAATTTTTTTATCTTTGGCAATTCCAAGCTCTATAAGTTCATATGCAGTAAAAACTCCACTTGGTCCTGCACCTACTATAATTAAATCATAATTTTTTTCCAAAAAACTCACCTCTATTTACATATTATAGCAGGTTTTTTGGAAAAATAAAAGGGTTGTAATTACTTTTTATATATTATATAATAAAATATAATCGAAAGTTAGGTTAAGGAGAGATTTTATGCAAATTATAGTAATTATTGTACTAATAATGTTAAATGCATTTTTTGCAGCAACAGAAATAGCATTTATTTCACTAAATGATGCAAAAATTGAGAAGCTTGCAAAGGATGGAAATAAAAAGGCTAAAAAAATTAAGGATATGCTTGTAAATCCTAGTAAGTTTTTAGCAACTATTCAAATTGGAATTACACTTGCAGGCTTTTTATCAAGTGCTTTTGCATCTGAGACTTTTGCAAGTGAGCTTGCACCAGTACTAAATAATATATTTCCACAAATAAGCATAAGTCTTTGGAATAATATTGCAATTGTTATAATAACATTAATTCTTTCGTATTTTACTTTAGTATTTGGAGAATTAGTACCAAAGAGAATTGCTATGAAGAATTGCGAAAAAGTCGCATTTGCTTCAGTAGGAATTATTAAAATCCTTTCAAAGATTACATCACCATTTGTTAAATTACTTACAGTTTCAACTAATGTAATTTCAAAGATATTTGGAGTATCTGAAAATGATGAGGAGACAGTTACAGAAGAAGAAATTAGAATGATGGTAGATGTGGGAGAAGAAAAAGGAACAATTGAAGAAGAAGAAAAGAACATGATTAATAATGTCTTTGAGTTTAATGATAAAGTTGTATCAGAAATAATGGTACCTAGGACAAAAATATTTGCAGTAGATATTGAAACAACCATAGGAGAGTTTATAAATGAATTATCAGAAGACCTAAGATATAGTAGAATACCAGTTTATGAAGATACAATAGATAATATAAAAGGAATTGTCTATATTAAAGATATTTTATTATCAAATAAAAGTAAAAGCACCAAAATCAAAAATTTAGTAACAGACGCATATTTTACATCAGAAACTAAACCTGTAAATGAACTTTTTGAAGAAATGAGAAAAAATAGAAAACAGATTGCAATTGTTATTGATGAATATGGTGGAACTTCAGGAATTGTTACAATGGAGGATATTTTAGAGGAAATTGTTGGAGAGATTTATGACGAATATGATGAAGTAGAAAAAACTATTGAAAAAATAGATGATAATACTTATATTTTTGATGGAAACATTGCAATATATGATGTTGAGGATACTTTAGATGTTGAAATTGAAGAAGGAGATTATGATACACTTTCAGGATTTTTAGTAGAAAAACTAGGTAGAATTCCAACTGAAAAGGATAAAGGTTTTGTTATCGAAACAGATAAAGTAATATATAAGATAGAAGAAGTAAGTAATAGGCATATTGTAAAAGTTAAAGCATGTAAGACATTAAAAGAAGAAAAAGAGGAAGAAGAATAGATATAAAAATATAGGAGAATATAAATGTTAAACAGAAAAAAAGAAATTTTACTAATAACTGTAATTTTAATAATACAAACTATATCATATATAATCGTTCGGAATGAATAAAGAATATCTTCATATGGACGAAGCTTTTTCATTTGGACTTGCAAGCTATGATAAAGTGACATTAGAGGATAATGAGGATTTTTATAATACATGGCATGCAAAGTCTTATTATGAAGATTACCTGTCTGTCGGGGAAGATGAAATAGGAAGTTATAGACAAGTATATGAAAATCAAAAAAATGATGTACATCCACCTTTATATTATCTGATTTTAAGATTTGCAATGGGATTAAATGTAAATCATTTTTCAAAATGGACAGGAATTATAATAAATATAATTATATATGCATTTGTTACAATTGTTATGTATTTGATTTTAAAGAAGCTCTTTAAAAATGAAAAGATGTGTGAAATAAAATCTGCGATACTTGCTTTAGTATCATCAATGATACTTGCATCACTTAGCAATGTTGTAAATATTAGGATGTATGCACTCTTAACATTTGAGGTACTGCTTTTAACATTTTTACATATAAAGTTGTTAGAAAGCACTAAAGTTAATTATAAACGACTTGCAATTATTGGAATAACAGTACTTGCAGGAGTACTTACGCATTATTACTTTATAATATATCTATTCTTTTTATATTTATTTTTCTTTATTAAATATATTAAAGAAAAAAGAATTAAAGAGTTAGTAGCCTATACAATAACAATGCTAATATCTGGCACACTTTCACTAATTATTTTCCCATATTCTATTTCTCACATATTTTTTGGAGAAAGAGGAACAGGGGCAATTAGTAGTTTTGAACATATAAGCAAAATTATACATAGCCTATCAGAGCAGACACATAACTTAAATTTATATGCCTTTAACTATTCTTTGTTTGTAATTTTGGGATTTATGGCAGGGGTTATTATTTACAAAAAGATAAATAAAAAAGATAAAATGAAGATAGAAAAAGATAAAAAAGAAATTTTGAATATGATATTCTATCCATCAATTTGCTTTTTTATAATTTCTGCAATGGCTTCCCCTTGGGATGTTTTAAGATATTTTGTACCTGTGTGTGGCTTGATTTTTGTAGTTATTATTTATGAATTATATAGATTGCTAAAAACAGTATTTACTGAAAAGACAAGTGCTGTTATTATAATTATAGTTTTTGCAATGATATTTATTTCACCATTTGTATTAAAGCTAGAGCCAGAACTTCTTTACAGAGATAGAAAGGAACTAGTAGAAAGATTAGATAAAGACTTAAATTTACCAAGTATTTATTTATATAGTCAAGATGGTGGAAGATTTTTAGATGATATTTTGTTATTTACAAAACTAGATGAATCATATATTTCAAATGGAATAGAAATAAATAAAGAAAATATAGAAAAAATAGTAGAGAATAAGGATATTTCAAAAGGAATAATTCTTTTTGTAAATCAGCCAGAAGGAAATGAGAACCTAGCTAAAAGTGTAAAAGACTATTTAAATTTTGAAAACTTAGAACATTTAAAATGGCTAAGATCTTGTGATGTATATTATTTGCATTAATTTTTAAATAGGGAGGGGAAATTAAATGGAATTAGACGAAACAATCGATAAAATAACAGATTTAATACAAAATAAGAAAATAAAAGAATTACGAGAAACCTTAAACGATATAAATAGCGCAGATTTCCCGAATATTTTAGATAGTGTAGATGAAGATAAAATAATAATGGTTTATAGACTATTATCAAAAGAAAAAGCAGCCGAAGTTTTTGTAGAGTTAGACCATGAAGCACAACAAAATTTGATAAAGTATTTAACAGATACTGAAATAAAAAATGTAATGAATGAAATTTATATGGATGATGCAGCAGATTTAATTGAAGAGATGCCATCAAATGTAGTAAAGCGTATATTATCAAATACAGATCCATCAAACAGAAAAATAATAAATGAATTATTAAAATATCCAGAAGATACAGCAGGAACCATAATGACAACAGAGTTTATTGATTTAAAGGAAAATATGACTGTTGAGGATGCTTTTGCTTCAATAAAAAGAAGAGCATTAAAAAAGGAAACAGTATATAATTGTTATGTCTTATCAATTGACAGAAAATTACTTGGAGTAATTGATATTAAAGATTTATTAATTGCAGAAAGAGACGAGCTCATAAAAAATATAATGGATACTAATGTTGTAAAAGTAAATACATTAGAAGACCAAGAGGAAGTTGCAAAGATGTTTGATAAATATTATTATATTGCACTTCCAGTTGTGGACCAAGAAAATAGACTAGTTGGAATTATTACGATAGATGACGCAATTGATGTATTGCAAGAGGAGACTTTAGAAGACTTCGAAAAGATGGCTGCTATGACTCCAAATGATGGAGATTCCTATTTAAAAACTAGTGTTTTTAAGCATGCCAAAAATAGGATTTTATGGCTTCTAATACTTATGATTTCTGCAATACTTACAGGACAGGTTATAGAAAATTTTGAAGCTGCGATTTCGACACTTCCGCTTCTTGTTGCATTTATCCCAATGATTATGGATACTGGTGGAAATTGTGGAGCCCAAAGCTCAACACTTATAATAAGAGGACTAGCGATGAATGAGATTAAGGCAAGAGATATTTTAAAGGTTATATGGAAGGAATTTAGAATAGGAATTTTAGTAGGAACTGTACTTTCAATTGCAAATTCTATAAGAATTATGATTCAATACAATGATATGAAAATGGCGTTAACCGTTAGTGCAACTTTAATTTGCACAGTAATTATTTCAAAATTACTAGGCTGTATACTTCCAATTGCTGCTAAAAAATTGAAGTTAGACCCTGCTATAATGGCTGCACCACTTATTACGACAATAGTAGATACATTGTCTGTACTTATATTTTTCAATATATCAACATTAATCTTTCAGCTATAATGCTAGAGTTTGCATTTGACATAGTTTAATAATTGATGTAATATTATAAAAGAATGGGAGGAATTAATATGAAGGAAACAATTATAAAAGTTAGAGGAATGGTATGTAACGGATGTGAAAATAGAATCCAAAATGCTCTAAAAACTATATCTGGAGTTGAAAAAGTTGTTGCAGACCATAACAAAGGAACAGTTAAAGTTACTGCAAAGGATTTTGTAGCACTTAAAGATATGGAAGAAAAGATAGAAGATATAGGCTTTAATGTAGATGATTAATATAATTTAAGGAGGATAGGCTTTGAAGAAAATAATTTTATCTATTGATGGAATGACTTGTTCTGCATGCTCAAATGGATTGGAAAAATACTTAAATAAGCAAGAACGGAATAACAAGTGCAAGCGTCAATTTGGTAATGGCAAATGCAACCATAGAATATGATGAAAATAAATTGAAAAGAGAAGACTTAGATGAGTTTGTAAGACAAGCTGGTTTTAAGTCTTTAGGCGAATTTAAAGAAATCAAACTAGAAAAAAAGGGAAAGAAGGAAAAATTTCTATTTGCTATATTTACTGTTCTTGCTATCCTTTTAATGTATATTTCGATGGGGCATATGGTAAATTTACCAACTTTGGAAATAATAAATCCTCATACGCATGCTATAAATTATGCAGCAATATTACTTATATTAACAATAGCATTTATTGTTTATGGATTTGATATTTTAAGAAATGGCTATAAAAATTTAATTCATAGAACACCTAATATGGACACATTAGTAGGAATTGGCGTACTTAGTAGCTTTTTATATAGTTTATATGGAATGTATATGATTATAAAAGGAAATCATAGCTACACAATGAATTTATACTTTGAATCAGCAGCTATTGTTATCTATTTTATAAAACTCGGAAGATATATAGATGGAATCAGCAAAGACAAGACAAAAGAGGCTATTAGTAAATTAGTTGAGATAACTCCAGATATGGCAGTTATAAAGAGAAATGGTGAAGAAGTAGAAGTTACATTAGATGAGATACAAAAGGGAGATATAGTTATTGCAAGACCTGGTGAAAAGATTGCAGTAGACCGGAGAAATAGTTTTTGGAAAATCACATTTAGATGAATCGTTTATAACGGGTGAAAGTAAACCAGTATCAAAAGAAATCGGTAGTAAAGTAATTGCTGGAAGCATGAATTATGATGGATATATAGAATATAAAGCAGAAAGAATAGGAAGAGAATCTACAATATCAGAAATTGTAAGATTAGTTGTAGAAGCAAGCAATACTAAAGCACCTATCAGTAAGCTTGCAGATAAAGTATCAGGATATTTTGTACCAGCAGTAATTATCATTGCAATTATTACATTTATTGCATATTTACTTTTAGGAAATCCTTTTAATGTAGCACTTGTAACATTTGTTACAATACTAGTTGTTGCGTGTCCTTGTAGCTTGGGACTTGCAACTCCACTTGCAATTGTTGTAAGCGAAGGATTATGTGCTAGCAATAATATTTTAGTAAAGAAAAGTGAAATATTAGAAAATGCACAAAAGGTAAATGCAATAGTGTTTGATAAAACAGGTACATTAACATATGGAAAATTAAAAATTGCTAAAATAATAAATTATAGTGAAATAGAGGAGAAGAAGCTATTAGAATTAGCAGGTAGTATCGAAAGCAAATCTACACACCCAATCGGAAAAGCATTTACAGATTACATGGAAGAAAATAAGTTAGAGATGCTTAATGTAGAGGACTTTGAAAATATTGCAGGATTTGGTATTAAAGCAAAGATAGAAAATGAAGAATTTATTATAGGAAATGCAAAAATACTTGAAAAATATGGAATAGAAAACAATCATTTAGAAGATGAAAAAAATCTTGCAGAAAACGGAAATAGCATCATATATGTCGTAAAGGCAAATAAAGTGCTAGCACTTATAGGAGTAAATGATATTGTAAGAGAAAATGCAAAAGATGTGATTGATACTTTAAATAACAACAATATTGAAACAATCATGCTTACAGGAGACAATAAAGAAACAGCAGAGAAAATTGCAAAAGAACTTGGAATTACAAAAGTTATTGCTAATGTTTTGCCATCTGAAAAAGCAAATACTATTAAAAGCTTAAAAAGCGAAGGAAAATTTGTTATGATGTGTGGAGATGGTATAAATGATAGCCCTGCACTTGCAAGTGCAGATATAGGAGTTAGTGTAAATTCAGGAACAGATATTGCAATGGATTCATCAGAAGTAATACTTACAAGAAATAATTTAGGAAGTATAGTTAATCTAATAAATATTAGCAAAAAGACAATGAGAAATATTAAACAAAATTTATTTTGGGCATTTTTCTATAATGCTTTGATGATACCGATTGCAATTGGTATTTTAAAACCTATTAATATATCTATAAATCCTATGATTGCAAGCATTGCAATGGTAATTAGTAGTATTACAGTAATTTTAAATGCATCCAGATTAAGAAACATTAAAATAAATAATTAATAAAAAAGATAATAAAATAATTGATAAAAAAAATAATCTATGATATAATGCAAAAAAAGGAGAAAAATAGGAGGGATGTACCATGAAAAAGGCTGTATTAATAATAATTGTAATTCTAGTAATTGTAGGGGTATGTTTTGGAGCCGTAACTTTGTTTAAAAAAGATGACGGTGGAAATCAAGTAACTGGAGGAAAATATGGAACAGTAGAAAAAGAAACTGTTGATACTTTAGTTGCAAAATTTAATAAAAAGATAATGGATACTGGTTCATCAAATTATGCTTCAAATGATACTTTATCTATTAAAGATCATAATTATTGGTATACTATGTTAGATGGAGTTCATCTAATAGTTGTTCCAGTGGAAGTAAAAAACGATGAAATGTTAGAAGTAGTTGATAGTATGACTATCCAAGTAGAAAAATCAAGTAGTTATCAAAGTCAGGTAAATACATACCTTAAATATTTGATAAAGGCAAATAATGAAGAAATTACTGATGAGGAAATAGAAAATCTAATAAATGACTCAAAATCAGGACAATCTGCTAATTGTGGAAAAGGAATATCTGTAAAATATGCAGAAGATGACAGTAAATATGAATATCAAGTACTTAGAATTTATAAATAAGTTTTAAGAGATACAAAATATTAAAAGCAAGTGATTATAATATTAAATTACTTGCTTTTAATGTATAAGCTTAGAAATTATAAATAGTGAAGAAGAATATGTACAAAAAAATAGAAGGGTAAATGTACAAAAAATGGAGAAACTTATAGATAAAAATAAGAAAATTCTTATATTGTCTTGTGGAACAGGAGGAGGTCATAATTCAGCAGCAAGGGCAATACAAGAAAAGCTATTAGAAAAGGAAATAAAGGCAGATTTTTACGAATATTTAGATATAATAAATCCAAAAGTTGGAAAAGAAATAAATAAGTTATATTTAAAATCTACAGTAGGTACAGGAAAAATTTTTAAAAGCGTATATAAATTAGGAAGAATGTATGAAAAAACGAAACTAAAATCGCCTGTATATGTATTAAATAGTTTGTGCAAAGAACCATTATATCAATTTATTAAAGACAATGGGTATGATTATATAGTAACAACTCATTTATTTGCTGCTCATGCGTTAACAGAAATAAAGAAAGAGCATGATATAAAATTTATGGAGATTGCAACAGACTATGTTTGTGTGCCATTTTGGCAAGAAACAAATCCTGATTATCTTATTATACCAAATGAAGATTTAAAAGAAAACTTTATAGAAAAAGGTATTCCAGCAGAAAAGCTTTTGCCAATTGGGATTCCTGTGTATAATCAGTATACAAAAACATATGATAAGGAAGAATGTAAAAAAGAATTAAAATTAAATAAAAAGAAAAAATATGTATTAATACTAAATGGAAGCATGGGATTCGGAAAAGTATTAGAAGTTGTGAAAAATCTATTATCAGAAGTTCAAGGAATTAATTTAATAGTTTCTTGTGGCACAAATCAGAAGTTAAAAGAGACATTGGATAAAAAGTATGCAAATGAGGATAGAGTTATACCTCTTGAATATACAAAAGAACTTTCAAAATATATTGCAAGTTCTGAAATAGTTCTTACAAAACCAGGAGGCTTGACTAGTACAGAAGTCGCAACTATGCGAAAACCATTTATACACATAATGCCAATACCTGGTTGTGAAAATTATAATGCAAACTTTTTTAGTGATAGAAAAATGTCAATTCAATGTAAAAATGTAAAAGAAATAGTAGAACAGACTAAAATGTTACTTTCAAATAAAAAATTACAAAAAGAAATGATAGAAAATCAAAGAAAATATATTGACATAGATGCCTGCGATAAAATATGTAAGATGATAATTGATGATTTAGAAGGAAATATATAAAAGTGGAAGTATTAGAGAAAGAGATAGAAGATAAAGAATATGAAGATGTATTTGACAAATACAGAACAAAGGAATTTAACATCACAAATAATTATGAGTATGTTAAGCAAGGACCTCTGTTTAACATATTCTCTAACATCTTATATTATCTAATAGCCTTTCCTATTTTAAAAATTATAACAAAAGTGGTATATGATTTAAAGATAGAAGGAAAGGAAAATATTAGAAATGTAAGAGGAGGAGTAGTTACTGTATCAAATCATGTCTTAGTATTAGACTGTGCAATGGTAGGACTAGCATGTGGAAGGAAAAGAATATATTATACAGCTTTAGAAAGCCATTTTAAAATACCATTTATAAGAAAGCTAATCAAATTATTAAGAGCAATTCCAATACCAACTGATAAGAAATATAAAGCACATTTTATTAAAAGTTTAGAAGAGTTATTAGAAAATAACTGCGCAGTACATTTTTATCCAGAAGCAAGTTTGATACCATATTGTAACAGTATTAGAAAATTCAAAAATGGAGCATTTAATATTGCAATAAATGCAAAAGTACCAATTGTACCAATGGTGTTTACATTTAGAGAACCAAAGGGAATTAGAAAATTATTTAAAAAGAAGAAGGATGTTACTTTAAAAATATTAGAACCTATAGAAAGTATGGGAAGCATAGAAGCTTTAAAAAATATTACATATGAAAAAATGAGTTCATCTCTTTAAAATGAACAAAATAGGAGTTATGATGGAATTTCAAATTTTATATATTATAAATGAATTACATAATATTGCGTTAGATAAATTAATGGTCGTAATGACTACACTTGGAAATGGTGGAATGTTATGGATTGCGATTGCTGTAATATTACTACTTAATCAAAAAACAAGGAAATGTGGGATACTTATGCTAGTATCAATGGCGATAGGTTATCTTGTAGGTAATATTATAATGAAAAACTTAATACAAAGGGCAAGACCTTGCTGGCTAGATAATAGTATAACACTATTAATTCAAAATCCAGCAGATTATTCATTCCCATCAGGACATACTCTTGCATCATTTGAAGCAGCATTTACAATATTTTTATTCAATAAAAAATGGGGAAGTCTTGCATTAATTGTTGCAGCATTAATCGGTTTTTCAAGGATTTATTTGTTTGTACATTTTCCAAGTGATGTGCTTTTCGGAATGATACTTGGAATTGCAATTGCAACAGCTTCTTACTTTATACAAAGAACCATAGAAAATAAAAGTAAATTAAAAAATGAAACTCCTTTCGCAGAATGAAAGGAGTTTTAAATTTTTCTTGCAAACTTAGAAAAATCATAGTATAATAATGACATTAGAATTTATTAATTTTTTCATGTATATTTCTATACAAAAAATTCCATTTTTATTAAATAACATAAAAAAGAAAGGAGAAGTTTATATTGGAATTAGAATTAAATACTAAACTAGAGGAAAATACTCTTTCAAATGAGAGTATTATTAGCGAATTTACTAAAGAATTATCAAAATCACTTGAAATCAAGGATATATTTATTTATAAGGAACCTATTGACACAGGAAAATTTACAGATGAAAATCTCCTTAAAATTGATGAGGAATATAAGAGAAAAATAAAAGAATTTTTAAATAATCAAGAATTAAGAAACGACAAGATTTACGAAGTAATAAAACTTGATAAAAGCTATAATGTAGTAAGAGAATATAATGCTAAAACAGATAAAATAGTAGATTTGCAAGTATCAAGTGATGAGCTTCCAAAAGACTGTAAAACAGGAATGCTTATGCAAAAAGAAAATAATAAATATGTGATTGACAAAGAGATGACACAAGAGATGTATTATAAAATGAAAGAGTATGAAACAGAGTTACTTAATGAACAGCAAAAATACTTGAAAAAAATGAGAAAAAATGGCGAATTATATTATGTAAAAAATGTGGAACGGAGATTGTAAGTCATGGAAAACAGAACTTAGCAATAATGGAGAGATTTTTCAGGAAATAGATATTCCACATGATGTATATCATATGATAGGACCAGGTTCTGTTTTAAAGTATGATAAGGGAGAATACTCTGTTGTAACAGGAGAAAGCATTTTTGATTTATATAAAACTTTGCCGATGGATTCTCAGTATTGTAAAAAAGAAGATGTATATTATACTCCTAAAGGAAAATTAACTAAAAATCAGTTAGATGTATTAAATGGAAAAGATACAGAAACTACAAAAGAAGAAGGTTTTTTTAAAAAAATTTATAATAAATTAAAAGAATTTATGAAAAAATATTGACATTGTGTCAGAACTGGTATATTATGATACTGACAAAGTGTCAGAGAAAGGGAATAAAAATGGAAATTAAATCAGCAGATGAAAGAAAAGAAGAAATTATAAATGCTTGCGAAGAATTATATAAGATAAAAAGTTTTAAAGAAATAACGCTAAGAGATATAAGTGAAAAAACTACATTTTCAAGACCTTCTATATATAATTATTTTCAAACAAAAGAAGAAATATTTTTAGCACTTTTAAAAAGAGAATATGAAATATGGTTAAAAGATTTAGAACATATATATATTAAAAATGACAAATTAGAAAAACAAGAATTTGCAAAGCAAATTGCAGAAAGCATTGAAAAAAGAGAACAGTTATTAAAATTACTCTCAATGAACTTATACGATATGGAAGCAAATAGTCGTATGGAGCAGTTAGTAGATTTTAAGAAAAGTTACGGAGAATCATTAAAATCAATAAAGAAACTTTTAGATAAATTTTTTAAGAATATGAAAGATGAAGAAAAAGAAAAATTTATCTTTTCATTTTTCCCATTAATGTATGGAATATATCCATATACTTGTGTGACTAGCAAACAAAAAGAAGCTATGAAAAATGCAGAAGTTCCATTTAAGTTTTTTTCAATATATGAGATGGTTTATGAAAGTATAATAAAATTATTATAGATTAAAGCAAAGGAGGGATATTATTATCAAGAAACCTATTATTAGGAAAAAATATTTAAGAAAGAAGGGAGTTTTATGAGCAGAGTATTAGTAACTTATTTTTCAGCAAGTGGTATAACAAGAAGTGTTGCACAAAATATTGCAGATAGTATAGGAGCAGATTTATTTGAAATTAGAGCAAAAGTGCCTTATACATCAGCTGACTTAAATTGGATGGATAAACAAAGTAGATCAAGTATAGAAATGAATGATAAATCATCAAGTCCAGAAATTATAGAAACAATAAGTAAATTAGATGATTATGATACTATTTTAATTGGATTTCCAGTATGGTGGTATACAGCTCCTACTATTATCAATACCTTTATTGAAAGTTTAGATTTTTCAGGTAAAATTCTAATTCCATTTTGCACATCAGGTGGAACTGGAATAAGTGGATGTGAAAAAGATTTAAGAAATGAATATCCTGAGTATAATTGGAAAGAAGGAAAAAGATTTACAGGCAATGAATCAAAAGAATCTATTAAAGATTGGATAGGAGATCTAAATGAAAACTAAAAATATAATAGCTTTAATCATTGTAATCTTAGTTATTGTAGCAGGATTTGGCATTTGGATAATTAGTTCTAATAATAATTCTAATGAGCAAAAAAATGCTACTACTAATAATAATATAGCAAACACAGAAGAAAATACAACTGATAGAGATAGTGCAGGAGATAGAGAAACTTCTGACAGTAAAAAAATAGCAATTATTTATTTTTCTGCAACAGGAACAACAAGAAAAGTTGCAGGATATATAAAAGATGTAACAGGTGGAGATTTAATTGAAATAGTACCAAAAGATAAATATACAGACAGCGATTTAAACTACAACAACGGTAATAGCAGAGCCACAAGAGAACAAAATGATTCTTCAGCAAGACCAGAAATCTCAAATACAATTGATACAGACTCTTATGATGTAATTTATTTAGGTTATCCAATCTGGTGGGGAGATGCACCAAGAATAATTTTAACATTTTTAGATGGTCATGGTTTAAGTGGAAAAACAGTTATTCCATTTTGTACATCAGGAAGCTCTGGAATAAGTACAAGTGTTAATTACTTTAAGAACAATTATAAAAATATTAATTGGTTAGATGGAAAGAGACTTGAGCCATCACAAAGCGAAGTAACAAATTGGGTTAATAGCTTAAATTATTAAAATATATTAACAAAAGCAAATGGAGGATAAAAATGGAATTTGAGAAAGTTATTAGAGAAAGATTTGCAGTTAGAAAATTTAAAAATGATGAGATTAAAGATGAACTAATAAATAAAATACTAGAAGCAGGGAATTTAGCGCCTACAGCAAAAAATAATCAACCACAAAAAATATATGTAGTTAAATCTAAAGAAGGATTAGAAAAAATAGATAAAGCAAGTCCATGTAGATATAATGCACCAGTTTGTATAATTGTAGCAAGTGATAAAAATATTGCATGGTCAAAAGGTAATTATTCAACTTATGAAATGGATGCTTGTATAGTAGCCACTCATATGATGTTAGAAGCTACAAATTTAGGTGTAGATAATATATGGATAGAAATGTTCGATAAAAATATTTTAAAGCAAGAATTTAATTTGGATGCAAACATTGAGCCAATATGTCTTATTCCATTAGGATATAAGACTGATGATTGCAAACCTTCACCTATGCACAATGCTAGAAAAAATCTATCAGAAATTGTTGAATATAAATAAAATCATTTGAGGAGATATTAAAATGAGTTTAATAGTCAATATATATTATACAGGGAAAAATGGTAGTGCTAGAAAATTCGCTGAAGAAATGATGTCTAGTGGTATTGTTGATAGAGTTCGTAGTGAAGAAGGAAATGAACGATATGAATATTTTTTCCCAATGGAAGATGAAGAAACAGTAATGCTAATAGATAAATGGAAAAATCAAGAGGCACTTGACTTGCATCATAAATCAGATATGATGAAACAAATTGCAAATTTAAGAGAAAAATATTCACTAAGTATGAAAGTGGAGAAATTTACAGAAGTTTATTAAGATTCAAATTAAGTAAATGGTAAAAAGAAAGGAATTGATATTATGGAAAAACAAACAGCAGGTAGGGATAATTTAGGAAGCTTGGCACCAAAATTTGCCGAGCTTAATGATGATGTATTATTTGGAGAAATTTGGAGTAGAGAAGATAAACTATCATTAAGAGATAGAAGTATGATTACTATTTCAGCTTTAATGGCACAAGGTTTATTTCCACAATTAAAATCACATTTAATAATGGGAAAAAAACATGGAATAAAAAAAGAAGAAGTTATTGAAATAGTTACGCAACTTGCATTTTATACAGGATGGCCTAAAGCGTGGAGTACATTTCCTATGATAAATGAAGTATATGCAGATGAAGCAATAAAAGAAGTTCACGGTGGTGCATTTGGAATGGGAGAGCCAAATGTAAATTTTGCAAAATACTTTATAGGAAATTCATATTTAAAGCCAATAGCCAAAACAGAAAATGGAATAGGTTTTTCAAATGTAACTTTTGAACCTAGATGCAGAAATAATTGGCATATCCATAAGGCAGAAAAAGGTGGCGGGCAAGTTTTAATTTGTGTAGAACGGAGAAGGTTGGTATCAAGAAGAAGGAAAACCGGCACAAAGTTTAAAGGTAGGAGATATTGTTGTAATTCCTGCTAATGTAAAACATTGGCATGGTGCAAAAAAAGACTCATGGTTTAGTCATATTGCAGTAGAGATACCTGGAGAAAACACATCAAACGAATGGTTAGAACCTGTTGTAGATGAAGTGTATGATAAGTTATAAATTATTGCTTTAACTTTGATATTGCTGAATTAAGAATGAATTATATGCATATAAAAGCAAAAAAACGCATAAAATATTATAATAAAGTATTGACAGGATCCTAAAAATCATGTTATACTTTATTTAAGCAGATCAATACCCCAGATACCTACGAGGCCTGGGGTTGCTTTTATGTTTGGAGGAAGTATATTGGAAAAAGAATTTAAAACAATAGAAGAACAAATTGAAATTCTGAAAGGAAGAAAATTAATAATTAAAGATGAAGAATTTGCCAAAAAGCTTTTAAAAGATAACAATTATTATTATTTAATAAATGGTTATAAAGATTTATTTGTTAAAAATAAATCTGAAAACGAGGAATTCAAACAGAATGTAACATTGGAAGAAATATACACACTTTATAGATTTGATATAGAGTTGAGAATGAATCTTTTCAAATATATTATATCAATAGAACGAAAAATCAAAACATATATTGCATATGAGTTTTCTGAAAATTATGGAAATAAAGATTATCTTATAGAAGACAATTTTGACAATTCTCAAAAGAATAATATAAAAATACAAAATCTTATAAGTGAAATAGAAAAAGATAAAGAAAACCAAATAAATGTAAATAATAAGATGCTAGTACATTACATAAAAAAATATAATTATATTCCACTATGGGTACTGATTAGAATAATTACATTTGGACAACTTTCAAAGTTCTATGCACTTATGAAACAAAAAGATCAAAATGCAGTAGCTAAAAATTTTAGAATAAAAGAGAAAAAATTGAAAATATATATTAACAATTTAGCAATTATTAGAAATATATGTGCACATGATGAGAAACTTTTTGACATTAGACTTAGAAAAGCTATATCTATTACAGATATACATAAATATTTTGATTTAGACATGAAAAATAATAAAAAATGTAATGGATTCAAAGATTTGTTTTCAGTTGTTATAATATTAAAAGAATTATTAGAAGAAAAAGAATTTGAAATGTTTTATAGAGATTTAGTTTATGAATTAGAGGGATTAAGATTTAATATAAAATCTATAGAATTTGAAAAAATTTTACACAAAATGGGATTTCCGAAAAACTACGAAGATTTACTTAATAAATAACACAAAATACAAGCTCCTTTCATACAATAGTAAGAGGTATGAAAGGAGTTTTTGTGTTTATGAATTATGAAATAATGATGAATGGGACAGTTAAGATTCGGGGAAGCAGCACCAGAAATAGATGCTATATCAACAATGGGAAATGTTAACTTAAATAATTACAAAGGGAAATGGGTAGTTTTATTTTCACATCCTCGGAGACTTTACCCCAGTATGCACAACAGAGATAATTGCACTTGCAAAAGCTAATACATATTTTGAAAAAATGAATACTAAATTGATTGGTCTAAGTGTTGATAGTAATTCCTCACACCTTGCATGGTTATATGATATATACATAAAAACAGGAATTACCGTACCATTTCCATTAATTGCTGATTTAAATGGAAGCATAGCAAGGCGTTATGGAATGATATCAAATGAAGTAAACCCAAATGTAACAGTTAGAAATGTATTTATAATAGATGATAAAGGAATAGTAAGAGCAATATTTGTCTATCCAATGAATATAGGAAGAAATATCCCTGAAATATTAAGAACAGTAGATGCCTTGCAAACAGCAGACAGAACTGGAAACTCAATGCCTGCTAATTGGGCAGCGGGAGGACCTGAAATTATACCTGCACCTATAACATTTGAGGGCTTGCAGAAAAGAATGCAAGAAATTGAAGAAAATAGAAATCGGTTTTAACTGGTATTTGAGTTTTACAAATCCAAACAGAGAAAGACAAGAAAAATAGCAAAATATGTCAACTTCTTTTATGAAAATTAATATAATATACTATGAAATATATGTAAAAGGAGTTGAAAAAGATGATCGAAGAAATGAAAATAAGATATGATTGCGAAGAATATGAATGTAACAAATGTAAAAATAAAAAATGTAAAATCCCATGTTTAGATATAGTTATAGGAATACTAGCAGCATTATTTACCTTAGTTATAGGCCTAATAATTGGCGCAGCTGTAAGTGCTACAATACTTGCAAACTTAGCAGCATTTATTGTACTTGCAGTAGTATTGCTTGTTTTATTAATTATCAATATAATACTTGCTATTTGCACACTAAGTAAAAAGTGTTCATGCAAATAGCTTTTGAAATAAATTAGAGGAGAAGGAGAAGAATTTCCTTCTCCTTGTCTTAAAGTATTACAAAATTCGTATTAAGCCTTGTTTTTTATATTATTTTGTTATATAATAATATCATTATTTGTTTGGAGGTAAAATATGTCATTTATAGATGAAATGAAAGAAAAAGCCAAAAGTAATATAAAGACAATTGTATTACCAGAAGCAAACGATATAAGAACTCTTAAGGCTACTGAAACAGCCTTAAAAGAAAAATATGCAAAAATCATATTAATTGGCAATGAAGATGAAATATTAAAAATTGCAAAAACTAATAATATTAATATAGACGAAGCAGAAATAATAAATCCTGAAACTTCTGAATATAGAGAAGAATTTATACATACATTTTATGAGCTTAGAAAAGAAAAGGGAATGACAGAAGAAAAAGCTAGAGAATTAATGTTAGATTCTGTTTATTTTGGAATGATGATGGTAAAACAAGGAAAAGCTGATGGATTAGTTTCAGGAGCTATTCACTCTACATCAGATACACTTCGCCCAGCTTTGCAAATATTAAAAACAAAGCCTGGCACAAAACTTGTATCTGCTTTTTTTGTAATGTGTGTACCTAACTGTGAATATGGAGAAAATGGAACTTTTGTATTTGCAGATAGTGGCTTAAATGAAAACCCAACAGCAGATGAGTTATCAGAAATTGCAATTTCATCTAGTAAAAGTTTTGAAGAGCTTGTTGGAAAACCTTCACATGTTGCGATGCTTTCATATTCTACTTATGGAAGTGCTAAATCAGAACTTACAGATAAAGTAGTAGAAGCAACAAAACTTGTAAAAGAAAAAATGCCAGAAATGTCAGTTGATGGCGAATTACAATTAGATGCTGCAATTGTACCAGAAGTTGCAAAATCTAAAGCACCAGGAAGTCCTGTTGCAGGAAAGGCAAATACTTTAATATTCCCAGACTTAAATACTGGAAATATTGCATATAAATTAGTACAAAGACTTGCAAAGGCTGAAGCATATGGACCATTATGCCAGGGTATAGCAAAACCTGTAAATGATTTGTCTCGTGGATGTTCTGCAGATGATATTGCAGGAGTTATAGCGATTACTTGTGTCCAAGCTTCAAATTGAAACAAGAATCAGCATCTTGCGTCGTCATGCGATGGATAAAAAAGGCATAACAAAAATGCTAAGTATGCGCAAGTAAGTTTTGTGTTATAAATAATAAAAATATAAAAATTTTAAGGAAAGAGGTAATTTTATGAAAATCTTAGTTTTAAATTCAGGAAGTTCTTCTTTAAAATATCAACTAATTGATATGGAAACAGAAGAAGTTATGGCAAAAGGAAATTTCGAAAGAATTGGACAAGGAAATTCCTTTTTAACTCATAAAACAGGAGAAGATAAACATGTTATTGAACATCCTGTTAAAAACCATGAGGAAGCAATTAAAATCGTTTTGGAGCAATTTACTCATCCAGAATATGGAGTAATAAGTTCTCTAAGCGAAATAGATGCTGTTGGACATAGAATAGTTCACGGAGGAGAACATTTTACACAATCTGTTATAATTGATGATAATGTTGTATCAGAGATTAAAAAAGCAGCAGTTTTAGCTCCATTACATAATAAAGCAGCAGTTTTAGGAATAGAAGCTTGCCAAAACTTAATGCCAAATGTTCCAATGTGTGCAGTATTTGACACAGCTTTCCATCAAACAATGCCTAAAAAATCATATATTTATCCAATACCTTATGAATATTATGAAAAATATGCTATTCGTAGATATGGTGCACATGGTACATCTCATAGATATGTATCAGAAAGAGCAGCAGACCTTATGGGTGGACTAAGACCAGATTTAAAAGTCGTAACTTGCCATTTAGGACAAGGTGCAAGTATATCAGCAGTTAAAGGTGGAAAATGTTTAGATACAAGTATGGGACTTACACCACTTGCAGGTATACCTATGGGAACAAGATCAGGAGATTTAGATCCCGCAATAGTTAAATCTATTATGGATAATACTCATGCAACAATAGAAGAGGTTGATACAATATTAAATAAACAATCAGGAGTATTTGGAATTTCAGGAGTTAGCCCTGATTCAAGAGATATTGAAGAAGCTGCAGCAAACGGAAATGAAAGAGCAAAACTTGCACTTGAAATTTATAATTACTTAGTTGCACAGTTTATTGCAAAATATGCTGTAACATTACAAGGAATTGATGCAATAGTATTTACTGCTGGAATTGGAGAAAATGCTAGTTCAACAAGACAAGGTATTTGTGATAACCTTGCTTATATGGGAATTAAGCTAGATAGCGAAAAGAATAAAGAAAGAGGAAAAGAAATAGAGATTTCTACACCTGATTCTAAAATAAAAGTATTTGTAATTCCAACAAACGAAGAGCTTGTAATTGCAAGAGATACAAGAGATTTAGTAAGTAAAATGTAAATATTATAAAACGAATCTTCTTGAGGGGTTATTCCTTCAAGAGGATTTTAATAAATAAAAATGGAGGAAAAATAATGGCAAAGATATTAGAAGATATATCAAGAACTTTTAATGAATTTTTATTATTACCAAATTTGACAACAGAAGAATGTATACCAAATAATGTATCATTAAAAACGCCACTAGTTAAATTTAAAAAAGGAGAAGAACCAAAATACTCTGCAAATATCCCAATGTGTTCTGCTATTATGCAATCTGTATCAGGAGAAAAAATGGGAGTAGCACTTGCAAGAGAAGGAGGAATCTCATTTATCTATGGTGCACAAAGCATAGAAGACCAAGCACAAATGGTTTATAGAGTAAAAAGACATAAAGCAGGTTTTGTAATAAGTGATTCTAATGTAAAATCTGGAACATCTTTAAAAGATGTAATGCTTCTTTCTAAAAAAACAGGACATTCTACTGTTATTGTAACAGATGACGGAACAGCAAATGGCAAATTTTTAGGAATAGTAACGGATAAAGATTATAGACCATCTAAAGATGATTTAGATGCTCCGATTGATAATTATATGACAAAGGCAGAAGATACAATTTCTGCTAAAAAAGGAATTACATTGTCAGAAGCAAATGATATAATTTGGAAGCATAAAATAAATTGTTTGCCTATCCTTACAGAAGAAGGAAACTTAAAATATCTTGTATTTAGAAAAGACTATGAAGAAAGAAAGAATAATCCAAATTCTTTATTAGATGCAGATAAAAGATATATAGTTGGTGCTGGAATAAATACAAGAGATTATGAAGAGAGAATCCCAGCTTTAGTTGATGCAGGAGTAGATATACTTTGCATGGATTCATCAGACCGGTTATTCAATTTGGCAAAAGAGAACAATAGATTTTGTAAGAGCAAAATATGGTGACGATGTAAAAATAGGTGCTGGAAATGTAGTAGACGCAGAAGGATTTAGATTTTTAGCAGAGGCTGGAGCAGACTTCATAAAAGTTGGAGTAGGTGGAGGCTCAATTTGTATAACAAGAGAGACAAAAGGAATTGGGCGTGGACAAGCAAGTGCTTTAATAGATGTAGTAGATGCCAGAAATAAATATTATGAAGAAACAGGAATATATATACCAATATGTTCTGATGGCGGAATAGTACATGACCATCATATAACTATTGCATTAGCACTTGGAGCAGATTTTGTAATGATGGGTAGATATTTTGCAAGATTTGATGAAAGCCCAACAAGAGTTCTTAAAATAGGAAATAACTATGTAAAAGAGTATTGGGGAGAAGGGTCAAATAGAGCTAAAAATTGGCAAAGATATGATCTTGGAGGAGATAAAGACAAACTTTCTTTTGAAGAAGGAGTAGATTCTTATATTCCTTATGCAGGTCCTCTTAAAGACACATTAGATGTTACAATATTAAAAATAAAATCTACTATGTGCAATTGTGGTGCAACAACAATTAAAGAATTACATGAGAAAGCAAGACTTACTCTTGTTTCAGATGTAAGTATTTCAGAAGGTAAAGCACATGATGTTATATTGAAAGAAATAGATAAAACATATGAAAATTAAATAAAATATAAACTGTACCCTCTAGATATTAGGCTTTTGACTAAGTAGTTTAGGGTACAGTTTATTAATTTATATTATTTTTAATGCTCATCATGATAATTTTCAGATTCATCTATACTTATATTTGATGATTTTTCAGAATTTCCATAAGCTTTATTAAATGTATTTTTTAATGAAGAAGATAGTTCTCTTTGAAATTCCATATATTTATTAAAATTAGTAACAGGATTTGGTATTTCCTCAAATTTCAAATATTTAGGTAAAAGACTTGCATCTGTTGGCATTAGTTTTTCACGATCTTGATATAAAGTTTCCAAATATTTTGATAAGGTCTTTTCTGATAGACTATTTTTTGGAAGTCTTGATATAGTTCTAAATGTCTCATATAAATCATATATTGTAGTTATAGTTCGTTTATTTTCAAAATCATTTCCTGTTGTTCTTGTTATAGAGCACATTGGAGAAATATACATAAGATGTGCTAAAAATTCTCTGTATGCCTTTAACATTTCTTGCGGATCAGTATAATTTCCTGTAGAAGGAATATTTTTTAGCTTTTGACTTTTTCCTTTTAATTTAGTATGTGCTGCAAAACCAATATTACCATCTCTCTGTTGCTCAGCAGATTGAACTTGACATTCTATAGGAAGAGTAATTATTTTTTCATCACTTAAACGAATTTTCAAATCTAAGCCTATAAATTCTGATCTATATCCAATATCTGTTGCTTTTCTTTTAGTCCTTTTAGGATCTGAAGAAACTGTTATTCCAAGTGAATGTAATAAATCACTTTTTTGGAAAGTATTCATTAAGTTATCTCTTAATTTGTATAAAATTACTTCATTTGGGTTATTAAGAGTTAATTCTGTAAGTAAAGTTCTGATATTTATATTAGTAAGTTCACTAATATCATTTAAAGTTAATGGAGCTTTTGAATCTTCTACTGTATCTATATATTCAAGATAATCCATTTGAATAGTGTTTATCATTTCTTGATAATATTTTTTTCTATTAATTGCTTCTTCAGGAAATACATCTATTAATTTTTCAAGCACTTCTTGACATTTTTTAGCATAATAATCAAATGTCATAAAAGGATTTTGAGATATTTCTTCAGCTGTCTTTGCTATGAAGGTTCTTGTGCTTTCTCTTTTATTTATCATTTCCTGCAAAACAGTATCTCCATCAGAAAAGAAGATAGAGTGCTCCGCTTCTGGAACTATCCTTATTCCAAGATAATCTGTTACCTTAGCACCTTTTTTATCCTCACGCTGAGAATATTCTTCCATTTTATTCTTCATGCTTAAATCAGCTTTATATCTACTATAAATCTCAATAGGGAAGGTATCGGGAGCATTAATTCTTTCATTTTCAAATATAATAGCAGAAATGATAAAATTAATAAGCTCTTGAACTTTTGGATCCTTATATGCTATGAAGTTTTCATTAGGTGTACCTTTAATAAGACTTGCAAATTCCATAAATTGCTCATTTAAAATCTCTTTAGCAGCCTTATTTGGATCAAATCTATATTTTTCTTTAAAATCATTCATATTTATACTTCCTTTTTAAATTATTCCCATTCAATGGTTGCAGGTGGTTTAGATGTTATATCATAAACAACTCTGTTAATATTTTTTATTTCATTTACAATTCTTGTTGAAACTTTTTCTAAAATATCATAAGGAATTTTAGCCCATGTAGCTGTCATAAAATCAGTTGTCTCAACTGCACGAAGAGCTAGAGTATAGTCATAAGTTCTTCCGGTCTCCCATAACACCTACTGATTTTAAATTTGTAAGAACTGCAAAATATTGATTTAAGCTTCTGTCAAGTCCTGCTTTTGCAATTTCATCTCTAAATATAAAATCCGCTTCCTTAAGTATTTCTAGTTTCTCATCAGTAATATCTCCAATTACCCTAATTGCAAGTCCGAGGACCAGGGAAGGGTTGTCTATATACTAAGTTTTCTGGAATGCCTAATTCTAAACCAGTTTTTCTTACTTCATCTTTAAATAGGTCTCTTAAAGGTTCAATAATTTCTTCAAAATCAACATAGTCAGGAAGCCCACCAACATTGTGATGACTTTTTATTGTTTGACCTTTACCGAACACCACTTTCTATAACATCAGGGTAGATTGTTCCTTGTACGAGATAATCTACTTTGCCAATTTTTTTAGCTTCTTCCTCAAATACTCTTATAAATTCTTCTCCTATAATTTTTCTTTTTCTTTCAGGATCAGAAATACCTTTAAGCTTTCTTAAAAATCTATCTTTAGCATTTACTCTAATTAAATTTATATCATATTGTTCTCTAAATATTTTTTCAACTTCATCGCCTTCGTTTTTACGAAGAAGACCATGGTCTACAAATATGCAAGTTAAATTTTTTCCGATGGCTTTATTTAAAAGAACTGCTGCAACTGAAGAATCAACACCACCAGATAAAGCACAAAGGGCTTTTTTATCTCCAATTTTCTCTCTTAAAGCCTTAACGGAATCATCGACGAAAGAAGACATCTTCCAATTTCCTTGGCACTTACATATATTATATACAAAGTTATGAATTATTTTAATTCCATTATTTGTATGATTTACCTCTGGATGGAATTGAATACCATAAATATTTTTTTCCTCATTAGCCATTCCAGCATTAGGACAGCTTTCTGTACTTGCAATATTAATAAATCCTTCAGGAAGTAATTTTACAAAGTCAGTATGACTCATTAGACAATCATTTTCATTCTCGAATCCAACAAAAAGAGGAGAGGAGTTATCTAATTTTACCTTAGTTGTTCCGTATTCTCTTTTATTAGCTTTTTGTACATTTCCACCTAAAACATAAGTTATAAGCTGCATACCATAACAAATTCCAAGAATTGGAATACCAAGGTTAAAAATTTCTTTATTTACCATTGGTGCATTTTCTTCATAAACACTAGATGGACCACCTGTAAAGATGATTCCTTTTGGTGAAATTTCTTTTAATTTATCAATACTAATATCATATGGAACTATTTCAGAATATACATTACATTCTCTGACACGCCTTGCGATTAATTGATTATATTGTCCATGGAAATCTAGTACGAGTATTTTTTCATTTTCTTTCATATTTAAAATCATTCCTTTCTAGAGGATTTAAATTAGATACTATACATTGTATCATATTTTATGGTAAATTGTAAATAATTTGCCATAAACAAGTACGAAAAAGAGAGGATACAAAAATATGTATCCTCTCAAAAAATTATTTATTATTATTGTATTGGATTGTCTTGTGCTTCAGTATTTTCTACAACTTCAGCAGGCCTATTATTTGAAGTTCCTGCAAGCATTTCATAGAAAGCAACTATTGCAATAGACATATATGGTATTAACCAGAACATTCCTATTCCAAAAGTGAATGATGCAAGTATTGCCCATCCAATGAATGAAAGTTGTAAACAGAATAATTTCCATCTATTTCCCATCATTAAGCTAGCACTTTTTTCTACAATTTCTTTCGCAGGCATATCTGGATTATCATATAGTATGTAGTTATTTAAAGAGTATAATAATGATTTAATTGTCATATAAATTGAGTCTGCAAATATAGCAATTACGCACAATAAAGCAAATCCTCCCATACCTGCAATGACTGATGAAACATCAGCATCATAAGCCATAGTAGCACCTACAAAAGCTCCAGCTGAGCTTACAAGTAATAGTACAAGAAGTACAACCATTATAATTATAGGAACTAATAGTTTTAGTGCAGTATGTAATGTTACAGACCAAACTTTACTAAATGCAGAAAATCCGATTGTAAAGAAATCTAAATAACCAACTTCTTCATTTCTTTTTAATTTCATAAGGCTAGCTATAAAACCATAGCCTAAAGGTACTGAAATAATTGCATTTGCTATAGGGCCTATAACAGGAATAAATTTAAGAACAAATCCTATGACATATATTAAGATGCCATAAATAAAAGTAAGTAGGGCTGCTTTTCCCCATTTACCAGTTAAATTTTCACGAGCTTTAGCTCTAATTTCTGATGAATTCATAAACAAACCTCCTTTTATAAATATACAAATTAATATTACAATAGTCGACAAAATATGTCAATAATAAATTTGCAATATTTTTAAATAGTGTTTACAAAATTTACATAATTTCATAATATATATGGAGTAATATTTAAGGGGGGCTAATTTCTTGAATATTAAAAACAAAAAAATTGTATTTGCTTTAACGAGTGCTTTTTATACTTTTAAGAATACTATATTCGAAATGGAAAAAATTATGAACAATGGAGGAAAAATTATTCCAATAATGTCAGTAGAGGCATACAATTCAAATTCTAAATTTGGGGATAGTAGTTATTTTATCGAAAAGATAGAAAAAATTACAAAGCACAAAGTAATTAATACTGTAGCGGAAGCGGAAGAAAGAGAAGGGGACATACTAGTTATATGTCCATGCTCAGGAAATCATATAGCAAAGATAGCATCTTCCATATATGATACTCCAGTACTTGCATCAGCAAGATTACATTTAAGAAATAATAAGCCTGTACTACTTCGGCATTGCAACAAAAGATGGGTTAAGTACAAATGCAGAGAATATTGGAAAATTATTAAATAGCAAGAATATTTTTTTTATTCCTTTTACACAAGATAACCCAATTACTAAACCAACATCACTTGCTTTTTCACCAAAATATATAAAAGAATCTATAGAATATTCTTTGGAACATAAGCAAATTCAACCTTTGCTATTATAAGGATTATATGTACGAACATTTTTTTGAAAAATTTTAATAAAAAGTATTGACAATAAACTTTTGTTCGTATATAATAAAACCATAATAACAAATGAATGTTTGGTAAGGAGAAATAATTATGAGAATAAAAAATAAGAAAAAATTTATAAGAGCAATATTTATAATATTAGGAATAGTTATAGGGTTAAATTTTATTTTGATTAGTAGAGTATTTTCAAATCAAGAAATAACTTATAAAACAGTTTCTGTTGTAACAGGAGATACATTGTGGGATATAGCTAAAAGGGAAGAAGCATATAATGATTATTATAGTGGAACTGATGTAAGAGATATAATCGAAGATATCAAGGATGTAAATAATTTAGGTAGTTCTAGCTTAAGCGAAAGTCAGGTTTTAAAAATTCCGACATATTAAAACATAATTATAGTTAAGCTGTTTATTATGATGCATGATTTTTAAATAGTTCATTAAAAATTTTGAAACCTAAAGAGGGCACGATAGTATTAGGTATAAATTACCAAATATTATCGTGCTTTTATTTTGCATTTATCTGAATTATTGCAAAATTATTACAAAAAGCAACAAAATTGTAATAAATATTTGAACTAATATTGTTGAGATTTATTTTATGTTATGATATAAATAAAATAAAAAGGAAACAATTAAAAGATGTTTAATGAAATAATGAAATATGGTGTTGCAGAACTAACATATAAAAACAAAAAATATTTATCAGAGAATCCTATTTTATATAATTTATTTTGGGAGACAACCTTAAGATGTAATGCAAAATGTAAACACTGTGGTAGCAATGCTGGAGAAAATATAAATTTGCAAGATGAACTTACGACAGAGGAAATAAAAAAAGCATTTAAAAATATATCAGATAAATATGATACGAGCAACATTTTAATTAATGTAACAGGAGGAGAACCACTAGTAAGAGAAGATTTATTCGAAGTTATGAAGTTTGCTACTAATTTGGGCTTTCGTTGGGGAATAACTACAAATGGAATGCTAATAAATGATAAAATTATTAAAGATATGAAAGAGACTAATCTTGCAACAATGTCTATAAGTATAGATGGCTTGGAGGAAAGCCATGATAATTTCAGAGGCGTAAAAGGTTCATATAAAAAAATAATCGAAAACATAGAAAAACTTAAGAAAGAAAAATTTTTACATTGCTTTCAGGTAACAACAGTTGTAAATAAATTAAATATTAATGAATTGGAAGAAATGTATAATGTTATGTAAGAATTAGAAGTTGATTCATGGCGAGTAATAAATATGGATCCAATAGGAAGAGCAAATGAAAATAGAAATTTACAATTAGACAAGGAAGATTATAAGTATTTATTAAACTTTATAAAAGATAAGAGGAAAAAAGCAAAATTCGAAGTTACATATGGGTGTTCTCATTTTGTAGGAATTAAATTAGAAAAAGAATTAAGAGATAATATGTTTTTTTGTAGAGCAGGTTTTACGACGGCAAGTATATTATATAACGGAGATATTTTCGTATGCCCTAATGTTGAAAGAAGAAAAGATCTTATACAAGGAAATGTAAAAAAAGATAATTTTGTAGATATATGGGAAAATAAGTTTAAATGGTTTAGAAACTTAGATAAATTGAAATGTAAAGAATGTGAAAATTGTGAAGATTGGAAATATTGTTTAGGAGATTCTCTACATACATGGGATTTTGATAAAAATGAACCTAAAATTTGTTTAAATAAATTATTAAAAGAGGAGGAAATTTAATATGAACAATACGACACTAACAAGTGAAACTTACTCTGATACAGGAGTATATGGGCCACCACCAATCAAAATAAATACAACACAAAAAGTTATGAATATAGGACTTTGGATATTGATATTTATTTTAGGAAGTATAGCATTAGTTAATAAGAAAATATCTAAAATAACAAAAATAATAATTATAACAATTATACTTATTATTGGATTAGCTGTAAGCTTTATCGTAACAAGTTTACTAAATTTTAATAATTAATAAAAAAGCAAAGGAATTAACCTTTGCTTTCTTCACTTATGAGGTCCTCTTCAAGAATTGAGGAAATGACCTCAAATAAGCCGATGATGGCTGTCAACAAAGATACTGTGACAGTTAGGACTCTTATTACCCGATGTAATTTTCTTTCCATTATGCAATGTCCTCCTAATAAATTTGTAAAATAATTATATCACATTTCTTCAAATTATACAATATTATGTTTATGGCTCATCTGCTAGAGGATTTCTTTCAACAGCATCTCTAACCTGTGCATTTGCAACATGAGTATATATTTCAGTCGTTGCAATACTTTCATGACCAAGAAGCTCTTGCAAAGCTCTAATATCAACATTACCATATTGATACATAAGTGTTGCAGCAGTATGTCTTAATTTATGAGTTGAATATTTAGTTGTATCAAGACCTGCTTTTCTTAGTTCTACTTCAACTATATGTTGTACCGTTCTTTTACTTATTCTTTCTAGCCTTTCGCTTAAAAACAATGCATCCTCATCTTTAGGCTTTATATTATTTTTTGGTCTAACTGATAAATAGTCTTTTATGGCTTTTATACAAGCTTTATTTAAGTAAATAGTTCTTTCTTTATCACCTTTACCTATAACAGACATCTTACAGTCATCAAATTTTATACTTTTAATATCAATTGATACAAGCTCTGATAAACGAATGCCACAATTAAGAAATATTGTAATAATTGCATGATCTCTTTCTAGATTTCTACTATTTTTATCAGATATAGGTTCAGATGTAACTTTTAGTAGCTTTTGACTTTCTTCTAGAGTCAAATAGTGAGGCTGCCTTTTTCCAACCTTTGGACTTTCCAAGTTTTGAGCTGGATTTACTTCAATCATTTTTTCTTTATTACTTACATATGAAAAGAATATTCTTATAGTAGATACTTTTCTTGCAAGTGTTGCTGGTTTACTTCCAAATTCGCTTTTTAAGTAATAAAGATATGAATGTATATCTTCTTGAGAAATTTTCTTTAAAAAATCGATATCAAGACTATGAATATCTGTATCCTTAATATTCTCATAAGAACAAAGTCCTAGATGATTACACATAAATTTGAAAAAATTAGATAAGTCGTAATTATATTCTTTAATGCTATTTTGAGATTTATTAAGTATTACTGCAGAATAGTTCAAAAATGAGTTTAAAAATTCAGGATTATCCTTTTTATCTATCATATTAATTCACCTTCTTAAATTTAATATAATTATATAACTACTTCTAACTTATTGTCAATTATATAAAAGGCTTCTAGTTAGTTGCTAATTATCTGTCTTTATGATAATATATAAATAAATTATTTGTGAGAAAAGGAAATAAAAATGATAATAAATACAGGAATGAGGACTGATATACCAGCCTTTTATTCTAATTGGTTATTAAATAGAATAAAAGAAGGCTTTGTATATGTCAGAAATCCGTATTATAAACACCAAGTAACTAAATATAGCTTAAATCCAAGTATTGTTGACTGTTTGGCTTTTTGTACTAAAAATCCACACCCATTAATTTCCCACTTGTCAGAATTAGATAAGTATAAGCAATTTTGGTTTGTAACAATTACTCCTTATGGAAAAGATATTGAGCCAAATGTTCCAGATAAAAAACAAGTAATTAGTGATTTTAAGAAATTATCCGAACATATTGGGAAAAATGCAGTCTCAATTCGTTATGATCCAATATTTATAAATGAGAAATTTGATGTAAGTAGGCATATTAGATGTTTTGAAAAATTATTAAGTGAGCTTAAAGGTTATACAGAAGATTGCACTATTAGTTTTCTAGATATGTA
The DNA here is from genome assembly GCA_947624725.1 of uncultured Clostridia bacterium. The sequence goes on from CANQLP010000001.1 coordinate 89,117, forward strand.
TGAAAAGGTAAAAAGGAATGCACCTAATCTAAGAACTCCTACAGAGAAAGAGCAAATACAAATCGCAAAAGCATTTTCAGAAATAGGAAAGCAGAACAATATTACAGTACATTCTTGCTGTGAAAAAGAGTTTTTAAAAGATTATGGCTTAGATATAACTGGTTGTATGAGTAAAGAAATAGTCGAAAAGGCAATAGGTAATAAATTAAATGCACCAAAAAGCAATAGTAAAAGGATTGGATGTAATTGCTTAATGGGTAATGACATAGGTGCGTATAATACTTGTGGGCATTTGTGCAAATATTGCTACGCAAATGCAAATGCAGGTTTAGTTAGAGAAAATATGAAAAGGCATATTCCGACATCTCCATTTTTAATTGGAGAGCTGGAAGAAGCGGATAAGATTACAGAAGCTAACCAAAAAAGTTGGCTTAATATAGATAATCAGATTAGCTTTTTAAGTTAACGATAAAGCACAATTTGTTGACAATTCACATATTTTATGATAATATAAATATAATAATTAAGAACATCATTGTTTTTAATAAATGTGTTTGTCGCCGCCCCTTTGGCGAGTTATAAATGAGAGAGTGAATAAATTATTTTAGGGGGCTTACCAGAAATGGTAGGCTCTTAATATTAATTATAAGGAGCAATAAATATGCAAATAAATGTAGGATGTTTTTATTTTATAAAAGATTCATTTTTTGATATTATAGATGATTCAGAATTAATGAAAAATAAAGAGAATGGAAATAAAAGACCATGTTATTATTGTTTTAAAAGCAAAGAATATAATAATATAATTTGGTTTATTCCAGTAAGCACAAAAATTGAAAAATATTATTTTTCCAGATATTGATAGGATATTGAAAAAATTATTATAAATTTTTATATTAAATAAGTCTATATAGTTTGCATAAGTAATAATTATATAACTATTTATTTAAAAGATTATCAATTATAAAGAAGATAATCTTTTATTTTTTATAAAAACATATTGACTTTTTTATCACAACTGTATATACTGTATATACACAATGCAAAAAAGGAGAAATTTATTCTATGAATATAATAATAAGCAATTCAAGTAATGTCCCTATATATGAGCAAATAAAAGAACAGATTAAAAGTAAGATAATATCCAATGAATTAAAGGCAGGAGAAATGTTACCATCTATTAGAAGCTTAGCAAGAGATTTAAGAATAAGTGTTATAACTACAAAAAATGCTTATGAAGGGTTAGAGCAGGAAGGATATGTTGAAACTATTGCTTCAAAGGGAACCTATGTATCAAATAAAAATGTAGAAATTATCAGGGAAGAACAACTGAAAAAAGTAGAAAACCTGATAGATACTGCTGTTTCTATTGCGAAAATAAGTAAAATTTCCAAAGAAGAAATGCAGAGTATGTTGGATATTTTATATGGGGAGGAAAAATAGTATTATGGAAAATGTATTAGAAGTTAGAGATTTGTGTAAGCAATATAAAGGGTTTGAGTTGCAAAATGTTAATATTACATTGCCTAAAGGAATGATTGTTGGATTTATAGGGGAAAATGGTGCAGGAAAAACAACAACAATAAAGACTATTTTAAACATTACAAAAAAGACCTCAGGAACAGTAAATATATTTGGAATGGATATGAATAAAAACGAAAAAGAAATAAAGCAAGATATAGGGGTTATATTAGATGACAGCTTTTTATCAGAATATCTAAGTCCTAAAGGAATAAACAAAATTATGAAAAATTTTTATAAAGAATGGGATGAAGAATTATATTTAAAGTACCTAGAAAAATTTAATCTTCCGTTAGACAAAATATCTAAAGAATTTTCTAGTGGTATGAAAATGAAACTAAAAATAGCAACTGCTCTTGCACATAAGCCTAAATTATTAATATTAGACGAGCCAACATCTGGTTTAGATCCAGTAGCGAGAAATAATATATTAGATATTTTTCAAGAATTTATAGAAGATGGGGAACACTCAATATTTGTTTCTAGCCACATTACATCAGATTTAGAACATATTGCTGATTACATTGTATTTATAAATAATGGAAAGATTATTTTTACAAAGTCAAAAGATGAACTTATAGAGAATTATGGGATAGTAAGATGTGATGAAGAACAATTTAAAAAGCTTAACAAAAATGACTATATTAAATATAGAAAAAATAAGTATGAATATGATGTTTTAATCGAAAATAAATATGAATTTAAAAGAAAATATGACATTTCTGTAATAGATAAACCTACTATAGAAGATATAATGTTAATTTATATAAAGGGGGATAAATAAAATGAATGCTATAAAAGGATTGATTGTTAAAGATTTTCAAACAATAAAATCATATAAATCAACAGTAATATATATGATAGTAATATTTGTAGTATTTGCATTTCTTAACAATGATTTAATGAGTTCTTTGGCTATCTTTATGCCTTTATGTTTTGAAATGTTAGGAATAAGTAGTTTTAGTTATGATAATTTAGCAAAAGCAGATAAATATGTACTTACTTTCCCTTTAAACAAAAAAGATATTGTGAAAGCAAGATACATTTATATTTTGATAGTTACATTATTAGGTGCGTTCCTAGGATTTGTTCTTACCTTAATTACACAGGGAATTAAAACATCAAATATAGTCGATAAAGATTTTTTGGGTAATACACTCGCAATTATATTCGGAAGTTTGACAGCCATGATTTTATTGCAATCTTTTCAAATACCAATTATGTATAAATTCGGTGCTGAAAAAGGAAGAATTATACAAATGATTATGATTGTAGCTTTAATGATAGGCATATCTTTAATTGTTACGATTTTAATGACAGTTTTTAATGTTTCATTAGATAGTTTTATTATAATGCTAAAAGATTATTTAATAGCAATATTAAGCATATTTGTAATAATGATATACATATTATCATTTGTGATTTCTTGTAAGATTTATGAAAGAAAAGAAATCTGATTAGTTATAAACCTATAATACCAAAATTTATGAAAATAGTTTTAATTAAAAAATTTTTAGTAGTTATCAATTGAAAATGTATTAAATTTATGATATTTTTATTATGAAATCATTTTTGAAATTATTAATAGGAGTACACATATGGAAATAGTAGATGTTATAGAAACAATAGGAAAATATATACCTAGTGAATATTCTGGCCTATCTGAAGCTATAGCTTATGCAATGCCAATAATTTTTTTAAAATGTTAATAAAAATAGCAATATAATAGTCTTTTACATATTAGTAATAGTACTAACATTAGCTGGAGGAGCTTTTCAATTTAAGTTTAGTGGACACAATGATTCAAGTAAAAGGGATAAGATAGAGGAAGAAGTATAGTAATAATAAATATATAAAAAGGAGAAATAAATATAATATGGCAAACATTATTGATTATGTTAAATGGAGAGGAGACCTTAGCTTAGCTAAGTCTGAATTTAATGAAATAGACAGTCTAATATTAAATAGATTTTCATATTTTCCACTAGAAAGTCTAATAAAAGAAGGGGAAATTGTAACAATTAAAGAATTAAGTAAAAGATTTATAAAGAATGGTAAAGAAAATTTGAAAATATTATGGGAAGATGATGCAGTTCTTTTTCCAGAAATTGGAGAAAGTAAAAGATTTGAAAAAATGCTAGTAGTAGAAAATGTAAATAAAATGGAAAAAAAACTGGAAGAACAATTTTCTGCAGTTACAATAATTTTACCAGATAATACAATATATGTATCTTTTAGAGGAACCGATAATACATTAATTGGCTGGAAAGAAGATTTTAATATGAGTTTCAAAAGCCATCTAAAATCACAAATAGATGCAAAAAATTATCTAGAAAATATTGCAACAAAATATCCAGATAAGAAAATAAGATTAGGAGGGCATTCAAAAGGAGGAAATTTAGCAGTATATGCTGCTGTATTTGCAAATTCTGATGTAAAAAACAGAATTATAAATGTATATAATAATGATGGCCCTGGATTTCATGAAGATATAACCAATACGGAAGAATATAAAAATACAATAAAAAAAGTTATAACATATATACCACAAGATTCAATATTTGGAATGCTATTAAATCATGAAGAGAAATTTATTGTAGTTCAAAGTATACAAAAGGGCGTCATGGAACACGATGTATATTCTTGGCAAGTAATCGGAAAAAATTTTGTAGTATTAAGCGAAGTAACAAATGGAAGTAAATTTATAGATAAAACAATAAAAAATTGGCTAAATAATCTGGATTTAAACACAAGGGAACAAATTATTGATATCATTTTCGAAATAATTAATTCAACAGAAGCTAAAACCTTAAAAGATTTAAAGCTTTCGTTAATGAAAAATGCAAGGATAATATTATCGGCATATAATCGCATAGGAAATGAAGATAAAAAAATGATAATGACAACAATAACTGCATTTCTTACAATATTAAAAGACAATGTTAAGGAAGAGTATAGTAATAGAAATGTTAATTAAAAATTGCAAGAAGTAGGAGAGAGGGGCATTTTTGAGGAATGGATATCTAATTTTTATAAAATAAAATCATAAAAATAAAAATTATACATGTTTAAAAAATATGTATAATTTTTTAATTTTTTTATACATATTTATTGAAAATGTATAAAATTTATTTTATTATTATACAAATACAAACATTAAATTTTAAAACCGAACATTTGTTATAATAAAATTTTTATAAATTTTATTATAATTATATATAAATATTTTACTAAAATTTTATAAATAATTTCTATATTATAATATTATAAAATAATTTCATTTTATAAAGCTTTAAAATCGTTTTTAAAGCTTTTTTATATTTTACTCAACAAATTATATGTTTTATATTTTATTCTTAATAATATAATTTGTAATATACTTTATATAAAACTTCTGAAATATTGAAATTTAAGCATTTTAAAAAATGATTGAAAATACTCAAAAAAATCGACGCACGAGAATCGATTTTAAGCCATTTTTATAAAAAAGACATATAGTTATTTATCTGTAAAATTGAGGGAAATATTGAAATATGAGCGTTTGCAAGTTTTGATAGAATTTATTATATAAATGTACATATATAATATTATAATATGATATAAAAAATATACTAATATAAAAATTATAAAAAAATTTGTAATAAGCTTAAAATAAGGAAGCTCTAGAATCGGTTTTAAAGGATTTTGATAAAAAGATAATATAACTTGTTGTTTAAATATATAGGAGGAAGTTAGCTGAAAGTACTAAAAATAGTGGAGTAGAAGTATTTTTGCAATACATGGTTTTATTTTTATATTTTTTTGCACAAAAGTTTGATTTTGTGCAAAGTATTATATCTCTTTATTTTGTTTTTCCTTCGCTTTACCATTTCCTCTCTTACTTTCTTGTACTTATTCTATCCTACATCTAATATAATCCTAAATTATTAAACTATATAAATAAATATAATAATTATATACATCATTGATTGTCAATTAATTTTGAATTATTTTTTATATTTTCTTTATGATGCAAATTTCGTTGTTTTTTATTATATTCAGCTTTAACATAAAGTATTTGATCGTATATATTTCTAGCAATAATTCTTTCAGTCCCCTCTTCCCTTGTTTCTATATACTTTCTAAAATTATATTTACTGTTAATTCCATAATTGTAATCCAATAGAGCCTGTAAAATTATATCTACTTCAAAATCTAATAATCTTATATCTATGAAATTATTGTTCACTGTTTCCTATCTCCTTTTCAAGAAATTTAGTTTTGTATATTATAACATCAATTTGACATAATTTCAAGATGCAACTATTTTATAATTGATATTACATCACCTCATTTATCTCTGCCCCGAGAAAAATCGAATAAATTACAGCATAAAGCCACATCATAATAATTATAATAGTTGCAAGACTGCCATATATTACAGAAAATGAAGTAAATATATTTACATATATTGAGAAAAAATACGAAATCGCATACCACGCAATAGATGCAAAAGCAGCTCCTATCATGTACTTTTTTAGCTTTACTCCCCTTCTATTACTAGTAACTTTGTACATAATTAAAAAAATAAAAAACATCGAAACGATTGATATAATCCATCTTATATTTATAATAAAATTAAAAACATTGCTAAATGACTTAAAATGTTCATTTATCTCCGCTTCTATAATATTACCAAATACTAATAATAGCAAAACAAACACAATAAGGAAAAGTGCAACAATCGCCCCAATCATTCCTTTTATCCTCTGAAAGAAATAATTTTGCTTTATATCATTTTTATAAATTGCAGATAGCCCTTTATTCAATACATAAAAACTTTTGCTTGCAGACCAAAGTATAAATATAATAGAGATAGATAAAGTTTCTATTGATTTTGAATATACCTCTTGGATAATATCATAAATACTATTTTGCATTATACTAGGAAAAAAAGATTCAAAAATATATATTAAAGATTCTTTTTCAATATTTATATACTTGACAAGGCTTAATAATAAAATAATAAATGGAATAAATGATAAAAAGGTATAATAAGAACATTCTGCCGCATATTCACCTATGTGGTTATCATCTAATTTCTTAAAAAATTCAGATATTCCTCTTATTAATCGCAATTAAACAAAATCCTCCTATTTTACATATAGATAATATTCCCAAAAATAAAAAAAATAACCTCTAATTAATAGAGGCTACTTTTGCATTATTCTATTTAAAATTCTTTAAGAAATAATCCATTCTATTTAAGAAATCTTCATTGTTTTTGCTTATAACCATTTGAGTTAATAATTGCTCTGTAACTTCTGAAACAGGTGAACTTGCCATAGCTTTTCTAAGAGCAAATACAGTTTCAAGTTCTTGTGGAGAAAGTAACATTTCTTCCCTTCTTGTCCCAGATTTATTTATATCTATTGCAGGGAAAATGCGTTTCTCAGATAGTTTTCTATCAAGATGTACTTCCATATTACCTGTACCTTTAAACTCTTCAAAAATGATATCATCCATTTTAGAACCTGTTTCAACTAATGCTGTTGCAAGTATTGTCAAGCTTCCACCATTTTCAATATTTCTTGCTGCTCCAAAGAATCTTTTTGGCTTATGCAAAGCTGCTGGATCAAGTCCTCCAGATAATGTTTTACCTGAAGCTGGAACTACTAAGTTATATGCTCTTGCAAGTCTAGTTATACTATCTAATAATATAACTACATCATGTTTTTGCTCAACTAATCTTTTAGCTCTTTCTAGTACCATTTCAGCAACTTTGACATGATGTTCAGGAAGTTCATCAAATGTTGAATAAATAACATCACCATTTATAGATCTTCTCATATCAGTTACTTCCTCAGGTCTTTCATCTATAAGTAAAACTATTAGCTTAACTTCTGGATTGTTTGTTGTTATACTATTTGCAATTTTTTTCAAAAGAGTTGTTTTTCCTACTTTAGGAGGAGCGACAATCATACCTCTTTGTCCTTTTCCTACTGGAGAAATTAAGTCTATCATTCTCATAGCAAGTTCATTTTGTACAGTTTCTAATCTTAATCTTTCATTTGGATATATAGGAACTAACTCATCAAAATTCTTTCTAGAAAGTGCTTCTTCTGGAGTTTGGTCATTAATATGTCCTACAAATATTAGTGCTGGAAACTTTCCTCCCTCTTTTGGAAATCTAGCAATTCCCTTAATTTTATCTCCTGTATTTAATCTAAAGCGTTTTATTTGAACAGGAGAAACATATACATCTTCAGAAGTAGAAAGATAATTTTCTCCTCTTAAGAATCCGTATCCATCAGGAAGAACTTCAAGTATCCCTTCTACAATATTATCTGTATCACTAGTAACTTTATAAACACCATTACCACTTACAAAATCATCCTTTTTGATATCAACATCATCTTGAATATCAGATGTTTCAATCTTTGTATCTTTTTCGTTTATTTCGTTATTTTCTAAATCTTTAAGTAAATCTATTAATTCTTGTTTTTTAAGTTTACTTATATTTTTTATTCCCTTTTCTTTTGCTAAATTTCGTAATTCTGATAATTGCATATTATCATCCATAAAATTTACCCCCATATTTATTTATATTATATATTTATATACAACTTGGAAATTTAGAGATGTGCATATTTGCACAAATTAGAAAAATTAATTTAAAATGATAAATAATTCATAAAAATAGAGAAAACAATTTAAGATTCATAGAACATAAGCCCATGAATTTTAATTATCTACATCTATATAAACTTTTTCATCTGGTTTATACATATTTAATTTTTCTCTAGCAATCTTTTCTATATAATCTAAAGAATTTACATTTTCTTTTAATGAAATTAAAGATTTTTTATATTCTGTTTCCTCATCTATTTCTTCTTTTACAGTAGCGATGTTACTTTTATAATTATTCAAATCCTTTTGTTGATTATATACTGTAACGACAAAATAAATAAAGAAAGCTATTATTGCTATTTTTTTTAATAACTTCTTTATATTAATTTTCATATGTATTCTCTTTCTAATATATTTTTCTTATGAAAGTCTAATATATCCTTAACATTTATATATTTCTACATAACATCTTAAAATCCTTCTTTATTTTCGGATTTTTTACCAATTTTAGGCAATTTTTTTGCTTTTTTTAAGAAAATAATAAACCTTTCGACTATATTCAATATAATTTTTACCGGATATGAAATAACCTTAAAGATATACCCAAATATCTTCTTAAGAAAATTCATAATCTTTACTGATATTTTTATTATCATTTTACTAAAAAACATCATGTAAAATATTATTCCCGTAAATATCGCAATGCAGATATAGAATCTAATTTCCCCATTGTTAAATACAAATAATGTATATAATACTATAAAAAGTGATATAAGCCAAAATAGTATATCTTCGATATAAGTTACAAAATTTGGGGTTCTAAAACTCTGTCTTAATATTCTAAAAATATCAAATATAATTCCTATAATTATTCCATTTAATATAAATATTAAAAATAAATACGCTTGGGTTAAAGCAACATTATCCAACTTTCAACTCACCTATACTTATCCAAAATACAATTTATCTAAATATTTTATTAAATAAACTAGTTGTTTTATCTCCCTTTAAATCTTTATCTGAATAATTTAGAGCAGAAATATCGCCTTCTACTATTACTTCTGATGTATCTATACTTAATTTGTTTATTTTAAGATTTTCTCCCTTTACTGTAAGAAGACCGAAGCTCTGTCTCGACCATTACAATTTGGTCATCAAAACTAAGTACATCTAAGACTCCAGATATACTTAGTTTTTCTCTATTCTCTAAAATTAAATTTTGTACGGCCGTTTGTGATATGCTTTTTCTTTCTTCAAGTGTCATAAGTCCTTTCCTCCTTATATACTTTTGTATAATTTATATATATTCAGGGAAAGGGCTATTTAGAACTAAGAGCGCAAATATGCTTCCATAAAACCATTAATGTCTCCATTCATAACCGCTTCTACATTACCAACTTCATAATTAGTTCTATGGTCTTTTACAAGCGTATAAGGGCAAAATACATAAGACCTAATTTGACTTCCCCAAGCGATTTCCCTTTGTACACCTTTTAAATCTTCTATTTTATCTTTATGCTCTTTTTCTTTTAAATCCATAAGTTTTGATTTAAGCATTTTCATCGCAGTTTCTTTATTTTGAAGCTGTGAGCGTTCACTCTGGCAAGAGGTAACAATATTTGTTGGAATGTGAGTAATTCTTACAGCTGAAGATGTTTTATTTACATGCTGACCTCCAGCACCAGATGAGCGATAAGTATCTATTCTTAAATCATCTGGGTTTATTTCTAGTTCTACATCATCTGTAATCTCTGGTAGAACTTCAACAGATGCAAAAGATGTATGCCTTCTTCCTCCTGCATCAAAAGGAGATATTCTAACTAACCTGTGTACTCCCATTTCTCCTTTCATATATCCATATGCATATTCCCCTTCAATAATAGCTGTAACACTTTTTATTCCCGCTTCTTCTCCTTCTTGCAAATCTATTTCCTTTACCTTAAAACCGGTTGCTTAAAGCCCATCTTGAATACATCCTATAAAGCATTTGTGCCCAATCTTGAGATTCTGTTCCTCCGAGCACCCGGATGTAATGTTATTATTGCATTATTTATATCGAATTTTCCAGATAAAAACATTTTGGTTTCTAACTTTTCAATATCTTTTTTTAGTTTCCATGTACTCTTAATTAAATCTTGTGACATTTCTTCATCATTTTCATTAACTAAAAATTCATTTGTTTCTATTAAATTCTCTAGCTCATTTTTGATTGAAGTTATTCCATTATATTTATTTTTTAGTTCTTTTATTTCCTTTAAAACTGAATTAGACATCTTTGAATCATTCCAAAATCCATCTGCTAAGGTCTTTTCTTCTAGCTCCTTTAACTTTTTTTCTAAAGTTTCACTATCCCCTATTGTTTTTTCTAGTTTTATAAATCTATTTTTTAATTCTTGCAAATCTCTTTTATTCTCTTCAAAATCTACCAATGTAAATTCCTCCACTTCTTTTATACAACTGATTATATTAGATAATTCAAAATTTTGCAAGTGAATTTATTATTGGTCAGGCACAAAGTAGATAAAAAAACATATAATTGTTTTGTAAAAGTTTAATGGAGGTAGTTGGATAGATGATAGAGATTTTAAGCCTTTCTGGGTTTCTTCTATTTTTAAAATCATCAATGTTTTTAGTGCGGATATATACAAAGTTCTAATCTATTTCCTGAACCTTTAAGCCCCGAAGATGAAAAATTATTTTTAGAAAGAATGAATAATGGCGATGATGAAGCAAGAAATATCTTGATAGAAAGGAATTTAAGACTTGTTGCTCATGTTGCTAAAAAATATTCTTCTACAAATATCGATCAAGATGATTTAATTTCCATAGGCACAATTGGACTAATTAAGGGAATAAACAGTTTTAATATTGATAAGAATATTAAGCTTGCTACATATGTTGCAAGATGTATTGAAAATGAGATTCTTATGTTTCTCAGAACTTCTAAAAAAGCTAAATCTGAAGTATATCTTAATGAACCAATAGGAAAAGACAAAGATGATAATGAAATAACTTTGCTTGAAATATTAGAAAATGAAGATAGAAGTATTGAAGATGAAATTGACTTAAAACTTAAAACAAAAAAATTATTCGAGAAAATGAAAGAGGTCTTAAAGACAAGGGAACAAACGATTCTAGAGCTCCGCTTCGGCTTAAACGGAAAAATACCTAAAACTCAGAATGAAATTGCTAAAATGCTAGGTATTAGTCGTTCTTATGTGTCAAGAATTGAAACAAAAGCAATAAGTAAATTAAGTAAGGAGTTTCAAGAATAATTTTAATTATTTAAAAGGAGGTTTTATATTGGGAAAATTTAAAAATACTGTTATTACATTTTTATTATTGATACTTATATGTAGTAGTATCCCTATTTCAGTCTTTGCTATTTCTCCTTCATCAAATGTCATATTTGATGGTATTGATGTAAGTAACTGGCAAGGGTATATTAACTATGCAGATGTAAAATCAGCTGGATTTTCAGTTGTATACATTAAATCAAGTCAAGGAAGCAATATAACAGATCCATATTTTAGAGTTAATTATGATAATGCTAAGGCTAATGGACTCAAAGTAGGATTTTATCATTACTTAACTGCAAGAAGCGTAGAAGAAGCGGAAAACGAAGCGGAATATTTTGCTTCTGTTATTTCAGGAACTTCTCCAGATTGTAAGCTTGCAATGGATTTTGAAAGCTTTGGAAATTTAAGCAAAGAAGAAATAAATTCAATTTCAACTGCTTTTTTAGAAAAAGTTAAGGCTCTTACAAACAAAGAAGTAATTATATATAGTGATGTATTTAATGCAAGAGATGTATTTAGCACGAATCTTGCTAATTCTTATCCCCTATGGATTGCAGAATATGATGTATCAGAGCCATCAAATGATGTAAACTGGACTAATTGGCAAGGATTTCAATACACAGATATGGGGATTGTAAGCGGGATTCGTGGTTTTGTAGATAAAGATAAATTTACTGAGAACATATTCTTATTCTCTAATTCTCCAGTTAATACTGAAGAAAATAAAACAAATAATATAGAATTATATACTGTAAGAAGAGGTAATACATTAAGTGAAATAGCATTAAGATTTGGAACTACCGTTTCAGAAATTGCTGGATTAAACGGCATTAGAAATCCTAATTTAATTTTCACAGGTCAAGTTTTAAAAATTGATACAACAAGGCCTTTAGAAGAAATCACAAATACATCATATGATACAAATCATATAATTTATACTGTAAAAAGAGGAAATACCTTGACATATATAGCAAATATGTTTGGAGTTACGATTCAAAGTATTGCTAGATTAAATAATATTAAGAATATAAATCTTATCTTTACTGGAGAAAGATTAAGAATCAATAATTAAAAGTTAAAGCTGCATTATTATTCAAATAGTGCAGCTTTTAATCTATTTTTTTCTTCTAATTATCCAGCTTTTCTCACACTTTATTGGAAGATGTAACTTTACAAGTTGTCCCTTCTTTCCTGGACTTACACTTTCTATTTCTTCATCTGTTTCAGCATCCCAAAGTTTTTCTATTTTAAATTCATATACTTCTATTTTACCAGGAATTAGTATTTCCAAAGTATCTCCTACAAACAATTTATTTTTTATTTCTATTACAGATTTATCATCATTATACTCTACAACTTTTCCACCAAATTCATAATCTGGATTGTATTGTTTTCCTTCAAATTCTTGAAAATCCTTATTATTCCTATCATTAAAATAAAATGTAGTTAAGCTTCTAGTTTTTACTTTATCAATTTCTTTTAAATATTTTGTATAATCATAAGTTTCAGGAGATTTTATATAATCATCTATTGCATTTCTATAAGCATTTACAACACTTGCTAAGTAATATTCTGTTTTAAGTCTTCCTTCTATCTTAAGGCTATCTATACCCATTTCCATTATTTCAGATATTTCTTTTAAAAGGCATAAATCCTTTGATGAGAAAATATATGTACCTTTTTCATCATATTCAACTGGCATCATATTTCCCGGATTATTCTTTTCCTCTACATATAAATTATATGCCCATCTACAACTTTGTGCACAATCTCCAAGATTAGCACTGCGAGAAGCCAAAAAATCACTTAAAAAGCATCTTCCAGAATAGCCAAAGCATAATGCACCATGTATAAACATTTCTACTTCTAAATCTTTTGGCTTATTTGCTAAGATATCTTTAATTTGAGCTTTACTTAATTCTCTTGCAAGTATTATCCTCTTTGCACCATTTCTATGCCAAAAAGAAGCGGAATGATAACTTACAACATTTGCTTGCGTACTTATATGAATATCTACATCTGGTGCTTCTTTCTTTATGATATCTAGAACTCCTCCATCAGACAAGATTATTCCATCTACTTTTAATTCATTTAGCATTTTAGCCTGCTTTTTTATTTCTTCATAGTTTTCATCAAGTGCATATATATTAATTGCGGCATACACCTTTTTTCCAATATCATGTGCATATATAATTGTTTTTGCAAGATCATCATCTTCTACCTCTGCTCTACTTCTTAGAGAAAGTGAAGCGGTTCCACAGTACACTGCATCTGCCCCATAAAGAAATGCTATTTTTGCTTTTTCAAATGAACCAGCAGGTGCAAGTAATTCAGGTTTCATCATAATTTTTCTCCTTTAATTCTTTATTCATGTTTACTATACTATTTTACATTATTTTTTAGCACTTTTCAATGATTTTAGCTTACATTTTTGTAATGTTTGGTAATTTATATATACTCCTCTTTACATTTTATTAAAATTTTGTTAAAATTTATACTAAAGAGAAAAATAAGGAGTTTGTTATGTCAAAAGAAAAGAAAGCATTATCTAATTTTCAAAAAATGGTAATTTATTTTATGATATATGCGTTCATTGGTTGGGTAGCAGAAGAGATATTTTGCGTAATTTATACTCATGAATTTGTAAAAAGAGGCTTTTTGTTTGGCCCAATTTGTCCTATATATGGGTATGGAGCAATTATTTTGATTGTATTTTTCAGAGATTATAAAAATAAACCTGTAAGGCTCTTCTTCTTATCTGCTATAATATTCAGTCTGTTTGAGTATGTCACAGACTTCTTTCTTCAAGCATTATTTGCAACTCGCTGGTGGGATTATACAGGACAATTTCTAAACTTAAATGGTAGAATAACATTAAGCTTTAGTATAGTTTGGGGAGTCCGGTAGCATTTTATTTGTAAAATTTATTCATCCATTTGTAAGAAAAATGGTTGGAAAGATATTATCTAAAATTCCGGAAAATGCAAAAAAAATTACAGCAAATATCTTTCTTACTGCACACATAATTGATACATTGATATCTACTGTAGTTTATTTATTTTAGAACTTTGCTTATACAAAGTCCATCTCCAACTTCTAGAATTTTACTATCTAGCCTTGGGTTTTCCAAGGCTAATTTGATATATTCTCTAAGATTTCTTACTGCTGTTCTTTGTTTATGCTTGTTATAATCGCTCATAACATATCCCTTATATAAAACATTATCAGCTAGGATAATAGTTCCGAACTTTTGACATACGAATAGCTTCATTTAAGAAGAAAGGATATTTTCCTTTAGCTGCATCTATAAAAATCATATCATATGTTTTATTAAAAGTTGGAAGAACCTCTATTGCATCCCCTATGAAAACGCTTATTTTCGATTCTAAGCCAATTTCTTTGATATTTTGAATAGCTAGCTTTCCTCTATCTTCTTCCCTTTCTATCGTGTCAATTTTTCCGATTTTCTTTTAAGAATTTAGAAAAGCAAATTGCAGAATATCCGAACTGCCGTACCTATTTCTAAAATACTGTCTAGCTCTTTTCCTTCAAGTATTTTAGAAATAGCATCTAATGTATTGTCCATAATAATTGGAATATGCTCATCTAAAGCTTTTTGTTTTATCTCTTGAAATATAGCTTCATTCATTGTTATATTAAACTCCTATTTAGTTCTATTAGCTCTTTCTCTTTCTTTAGAGTCAAGAATTTTCTTTCTTAAACGAATATTTTGAGGAGTAACCTCAACAAGCTCATCATCTTGTATAAATTCAATTGCCTTTTCAAGAGACATTTGTATTGGTGGAACTAAATGAAGTGCATCATCAGAACCTGAAGCTCTAGTATTTGTTAGATGTTTTTCTTTACATACATTTATTGCCAAGTCTTCTCCTCTAGAATTTAATCCAACAATCATACCTTCATAAACTTCTGTACCAGGTCCGATAAATAGTTCTCCTTTATCTTGTGCATTGAATAAGCCATAAGTTACAGCTTTTCCATTTTCAAATGCAACTATTGTTCCTCTACTTCTTGCACTAATTTCACCTTTGTAAGGCTCGTAGCAATCGAATATATGATTCATAGTACCATTACCTTTAGTATCAGTCATAAACTCTGAACGATATCCAATTAAGCCTCTTGCAGGAATCTTAAATTCTATTTTAGTATGTCCATCTTCTGCAGGTTCCATATTTACCATTTCTGCTTTTCTCTTTCCAAGTTTTTCAATAACATTTCCTACAAATTCATCTGGAACATTTACAACTAGTCTTTCGATTGGTTCACATTTTTCACCATTTATCTCTTTTATAATAACTTTAGGACGAGAAACTAAAAGCTCAAATCCTTCTCTTCTCATTGTTTCAATAAGAACTGATAAATGTAATTCTCCGGCGTCCTGCAACTTCAAAAGAATCAGGGGTAGCTGTTTCTGAAACTCTTAAGCTTACATTTCTTTCAAGCTCTTTAAATAATCTATCTCTTATATGTCTAGATGTTACAAATTCTCCTTCACGACCTGCAAATGGTCCATTATTTACGCTAAATGTCATAGTAACAGTTGGCTCATCAATATCTACAAAGTCTATTTTTTCTACATGTTCAGGATCACAAATTGTTTCTCCAATGTTTATATCTGTAATTCCAGAAAACTCTATAATATCTCCAGCTTTTGCTTCTTCTACTTCTCTCTTTTCAAGACCAACATGTGTATATATTTTAGCAATTTTTCCGGTTTACTACTTTATCATTCTTCTTGCAAACTGCAACTTGCATACCTGTTTTTAAAGAACCTCTTTCAAGTCTTCCAACTGCAATTCTTCCAACATAATCATCATAATCTATATTAGAAACTAGCATTTGCATAGGTCCATCTTCATCACAATCAGGTGGATTTATATTATCAACTATTGTTTTAAATAAAATATCCATATTTCCATCTTCATCATTAACATTAAGTTTTGCAATTCCAAGTTTTGCAGATGTGTAAACAACAGGAAATTCTAATTGTTCATCATTTGCATCTAATTCTATAAATAGCTCTAATACTTCATCTACAACTTTAGCAGGATTTGAACCCGGTCTATCTATTTTATTAATTACAACTATTGGTTTTAAGTTTAATGCTAAAGATTTCTTTAAAACTTCTCTTGTTTGAGGCATTGTTCCTTCAAAAGCATCAACTAACAATAATACACCATCAACAGTTTTTAAAACTCTTTCTACTTCTCCTCCAAAGTCAGCGTGTCCAGGAGTATCTACTATATTTATTTTTATACCATTATACATTACAGATGTATTTTTAGAAAGAATTGTAATTCCTCTTTCCTTCTCTAGGTCGTTTGAGTCCATAACTCTTTCTCCAACCTGTTCATTATCTCTAAAAACATGGCTTTGTTTTAAAAGTTCGTCTACAAGTGTTGTTTTACCATGGTCTACATGCGCTATAATTGCTATGTTTCTAATATTTTTGTTATTCATTTTATTTTTCTCCTCTTATTCTCTATACACTAAAAATATATTATATACTAAATATAAGCAGATGTCAAGGATTTTTAATTGCATATTTGACATAATATTGTGGCTGTGCTATAATATTTTTATACCAATAATTTTGTGGTAGAAAAAGGCAACAAAATAACAACAGGAGGAAAAATTTATGACAGCATTGGGCAACATCATCAAGGGACTTTTAATGAATCACTATTTGTCCCTCCACTTTGTGTTTGGAGTAACATTTATAGTAAGCTTCATCTTACTTGCTTTAACAGAAAAGGCAGAAACATACTGCGGCTACTCCTTGCGGTTCAGTTTTGTAAGTAGCATTTTGTACATACTGAATTCTGTATTATTTATGGTAGTCTTATTATCTGGTTTTGCGTTTTGTGCATTATTTATATGCACAATTCCGACGGCGTATTAATTAAAAGAAAATTATTGTTGCCTAACACACAAGGCAGAAGCAATGCTTCTGCCTTGAACTTTATACTTCTTCATTTGTAAGTCTTATAATTTCTTCCATAAGCTTTTGACTTAAACTATCTAATAGTTCCTTATCATTTTTCCTGTCCTTATATTCTGAAAAATTCATAGGCTTACCAATGTTTATTATAACTTTTGATCTAAATTTATACTTTTCCTTTGCTTGAATACCTATTGGGATAATTGGGGCTCCTGACATTAAATTCATAAGAACTGCACCATTTTGAATTTTCCCTCTTTTTTCTATTCCGTTTCTTGTACCTTCTGGAAATAGCAATACTAAATGATTTTCTTTTAAAGCCTTTACAGTTTTCTTCATAAGTGATGTATCATGAGCACCTCTTTTTACTGGAAGCACCTTCGTTTTCTTAGCAAGCCAACAAACAAATTTATTTATATAAAGCTCTTCTTTTGCTAATATGTACATATCGTTTCTTTTGGTTTCAGCAACAACTACAGGTGGATCCCAATTACTTATATGATTTGGTGCCATTATATATGCTTTTCCATCTTCTATATTTTCTTTTCCAATTACTTTTACTCTAAACATTATTAAGTTTGTAATTTTTAACATGAATTTAATAAAAGCTCTAATCATCTTTCAATTCCTTTCTCTTGTTTTTCTTTAATTATACTATAGATTGTATTAACTACTTCTTCGATTGTCATATTAGTGCTATCTACTAAAATACTGTCTTCTGCTTTTTGAAGCGGAGCAATTGCTCTTTTTGTTTCTAATTTATGTCTTTCTATAATTCCTTTTAAAACATCTTCATAGCTTTCTTTTATGCCTTTTTCAATATTTTGTTTATATCTTCTATTTGCCCTTTCTTCAATTGAACAGTCTAAATATATCTTCACATTTGCATCTGGGAATACAACAGTTCCAATATCCCTGCCTTCCATTATAGAATTGGTTTTCTCCCCTATTTTTCTTTGCATAGGAGTTAGTTTATCTCTTACAATTTTAAGAGCTGCAAATTTTGCAACATATTCATCTACCTCTGGAGTTCTAATTTGAAAGCTTACATCTTCACCATTTAAAAATACTTTTTGTTCTTCTTTTTCTATTTTAAGCTCTATATTAATACTATCTAAAACTTTTTCTATTTCTAAAGTATTTTCTGGAAATATATTTTTTTTAAGACATTCAAGTGTTACACATCTATACATAGCACCTGTATCTATATTTACAAATCCTGTTTTTTTAGATAATGCTTTAGCTACTGTTCCTTTTCCACAACCTGCTGGTCCATCTATTGCAACAATAAAAGACATAATTACATTTTCCTTTCTACATTTATTACTTTTTCGCCATTATTATCTTCAATTACAATATCTCTTGCAACAATTTCAATGCTTTTTATATTCATAGCTGTTAATTTCTCAATTTCCTTTTTACATTTTTCTTTAAATTCTGTTAGTGCTTCTTTTATATTGCTTCCATAAATCATAACCACTTCTATATATATACTTGGTCCTTCATCATATTTTGTTATTCTCATTTTAGAAAGTTTATGAATAGCAGGAGACTTATAAGCTACATATTCAATAATCTGCCTAAAAACAGAATCAGATATAGTAAAGTTACCCATATAGCTAAAAGTTGGTCTTATAATTGATTTTTCGCTTACATAAGGGTCTTTACCTATTCCTTTAGATTTGAAAATCTGAAGCGGATCTAGAATATATCCAGAAAAATCTTTTTTAATTTCAAAAGTTGGAACAGGTATTACATGCTTTCCTTCTTTTACACGAATTCTCCTTGCTGTTTCCATTTCTTCTTCTGTTGCAATTTCATCAATATGAATGATTTTTGTAATTTTAGGAAGGCCTAGATTTTCTGCAATTTTTTCTACCATACTATCAGAAGTTCCAAGAATCATAATACTTTCTGGTTTATATTTTCTAATTGCAGAAATTATCTCCTTCTTTTCCTCTGGTGTTTGAAAAAGAGCATGTTTTACAGTCTCAATTTTTGTTGGAGCTTTTTTAGCAGAAGAACCTGCAATAACTTCATTTCCCTTTATAAAAAGTCCATCATCAATTATATAATTAATATTATTTTCTCCTGCAACATACTGAGCTCTATAACTTTTCCCAGTACCTGAAGGTCCAACAAAACCATAAACTGTAATTTTATTACTAAACATAAATTTTCTCCTTTATTTATATTTACTTTGTTTTTTCTACTAAAAGCAAGTTATAATCATATTTATGATAAGCTGCATGGAAATGCTTTGTTTCCTCAAGAACAACTACATTGTCTTTTGGCATATCATCATAAAATCCATAATTATCTGGGTCTACTACCCAAATTCTACCTGTATAATTCTCCAAAAAGCTATAATCATTTACACATTCCATTCCTGGTCCGAATGCCTTATATGCCTCCTCTACATCCCAATCTGGTGGTCTTAAATAATACTGCTTATTATTTGGGAATAAACTACATATAACACTTCCAGAACCAATATTAGAATACATGAATATATCATCATCTTGTACTTTATCTTTTAAATAACTATATACATCATCATTTGAAGCATCTAAGTGCATCGTGCAATTTTGAACATTTGCAATAATTCCAAATATAACTACAACAATCATTATAATTATAATAATGTATTTTCTCTTTTCCTCTTTTGCCAAGAAGAAGCTGCACATAAATATCCAAAGTCCTGTCAAAACAAATAAATATCTTGCAAATAAAACTGGTCT
This sequence comes from uncultured Clostridia bacterium, assembly GCA_947624725.1. Next base: position 109,249 of record CANQLP010000001.1, read on the forward strand.
CCAAATTGCAAGAGAAGCTACACACATAAGAAGAATTACTGAGCCGTATACGATAAAGCTCCATTTTCCAGGAATTACATCATCGCCTTCTCTTTTGGCTTTTCTATATAAATAAATTATATATCCATACAATAAAAGTGATGCAATAAATGAAATCCAAGTGTGTAAATTCATTTCAAAGGCATCATCAAGTTGCCTTCTTAATTGAAAGCTTAATGTTTCAACAGGTGTTTGAACAATATCCATTCTTATCCAAAATCCTTCATGAACATGTTTTATTTGTCCTGCCAAATATAAAAGCCAAGGAATGTATAAAATAATTTGAATTCCAGCAAGTATCAAAAATGCTACAAATGCCTTTTTATCTTCTTTTCTATGCTTAATTACATAAATAAGTAGGAAAAGATTAATAAATGCTGTGCAAACTAAAGCGTAGTAATGAATATAACATGCTAAAATACTAAATATTCCAAAAATTACAAGATTTTTTATTTTTCCTTTTTCTTCTTTATTTTTTAATTTCAAGTAAAATCTATATGCATATATTGCAGTAAGTGCTATTATTAGACAGCTCCAAGAATACATTCTTATTTCTTGCGCATATACAGTTATAACTGGCAAGAAAAAGCTAAAGAAACTAAATAAAAATCCTGTTTTCTCTCCAAAATCTTTTCTGATATGTGTAAATCCTATTATTCCTAAAATTACTATTGCAAGAACTGAAAAAAGTCTGAAAACTAAAATATTGTTTCCAAATATAAGATATATAATATGTAAAAACCAGTAATATACTGGTGGGTGTACATCATGCCCAGTAATATCCCATATTTCTACGAAATTATGCTTTGCCATAGAAACAGAATAAGCTTCATCAAACCAAAGTGATGAATGCATTGCACATATACTAATAAATATTGTTCCAAGAATAATTACTGCAATATGTAATAAATTAGATTTTTTCATTAATACTCCTTTTCTAACAAATAAAGCGTGTGATAAACACGCTTTATCTATTTATAAATTCTATAACACTTCGTTTATCTTAATATCTCTAACATGTTCAATCTTTTCCCAATTAGTTTCTCTCTTGAATAAACATTTAAAGTTAATTGCAAGCCAGCTTGCTAAAAATAATGGATAAAATAGTAATCCTTTAATCATAGGTTTTATTGGTCTTTTATCTAATAACATTATTATTGTCCCTATAAATATTGGTAATATAAATGTTGGTATTAGATACATTAAATAACTTTTTATTAATGCCATTTTAGTCATTGATTCTCCAATATAAAGGCAAGCATTAATTACAAGTAAAAGAATTGTTATTATAAACATTGGTATACTTCCAACAATGTATAAAAGTCCATCTAATGTTACAGCTGTCTTTTTAGTTTTTACAGCATTTCCTAATTCTTTAGTATATCTTTCCATACATTGTATGTGACCAACTGTCCATCTAGAACGCTGAGACCAACTTTGTCTAAATCCAACTGGTTGTTCATCATAAACAATCGCATCTGTTGCCCAACCTAATTTTTTACCTGCAATAATTCTTTGAAGTGAAAACTCTATATCCTCTGTTAGAGTATATGTTTTCCAACCATCAGGCTTGATAACATCAAATTTTACCATAAATCCTGTTCCGTTAATTAATGGAGATAAACCTACATTATATCTTGCTAAGTGATAAAATCTATTCATCATCCAATAAAATATTGCATATCCTGAAGAAATCCAGCTATCCGTAGGATTTTTAATATCTCTATATCCTTGAACAACTTCTTCTCCTTGGCATAATTTTTTATTCATATTTTTTATGAAATTTTTATCTACTATATTATCACTATCAAATACACAAAAAGCATCATAATCAGCATTTTCTTCTATTTTCTTTAATAGAAACCATTGTAATGCATGACCTTTAGTTTTTCCTACATCATCAATTCTCTCATAAACAATTGCTCCGTGCTTTTCTGCAATTTCCTTTGTTCTATCAGTACAATTATCAGCTATTACATAAATATCTAATAAATCTTTATCATAATCTTGTGCCTTCAAACTTTCAATCAAATTTGCTATAACTGATTCTTCATTATGTGCAGGAATTATAGCCATAAATTTGTGATTTTTATTTATGATCATTGGTTTATCTTTAAGTTTAACAAAAGAACATATACTAATTAGTAATTGATATAACCAAAATATTGTTATTACCCATACTATTGCTTGTTGTAATATATATAAATATTCCATGTCTTTTATTTTATCCTTTCTCCTGTTTTATTACTTAAAAGCCTATATCCCTAAACAAATACTATTATACTATAATTTTTACAAAAATGCAAATTTTTTCCAAAATTTAATAATATTTTAATTTTTTTCTTCTTCATCTATGTTCTTAGCTGTCAAATTTATTCTTCCTTGATCATCTATTTCATAAACTTTTACTCTAACTACATCTCCGACTTTTAATACATCTTCAACTTTGTTAATTCTTTTTTCAGAAATCTTAGAAATATGAAGAAGTCCTTCTTTTCCTCCTCCAACATCTACAAATGCTCCGAAATTCATAATTCTTGTAACTTTTCCATTATATATTCCGTTTAGTTCAATTTCTCTTGCAATCTCATCTATCATTTCAAGTGCTCTATCTCCACTTTCTTTATTTTCAGAATATATAAATACATTTCCATCTTCTTGTATATCTATTTTTACACCAGTTTCTTCTATTATCTTATTAATCATCTTTCCACCAGGACCAATTACATCTTTTATCTTATCTACTGCTATCTTTGATTTTGTTATTTTTGGTGCATATTTAGATAATTCTTTTCTAGGTTCTGCAATTTGTTTTAGCATAATCTCGTCTAAGATATATTCTCTAGCTTTTCTTGTTCTTGCAAAAGCTTCTTCTATTATATTATATGATAAACCATCGATTTTTATATCTACTTGTATAGCAGTTATTCCTTTATGTGTTCCACCAACTTTAAAGTCCATATCTCCGAAGAAATCTTCAATTCCTTGAATATCTGTAAGCATTATATATTTTGATGGATCTTCTGGATCTGTAACAAGACCTGTTGAAATTCCAGCAACTGGAGCTTTTATTGGAACACCTGCATCCATAAGAGCAAGTGTACTTCCACAAATACTTCCTTGAGATGTAGATCCGTTTGAAGATAATACTTCAGATACAACTCTTATTGCATATGGAAATTCTTCTTCTGAAGGTAAAACTGGAACTAGGGCTTTTTCTGCAAGTGCACCATGTCCTATTTCGCGTCTTCCGAGGTCCACGAGATGTTCTTACTTCTCCTACACTATATGATGGGAAATTATATTGATGCATATAGCGTTTTGAAACTTCTTCATCAAGGCCATCTAGAGTTTGAGCTTCTGAAAGCATTCCAAGTGTTGCAACAGACATAACTTGTGTTTGTCCTCTTGTAAATATTGCACTTCCATGAACTCTAGGTAAAACACCAACTTCACAAGAAAGTGGTCTTATTTCGTCAATTGCTCTTCCGTCTGGTCTTTTATGTTCTTCATAAATCATCTTTCTAACACATTTTTTCTCTAATTTGTAAATGATTTCACCAATTTCTTGTTTTCTTTCTTCTAGGAATTCTTCTCCATATTTTTCTAAAATATATGCATTTATATCTTCTGTTAATTTATCAATATTTGAATCCCTTACTTCTTTATCTGTAGCTTGTACATCTTCATACATTCTATCTTTGTATTTTTCTTCTATTTCTGAATATAATTCTTCTGATACTGCAAAAGATTTATATTCAAATTTAGGTTTCCCTATTTCTTTTTGTATATCAGAGATAAATTTGCATATTTTAATAATTTCTGCATGTCCTGCCTTTATTGCATCAAGCATTACATTTTCTGGTATTTCATTTGCACCAGCTTCTATCATTGTAACTTTATCAAAAGTTCCTGCAACTGTTAAAGTTAAATCAGACTTTGCTCTTTCTGCAACTGTTGGATTTATAATTATTTTTCCATCGACATATCCAACATTTACGGCAGCTGTTGGTCCACCAAATGGAATATCAGATATTGCAAGTGCTGCTGATGTTCCAATCATTGCTGCAACTTCTGGTGAATTATCAGGTTCTACTGATAAAACTGTAGCTATAACACATACATCATTTCTAAAATCTTTTGGGAACAATGGACGAATTGGTCTATCTATTGCTCTTGATGTAAGAATTGCTTTATCTGCTGGTTTTCCTTCTCTTTTAGTAAATCCACCTGGGATTTTTCCAACAGCATAAAGTTTTTCCTCATAATCTACTGATAATGGGAAAAAGTCTATTCCTTCTTTTGGTTCTTTAGAAGCTGTAACATTGACCATAACAACAGTTTCTCCATATCTTACCATTACGCTTCCGTTTGCAAGCTCTGCTATCTTGCCATTTTCAATTACTAATTTTCTTCCTGCAAGTTCTGTTTCAAATGTTCTAAACATAAATTCATACTCCTTTTTTTATATTTTATATAAATAAGATTATAGGATAATTATAGAAGCGTTTGCATTAAATTTAAAACAAACGCCCCATATTTTTATTTTCTTAAATTTAATTTTTCAACTATTTCTTTATATTTGTCTTCATCTTTTTTAGCTAAATAGTTTAAAAGATTTCTTCTCTTACCAACCATCTTTAAAAGACCACGCCTTGAATGATTATCCTTTTTGTGGATTTTTAAATGCTCTGTAAGTTCATTAATTCTCTCTGTTAAAAGAGCGATTTGTACCTCTGATGAACCTGTATCTTTTTCATCTCTCTTAAAAGAGTTAATTACTTCTTGTTTTCTTTCCTTTGTCATAAAAATTACACCTCCATATTTTTAATTTGCCAATTTCCTAGCCAAGCGTATAGGTGCAATGCCTGATGGCCAAGAAAAAGGTAATATATTTATTAACCAGTAATTATTTTACTACATTTTGGAAATAATTGCAAGCTTTTTCAAGTGTTTTCTCCAATTATTTCTATTTCGAGTTCAATTTTATTACCAGTTTTTTCAAAAACAGTATTTTTTACCAACTCAATTAGCTTAATTATATCACTTGATGTTGCATTATCATAATTTACAATAAACCCTGCATGCTTTAGAGATACCATCGCTCCACCGTATTCTTTTTCCTTTAAGACCACATTCATCAATTAGCTTTGAAGTTATAAAATCTTCTCCTCTTTTAAAAGTGCTTCCAGCAGATGGTAAGCCTTTGGGCTGTTTTTCTTGTCTTAAAGATTTATATTCTTTTATTTTATTTTCAATTTCCGATTTTTTGCCTTTTTTTAATTTAACTGTACTTTCTAATATTATGTAATTTTGACGGCTAAATATGCTTTTTCTATATTCAAATTTATGGTATTTAAGCTCTAATTTTCCAATGTTTCCATTATTATCCATATATTGGCTCGAAAAAATAATGTCTTTCATTTCTTTTCCAAAAGCACCTGCATTCATTTTAACTGCTCCGTCCGAGAGTACCTGGTATTCCGAGAGGCAAATTCAAAGCCTTGAACTTCCAAAGACATAAGCTTTTGTGAAATTTCAGATAACTTTTCTCCACTACCTATTGTTACAAAAACATCAGATCCCTTTTCTTCAATTTCAAATTTTTTTATACATATTTTACAAACAATTCCTCTTATTCCACTATCTGTAACTAAAATATTACTTCCATTTCCTATAATAAAGATAGGCATATTGTATTTTTTAGAAATATCTAGTACTGTCTTTAATTTTTCCTTGCTATCTACTTTTACAAAAAAATCTGCATTTCCTCCTGTCTTAAAAGTAGTATGCTTTGACATATTTTCATTTACCATTACATTTTTAGTACCTAAATTATTTTCTAATTCTTCTAATATTTTCATGCACTCCTCCTATATTTATAATATTTTATCATATATATATTAATTTTGGTATATATTTATGAAATTTTATATAATAAAACATAAAATCAAGCAAAACGAAGTTAATCTACTTTGTCTTGCTTGATTTTAAGTTCATTTCTTTAGAAGAATTTTTGTCTTTTTTTATGTTTGACATACTCGTAAGACAGGTTTTGCATCTCTACAAATTCTTCATATACTGAAAATAAATTACTATTAGTATCATGTATAGCTTTGAATTCAATAAAAAGTTGCATTGCCTTTTCTTTGCTATCTTTCAATTGTAACATTCGTTCTAAGTACCACATAAGCGATACAGTGAGACTTCTTGACAAGATAACATATGATTCATCTGCTATTTCTAGACCAGTTATATATATGTGTCTAGTTTCATCTTTCCCATTTTCACACAAGTATTTTAGTTCATCATGTAATTTTTCTGCTAAAGGTATGAACTTATCAAGGATTTTATTTTCCTTCTCTATATACCGTCTTTTAGCATTTTGTATGACTGTCTCTGATGCCATAGTATCCTCCTTGTTATTCAACAAATTTTATAAATTATATTATAGCACATTTTATGTCAAACATTCAATACTAGTATAAAATTTTTATATAAAAAAGAAACCCAAAGCTATTTTTATATAACTTTGAGTTTCTTTATATTTAGCAAAAATTGCTAAAGTTATGGTTTAGCCCTGTAAGATGTAGCAAGAAGGTGTGCCTTCTCAGGAGATGAGCCGTCATGGTTCTCATCTACATAAATAACAGGCATATACGCATCCTGCACCGTAGTTACGCACGGTCTAAAATCGTGGTACTCTGTACGACTCGTTGAATCTCCAGTTACCCATGATTTTGAGCAAAACAAAATCGCTTCTGGCTCATTTTTTCCAGCCTTAATCGGATAAGGCTCTCTTTCAGCATATTTCCCGACTAAATGCAGATTGGTATTTGAATATAAATCTGCAATTCTGTTTTTTAACTTGTTTACAGAAGCGTCAGTTAATTTGCCGTCGCCATCAGTAAGAACCGACAGCGTATAACTTACACATCTGTCTGCTACAAGGAAGAAATTCTCCCTGCTTGCATCTGTGCTCATCTGCCACTGAAGATTATCCGACTTCATAAAAAAAGTCTGCTCACTGTCACATCCTGTCTCTTCCTCCGAAAAGATACAAAGTATGTTCTCAGGATTGGGATTGTAGGCTACATAGTGGCCTACAAAATCTCCATACCGATCAGGATCGGCGAGAAGCTCAAACACATTGTACCAACCATCTTTTAAGTTGCTTTTTTGCACTGTTTTTTCTTCCTCCTTTAAATTGTTTGATTGGTTAACGCTTAAGCTAAACCACATCTCTGCTTATCTGCATATTGCATATAAGCTATAACATTAGTTACAAAGAAATTTTATCACATATTATGTTAAATGTCAATAAGTCAGTCTATTCAATAGCCATAAAAAAACTGCCAATTTTAGGCAGTTTCCTTATTTTAAATTATTTAAAATTCTATTTTTTCTTTTATATAATTTGTAAGTTCATCTATTTTTATTCTTACTTGTTCCATTGTGTCTCTATCTCTTACTGTTACTGTATTATCTACTTCTGTATCAAAATCTACAGTTATGCAGAAAGGTGTTCCGATTTCATCTTGTCTTCTATATCTCTTTCCAATACTTCCGGCAGCATCATAGTCACACATAAATTCCTTAGTAAGCATACTATATACCTCTTCAGCCTTTGGTGAAAGCTTTTTAGATAAAGGAAGTACTGCAGCTTTAAATGGTGCTAGAGCTGGATGAAGTTTTAAAACTGTTCTTACATCGCCTTCTTGAATTTCTTCTTCTTCATAGCTATTTAATAGAAAAGCAAGAGCAACTCTATCGCATCCAAGTGATGGTTCAATACAATATGGAATATATCTTTCATTTGTACCCTCTTCTAAATATGTCATATCAGTTTTAGAATATTCAGCATGCTTTTTTAAATCAAAATCAGTTCTATCAGCTATTCCCCAAAGCTCTCCCCATCCAAATGGGAATGTAAATTCTATATCTGTTGTAGCTTTACTATAATGGCTTAATTCCTCTTTTTCATGGTCTCTTAAACGAATATTTCCTTCATTCATTCCAAGTGAAAGGAGCCAATTCTTGCAGAATTCTTTCCAATATGCATGCCACTCTAAGTCTGTTCCTGGTTTGCAGAAAAATTCTACTTCCATTTGTTCAAATTCACGAGTTCTAAATATAAAGTTTCCTGGTGTTATTTCATTTCTAAATGCTTTTCCAATTTGTGCAATACCAAATGGTATTTTCTTTCTTGAAGTTCTTTGAACATTTTTAAAATTAACAAATATTCCTTGTGCTGTTTCAGGTCTTAAATATATTTCTGATTTTGCATCCTCTGTAACCCCTTGAAATGTCTTATACATTAAGTTGAATTTTCTAATATCTGTGAAATTCTCTTTTCCACAATTAGGGCAAGCTATATGATGTTCCTTCATATATGCTATCATTTTTTCATCAGGCCAACCATCAACAATTTGCTCACAATTATTTTCATGCATCCATTCTTCTATTAATTTATCTGCTCTATGACGAGTTTTACATTCTTTGCAGTCAATTAGAGGATCACTAAAGCCTCCAACATGTCCGAGAAGCAACCCATACTTCTGGATTCATAAGTATTGCTGCATCTAGTCCTACATTATATGGATTCTCTTGTATAAACTTCTTTCTCCATGCGTTTTTTATATTATTTTTAAGTTCTACTCCAAGTGGTCCATAGTCCCATGAATTTGCAAGACCCCCGTATATCTCAGAGCCTGCATATATAAATCCTCTAGCTTTACACAAATTTACTAGTTTTTCCATATTATCTAACATGATAATTCTCCTTTAAAATTAGCTATTACTTATTTTTGTTTACTATGCATGATGCAATTAAACTTATAGTATAAACAAATAAACCAACTGCAATAACATATTCATTTACTGGCACACGACATATACTAATTATACTTATATATAATGCATTTACTGCAAATATAACTGCAACAGGTATAATTACACCATTTACTACTCCTAATCTCTTATACCATCCGTAGTATACTGCTAAAAATATAACTGCAATTACAAATGTAATGATAATTGGGGTTATATATCCTCTTATTAAATCATATATGTTCTCATCTGATAAGTTCATTACATATAGTACTTGTCCATCCATGTCTTCTTCTGAACTTTCTTCAGCATTTTCTTCTTCATTTTCAGCTTTAAAAGAATATTTTTCTCTTAATTTATTTTCAAGATTTTCTAATTCTTCGTTTGTTGCAGATTTAACATGTATTACAGGTAATGAGTTAAAAGTATCTGCATATGTAATTTCTATAATTCTATCTTCTGGAAATACAGATTTTGCTATATTTTCAATATCACTCATTTCGAAGCTTTCTTCCATTTGTATTTGAATTCTTTTTGAAGCTTTATAACTTATATCGAAATTAAATCCCTTTATACATGTAAAGATTGTACCAACTGCAATAATTAATATTACTAAGCAAATTACAATTTTCTTCTTCATTATAAATTTCCATCCTTTCTAGGTAAATTATATTTATTATTTATTATATTTTGCAACTAACATTGTTCTTAAGAATATAAAGTTTGATAATACTATACTGATTATTCCATAAAACATTGTCATTCCAAAAGAATATGCAACTTCTTCCTTCATAAATGTAAATACTATTGCTATAATTACTGAAATAAGTGCTACTTCAAAATTCTCTGCATATGTTCTGATAGATGCCTTCTTAACTTCTTCACATGTGCCATTAGCTTTAATTTTATTTAACATTTTTGTAATTAGGTATGTATATAAAAGCATTACAGCCCAAATAGCGACAAATGAATTAACTGATATAACTATTCTTGTATATCTTATCATAAGGACAAGTAATGATATAATTGTAACTAAATTTATTCCAGCAAGAATACCATTTGTTTTATATCTAATTATCATATATACTACAAGTATTACAAATAATGCAATAGAAGTGTATATACCTATTTTAACACCATTTTCTATTAAATTTCCTCTAACTGTTTCACTTGATTCAATATCATATGAAAGAGGAGAATCATCATTATTTATAAGCATTACATAAGCATTTGTTTCTTTTATTAAATCTGAAAGTGTATCTGAATCTGTCGCAGTTCCCATTGTAATCATAAGATCTCCATCTGGCAATTCATTTCCAAAAGTAGATGTGAATATATCTCTTCCATCAATTGTCATTGTAACCTTCTTTTGATCTGGATTTTCTTCACTACTTTCCTCTTCACTTCCAGCATTTTCATCTAAATAATCTTTACTAATTTGATGTAAAATCTTTTTTCCTTCACTATCAAACTTAATATCTAAGATTATTGCAATTCCACCATCTTGGCTATTATTATATAAAACGCTTGCACCTTTTACATGAGTTTTATCTAATAAAACTTCTTTACTTTCTGAATCAGAAATTGAGAAATCCCCTTTTCCTTGTAAATATTGCAATGTTTCATCTGTTTGTATGCTTTCATCTTGTTCAACTATTAAATCTCCAGTAGCTTCATCAACTCTTACATTATAATAATTGATACCTAAATCTTTAAATCTATTATCAAATACTTCCTTTACTTTTCTGTAATTTTCTACTGTACGATTTTCTTCAGGATTTGTATATATTGTTTCTTTTCTATACTCTTCTTCATTTGCTCCATCTGGTATTGAATCTACTTTATTTCCATCTTTATCATATATAACTTCTTCTTTGTTATCATTTATAACAAATCTAGTTAATCTTTTTTCTGTAAATTCAGAAGATAAAAGAAATTCTGGTAATTTATTTTCAAAAGATATACCCTTCTTTACATAAATTCCTAAAAATGATACTAATGCAATTAAAATAGTTAATACAATACATAAAATAATTTTAAGTTTTCTTTCCACTTTTAACTCACATTCCTTTCTTCTATAATAATTTTGTATTGTTGATTATTAGTTCAAACCATATTTTTAAATATTTAGCTGCATATTTACTCATAATCATTCTATCTATAAAAATTTCGAAATAATCAAGTACAGGACAAAGTTCTGTATCAATTTGAATATTCAAAGTTATCTTTCTCTCATCTTTATTCATAATAAGCTTTGCATCTGTAACTGCATAATTTACTTTATCATGTTTATCAAATGTTCCTATATTTGTATTTACTACTCTATCTCTATGAACATCTGATTTATCTGCAAGTATTAAAGCTGCTGATATATCACTTACTGCTGTTCCTGTTTCTTCATCATGATTTCCAATTGCTATCATGATTTCAGTTCTATCTTCTATGCTCATTCCCATATCCTTCAAAATGTTATATGCAAGAATTGCTCCTGAATGGGCATGATCTTTTCTATTTATACAATTTCCTATATCGTGTAAATATCCTGCAATTCTGGCAAGCTCTACTCTGTCTTCTGAATAGCCTAATGCTTCTAATATATCTCCTGCTCTTTTTGACACAATCCCAACATGACGACTAGAATGTTCTGTATATCCTAAACTATTAAGCTGTTTTTGTGCACCTAAAACAAGAGCTTGTACTTCTTCATTATTTTTTACATCTTCAAGAGTTATCATATTTTGAATACCTCCATATACTCCCCTATTTTATAATAAAATTTTAAAAAATTCAACATATATTTGAAATTATTTATGTTTTTTGAAAAAAATATGAGCGAATGTTATTCGCCCATATATCTATATTTACATATATTGAACTCTTTAAACTGCATACACTTCTATTTTGCTATTGTTATTCCTAAAACTTTATATTTTGCAATTCCATCTGGAATTTGTACTTCTACTACTTCATTCTTTTTAGCCCCAAGAAGTGCAAGTCCTATTGGTGATTCGTTAGATATCTTATTTTGTGATAGGTCTACCTCAGTTGAACCTACAATTGTATATTCAAATTCTTCATTAAATTCTAAATCTAATACTTTCACAGTATTTCCAACTTGAACAGTTTTAGTATCTATTTCAGATTCATTTATAATTTTAGCATATCTTAATTTATTTTCTAAATCTGCAATCTTTATTTCATTTTGTGCTTGGGCATTTTTTGCTTCATCATATTCAGAGTTTTCTGATAAATCTCCAAAACCTAAAGCTACCTTTATTCTTTCTGCAATTTCAGTTCTTTTGTCTGTTTTTAAGTATTCTAACTCCTTTTCTATGTTATCGTATCCTTCTTGTGTTAAAAGTATTTCTTTGTTTTCCATTTGTATCATCCTTTCTAATCAAAATGTATTAGATCTATAATTCGATTAATTCGAATATATTATATTAAACATTATCTTACGACAAATTAATAAGTTTGTCAAGTTTAAAATGAAGATTTTTAATATTTAATCAAACTAGCTCTACAAGCCTAATTTCATCATTATCTAGCTGCTTTTTTATATTAAAAAATGTATCTTTTTTAAAAACTCGGCTTTCATATAAGACATTATAATCATAATCATTTATATGATTAAATTCCTTCAAAATTTCTTCTTTAAAATCTAACCTATAATAATTTATTATTTTACCTATAAAGTTTTCAGAAATATAATTTATTTTGTATTTTATATTAACAACTATATTATCATTAAATCCATTATATTCCTTGAGCTGTATTTCATCTAAGTCAATATTAATAATAATATCATCATTTGTTATTGCTTTATCTTTATTATTAGTTACTTGAATTGCTATCCCATATGTATCATACAATTTTTGTTCTACATATGATAACCTGCTTTTATATTTAGTAATAACTTTTAGATTTTTCACTACTTCTGCAATCTGAATAAGCTGCTTTATTATAACATCATCAATATTAATTACTAAAATAGCAATGTTTAGCGTTTCTTGCTTCTTATTTAGTTTTTTAGATAAATATTCTATAATATCAAAAAGTAAAAATTTGAATAGCCATCTTCCATTTAAAACTTGAACATTATAGCTTTGAATTTCGTTTATCAATTCTAAATTATTCAGCAGTTCATTTGGAATAACAACTAACTGTTCATTAGATTTATTTTTCCTACCAAGTTTTTTGGCTATTTTCTTAATTTTTCTATCTGTTAATTTCTTATCTGGTTTAATATATACTGTTTTCAATAATATCTCCCCTAAATATAATTTTTAATTATTATATTCAAGGGAAATATAAATTATTAATCTTTTTTCTTTACATCTAATTTTATATGAACATCTCTTAATTGTTCTTCTGTAACTCTTCCGAGGAGAACCCATAAGAAGATCTTGTGCTTTGCTATTCATAGGGAAAGCAATTACGCCTCTAATATTTTCTTCTTCTGTCAATAGCATAAGCATTCTATCAACACCAGGTGCAATACCTGCATGAGGTGGTGCTCCATAATGAAAGGCATTAAATAATGCAGGGAATTTTTCTTCTATAACATCTTTTGAATATCCTGCAATATCGAATGCTTTTATCATAAGCTCTGGGTCATGATTTCTAACAGCTCCTGAAGACAATTCTATTCCATTACATACTATATCATATTGATAAGCCAAAATATCAAGTGGTTCTTTATTTTCTAGTGCTTCTAGGCCACCTTGTGGCATTGAAAATGGGTTATGGCTAAATTCTATTTTTCCTTCATCTGAAAGTTCATACATTGGGAAGTCTATTATCCAGCAGAATTTAAACATATTATCATCTATTAAATTAAGTCTTTTGCCTAGTTCTTTTCTAACTTCTCCAGCAATACTTGCAGCTAAGTTCTCTGAATCTGCAACAAAGAACATTGCTCCATTTGGTACAGCTTTTGTATCTTCTATTAATTTCTTAGTATGTGCTTCATCCAAAAACTTTGCAATTGGTCCTTGTAAAGTTCCATCTTCATGCACCTTTACCCAAGCTAAACCTTTTGCCTTACATTCAGATGTTGCATAATCTACCATATCATCGAAAAATCTTCTAGGTTCATTAGATACATCTGGTGTACAAATTACCCTTACAGTTTTATTTTTGAAGGCATTAAATTCTGTATCTTGGAAAATGTCTGTCACATCTTGTATAATTAAAGGATTTCTTAAATCTGGCTTATCAGAACCATATTTAAGCATTGCCTCTCTATAAGTTATTCTTGGAAATGGATATTCTGCAACCTTCTTTTTAGAAAATGTTACGAAAGTATCATACATGACCTTTTCCATAACCTCAAAAACATCTTCTTGAGTTGCAAAAGACATTTCCATGTCTAATTGATAAAACTCTCCTGGTGCTCTATCTGCCCTTGCATCTTCATCTCTAAAGCATGGTGCTATTTGGAAATATTTATCAATTCCTGAAACCATAAGAAGTTGTTTAAATTGTTGAGGTGCCTGTGGAAGGGCATAAAATTTGCCCGGATGTACTCTACTTGGTACTAAATAATCACGAGCTCCTTCTGGTGATGAGCTTGTAAGAATTGGTGTTTGAATTTCTGTAAAGCCTCTTTTAATCATTTGCTCTCTTAAAAATTGTATAACCTTAGCCCTAAGTAAAATATTGTTTTTTAGTTTTTCATTTCTTAAATCTAAAAATCTATATTGAAGTCTTAAATCTTCCCTTACTTCTGCATCTGTATTAACCTCAAAAGGTAAATTTTTAAGTCTCTTTCCCAATATTTCTATATTTTGAATTAAAACCTCTACTTCACCTGTTGGCATACTTTCATTTATAGTTTCTTCACTTCTTAATCTAACAATTCCTTCAATTGAAACTGTTGATTCACAAGGTATATGTGATAATACTTCTACAAGCTCGCCTGTTCCTGATGTTACTGCTTGAGTAATACCATATTGGTCTCTAATATCTGCAAAAACAAGTCCTCCAAGGTCGCGTACAACTTGTACCCATCCTGCGATTTTAACTGTTTTTCCTACATCTTCCTTCCTAAGTTCTCCACAATTGTGTGTTCTATATCTTCCCATAAAATGTTATCTTCCCTTCCTTTATATAATCTAAAATAACCAATTTCCACTTGATTTAAGCTCATTTACCTTTGCATCATGTTCTGCATTTGTTTTTGTAAAATAAACATTTCCAGACTTATCTGCAACAAAGAATAAATAATCTGTTGTATTTGGCATAAGTGCAGCTTCAATTGATGCTCTGCCGAACTGTTGAAATAGGTCCTACTGGTAGTTTTCCTGACATATTTGGTCCACGAGTATTATATGGATTATATGTGTCAATTTCACTCTTATTAAGGTCTCTTGAGCCAAGTTCTATCTTGAAGGCATAATAAGTTGTAACATCACTGCCAAGTGACATTTTTGCATTTAATCTATTATAAAATACACTAGCTACATCTTTTCTATCTTTATCAAATACAGCTTCATTTTCAATTACAGATGCCATTGTAAGTATTTCATGTACAGAATAATTACTTGATTCAATATCAGATTTGTAATTATCTAATACTTTTTTCATTTGGTCTAGCATTGTTTTAAATATATCTTTTACACTAACATCTTTTTCATCAAAAGAATAAGTATCTGGGAATAAATATCCCTCTAATGGATAATATATGTCTTTATTCTTTATTTCATCTGTTATAAACCAGTATTCACTGATTAAGCTATCTATATATTCTTCATCCTTTAACAAATCATAAACATCTTGCTCAGTATTGTCTGTATTTTCAGCAATTACCTTTGCAATATAGTCAATTGTTTTTCCTTCGACAAATGTAATATTATATCCTGTTTCTTTAAATACTACTCCAGTTTGCAAAGTTGTTGCAATTTCTGGTACTGACATATCTTTAGTTATAGTGTAGCTTCCTGCTTTAAAATTAGAAATATTATTTAGCTTTACATATAATTTAAATGCTAGCTTACTTTTAATTACGCCATTTTCCTCCAAAATATTTGCAATTTTGTCTGTGCCAGAACCCATTTCTATAACAAATTCTGCTTTTTCTTCCTTACTTCCAGTTCCTGAAAGTGATGTATTATACCATATAACTGTGGCTGTGCAAACGATTGCCAAAAAAATTATCACAATTATTAAAATTTTCAAAAATCCATGTTTACTTGGATTTTCAGATGAATGTCTTGATTTTTCCATTATTTTTTCTCCTATAAATTAATTTAATATTCCGAACAGATTTAAGAAAATCGTCTGATAATATAGTATTATTTGTAACTACTGTACTTTTACCTATTTCTCTAAATCTTGGCACAATTTCTACTATAAATCTTTCTATATATTCTGAATCTATACTAATATTATTTAAGTTAATATTTATCATTTGTTTTTCTTCGGAGATTAATTCTGATATTGTTTGTTCTATAAGATTCTTTCTAGCTTCAAAATTATTTAAGTTCTCTCCGAGTCAAATGGGTATAATTTAATTCTATACTATTTTGCAAATCTTGGCTTGAATTTGTAAATTCAATATCTTGCATTGCAAGTCTTTTATATTCCTTTTCTCCTACATCTTTTGCCTTTACAAATCCGAAATTTCCGTTCATAAGTTAAGACTTTAATCCAACCATTTTTCTCAGAATCTTCTACATAAATTATTTCTTTATTTTCTTCTATTTTTTGAATTGTATGAGAAAATCCAGAGGTTTTCTCCTTAACAGATACTTTTTTTGTTGTCTTTACTGTCGCAAAATCATTTAATAAAGAGGACATAATTGCAGAATTATCAGTTACATAACTTTCAATATTATATACCTTCTGTAATTCTGAAACTGGTATATAATACTTGTTATTTCCATAGTCTAATACACCATTATCAAGCAAAATACTTGCTGAATTTATTGTTGCAATATTACTCTTTACATCTATTGCTGCAACTTTTGTATTTGATGTTGTTATGATTTTATTGCTATCGCTTTCAAAGTAAATATTTGGATCAAATATTTTTCTTATATCCTCTAAAGATAAATATAATACTTTATCTTTATTTATATATGGCTCATCAGATAGATTGTTTGTAACATCTTCATTATTATAAATCACAGATATTGAAAATTTAGGTATATCTTTTTTGTTTATAAATACGGTTATTACAAATCCTACTATAACTATTATGAGGCCTAAGAATAAAATTCTAGACAAGAATTTTTTCTTATTTATCTTCTTCTTTTTTTTGCCCATTTATTCCTCCAACTAAAGTTCATTTTACTTATTTATCTTTAACTACAAGGTTATAAATCTTTCCGGGTACATATATTTCTTTTACAACTGTATATTTTTCAAATATTTCTGCAACTCGCTTATCTTTTTTAATTTCTTCTAGCATTTCATCCTTTGA
The DNA here is from genome assembly GCA_947624725.1 of uncultured Clostridia bacterium. Next base: position 126,542 of record CANQLP010000001.1, read on the forward strand.
CATATCTGCTCCGACTGTAACACAAGTCTTTAGTTTTCCATTTACTTGTACTGGGATTTCTTTTGTTCCCATCTTCATTTCATCTTCATTTACTTTTGGCCATTCTTCTTTATGAACAGAAGACACATGTCCTAATTTCTCCCATATTTCCTCTGCAAAATGTGGAGCAAGTGGTGCTAAAAGTTTTACATATGTTTCTACTGTTTCATCTAAAACTTTTGCATTTATTTCACTATTTTCTCTGCTATATTCATTTATCTTATTTAAAAGTTCCATGCTTCTTGCAATTGCAGTATTAAATCTAAAGTCTTCTATATCTTCTCCCATTGCCTTTATTGTTTGATTTTTAGTTCTTAATAAATCTTTTTCTTTATCACCTATTTGAGTATTCTTTCCTTCTGCTTTAAGTTCTTGCATGCTATCTACTAATCTTTCAATTCTTGCAAAATATCGAAGCATTGCATCTATTCCATTTTCATCCCAAGGTCCACCTTGTCTATAATCAAATCCGAACATCAAATACATTCTAAATACATCAGAGCCATATTTTTCAATGTACTCTTCAGGAGATACAGTATTACCTTTACTCTTACTCATTTTATTTCCATCAGGACCTAAAATCATTCCTTGATGTACAAGTCTTGTAAATGGTTCATCAAAATTCAAATATCCTAAATCACGAAGTGCCTTTGTCATGAATCTTGCATATATCAAGTGCATTGCAGCATGCTCTTTTCCACCAATATAGGTATCTACTGGAAGCATTTTATTTACTGTTTCTTTATCAAATGCTTTTTCACTTAATTTTGCATCAGGATATCTTAAATAATACCATGATGAACATACAAATGTATCTAATGTATCAGCTTCTCTTGTAGCTTTTCCACCACATTTAGGGCAAGTACATTCCATAAATTCTTTAGACTTTTTAAGAGGAGATTCTCCATCTGGTTTAAATTCTACATCATATGGAAGAAGTACAGGGAGGTCTCTCTCAGGAACTGCAACAGTTCCACATTTATCACAATATATAATTGGAATTGGTGCTCCCCAATATCTTTGTCTTGAAATTAACCAGTCCTTTAATCTGTAACTTGTTGCTTCTTTTCCTTGATTTTGTTTTGCTAAGTCTTCTACAATTTTATGCTTAGCGTTTTCTGATGTCATTCCATCATATTTTCCACTATTTATTAAAATTCCTTTTTCTTCAAAAGGTAATTCTTTATCTTCCTCTAATTTTATAACTTGCTTTATAGGTAAGTTATATTTTTTAGCGAAAGCATAATCTCTTGTATCATGTGCAGGAACAACCATTACAGCACCTGTTCCATAATCCTCTAATACATAATCTGCAATCCATACTGGAACTTTATCTCCGGTTTACTGGGTTTATAACATAAGAACCAGTAAATACACCTGTTTTTGGTCTTTCTGTAGATAATCTATCAATTTCATTTAATTTCGCAGTTTCTTTTATATAATCTTCAACAACTTGTTTTTGCTCTGGAGTTGTAATTTTTTGTACTATTTCACTTTCAGGTGCAACCACCATGCAAGTTACTCCAAAGATTGTATCTACTCTTGTTGTAAATACATTAAATTCAAAATCTCCATTTTCTCCTTTAAATGTAACCTCTGCACCTTTTGATTTTCCTATCCAATTAACTTGTACTTTTTTGGTTGATTCCGGCCAATCTAATTTATCTAAATCATTTAATAATTCTTCGGCATAATCAGTTATTTTGAAAAACCATTGTGAAAGCTTCTTTCTTTCAACTGTTGTACCACATCTTTCACATTCTCCATTTATAACTTGTTCATTAGCTAAAACAGTTTTACAACTATCACACCAGTTAACAGGTGCTTGTCTTTTATATGCAAGTCCTGCTTCATATAACTTTGTAAAAATCCATTGTGTCCATTTATAATAATCAGGCATACAAGTTTCAACTGAATAATTCCAGTCATAACTTCCACCCATTTCATCTAATTGTTTTTTCATTGTCTCAATATTTTTTAATGTAGAATCTTCTGGGTGTATTCCTGTTTTTATAGCATAATTTTCAGCAGGAAGACCAAATGCATCAAATCCCATTGGGTGGAAAACATTATATCCTTGCATTCTTCTAAATCTTGCATAGGAATCAGATGGTCCATAATTAAACCAATGCCCTAGGTGAAGTTTTGCTCCTGATGGGTATGAAAACATTTCAAGAGTATAAAATTTTTCTTTCTTCTCGTCTGGATTATATTTGTATAATTCCTCTTCTTTCCATTTCTTTTGCCATTTTGCGTCTACTTTTTTCGAATACTCCATAATAAATATCCCCTCCGAATTTATATAACAATTTACTAGTAATTTTATGATTTTTTATTTGATTTGTCAAGGGTTACGAAAATTTTTAATAGAAAAAATGAAAGAAAAATTTTGTCATATAATTGACAAAACATGAATACTATGTCAAAATAAATGTATAAGAATAATTTTCACTAAAGAAATTAAAGGAGGAATCAAATTTGAAAGGTAAAAAAGTTTTAAAAATTATTTTACTAGTTGTTTCAATTTTCATTATAGTCGCACTCATATATTTTCTTAGAAGCTATATGATTTTAAATAAAATAGCAAAACTTGAAGCAAATTTCGTAAATTCTAAAAATTATTCAGTTGTGAGAGAATCTTACTCACTAAATAATAATTCTGAAAAACAAGTTACAACAGAAAAGTATATAGATGGAAAACTTCTAATTGAACTTGCAAATCAAGAAATTACAATATGGCATGATGAAAAAACTAATGAAACATTAACATTATTCCAAAATACCAATGAAGCATTTAGAACTCAATCAAATCAAGAAATTTTTCCAGATGTCCTTAATTTACCAATTACACAAAAATCAGATGTCATATCATATACTTTCTCATCAGCTGTTAAAAGTGTAAATTTTAATGGAGAAAAATGTTACTTAATAAAATCTGGTTTATTAGAGTATTACATTAGTCAAAATACAGGTTTATTATTAAGATATGTAAATGGAAATCTAACTTTAGATTTTAAAGATTATAAATTTGATGCACTATCAGAAAGTGAAGTTGCAAAACCTGATTTAACAGAATATCATGTATTTTAATTGAAAATAAAAAAATGACTTATCAAGAATTTATTTGATAAGTCATTTTTATTACATGATTTTTACATTTTTAGCACTTTATTACAGAAATATTACATCAGCTTTTCTTATTTATTACAAATATGTTCTTTATGTAAAATTTTTGTAACATTTTTGGTTTACTTTTCTTGTTTATCCACATGATTTTTAAAAATGTGGATAACTTTGTGAATAACTATTTTAAAAGGTTTCGAGTTTTAATTTTTTTAGGTTGATATAATTTTTTTATTTATGTGAATTTTTTATTTTATTTGACAAGGCATTATGTGCATAGTTCTTTTGTTCGTATATTTCTTTCCTATCCCATGCTATAAGCTAGTTCTATCAAATTGTTTTTTACTTACCATAAAACTAAAATTTCATTCCAAGAGCCCAATAAATAACTAAAGCAATTTCCACAATCAAGATAACTGGAAAACCTACTGTAAAATATAGTTTTCTTGTTTTATGCCTAAATAAATACATACCAGAAATAGTTCCGAACTCCTCCACCTAAAAGCGTAATAATAAGAAGAGTCTTTTCAGGTATCCTCCATGCACCGACGCTTAGCCTTCCACTTATCAATAAACATTGCAAGAAAACCAATCACATTAATTGCAATCAAATATATAATTATATTCTTTAGTGAAACAAATTCAACAAAACTTTGAAAAGACATATTTCTACCTCCTTATTTTATTTTATTTTTCTAACGATTTTTACCGATTTGAGATGATGAATATATTAATTTTTATGAGTTCCGCGTAGCGAACAGACACGAAGTGTCCAACCGAAGCGAAGCGGAGGGCGAATGGCGTAGTCGACTTTTCTTAAAATTTGGAGACTACGCCAACAAGGAACGATATAAACAATTAATATATTCATCATCTCCACAGCGATAAAACTATTTCCTTAAAATAAAGAATCAAATAAACTCATTTGATTTGTTTCGCTCATACCCTCCACACATCCAAACTTCTCTAAAAGTGCAATAGTTGCATCTCCAACTTTGGCTCTTTTCTTAATATCTTGTTTCGAAATAAACTCTCCTTTTTCTCTTGCTTCAACAATACCTGTCGCAGCAATTCCACCCATTCCAGCAATACTATTTAGTGGTGGGCGAATAGCACCATTTTCTACCTTAAACTTTAAAGCCTCAGACTTATACAAATCAATAGGTAGAAAATTAAATCCTCTTTCATACATTTCTAAAACCAATTCAAGTATTGGATACATGTTTTCATCTTTTTTACTTGCTTCATTTCCCATTCTTTTGATTTCAGCCATTTTTTCTCTTACTTTACTTTTACCAGCTATCATAATTTCACTATCAAACTCATCAGCTCTAATTGAGAAAAATGTTGCATAATATGCAAGAGGATTATGTACTTTAAACCAAGCAATACGAAAAGCCATTGTAACATATGCAACAGCATGTGCCTTTGGGAACATATACTTTATTTTCTTACATGAATCTATATACCAATCAGGGACATTATTTTCCCTCATAAGAGCTTCTTGTTCTTCGTTTAAACCTTTACCCTTACGAACAGATTCCATTATTTTAAATGAATTTTGAGCAGGAAGTCCTTTATTTATTAGATATATCATTATATCATCTCTTGTACAAATCGCCTCAGAAAGGGTTGTCGTTCCAGATTTAACTAATTCTTGTGCATTGTTTGTCCATACATCTGTACCATGTGAAAGTCCAGAAATTCTAACTAACTCTTCAAAAGTTTTTGGAAGCGTTTCTACAAGCATATCACGAACGAATCTAGTTCCAAATTCAGGCACACCAAAAGTTCCAACTTTTGAATCTATTTGTTCCGGTCTAACTCCCAATGCATCTGTTGAAGAAAATATCGACATTGTTGCCTTATCATCTAGTGGAATACTTTTTGGATCAATTCCTGTTATATCTTGGAGCATCCTAATAACCGTCGGATCATCGTGTCCTAACATATCAAATTTAAGTAGGTTTTTATCAATTGAGTGATAATCAAAATGAGTAGTTATAATATCAGAATCTGGGTCATCTGCTGGGTGTTGTACTGGGCAAAATTCATATATCTCATGACCTGTTGGAACAACTATAACTCCTCCTGGGTGCTGTCCGGGTTGTCCTCTTTACTCCTGTGCACCCTTTAGCAAGTCTTTCTATTTCAGCAGATGGAATATGTTCATTTCTCTCCTCAAAATAATTTTTTACATATCCAAAAGCTGTCTTCTCTGCAATAGTTCCAATTGTTCCTGCTTTAAAAGTTGTACCCTTTCCAAGTATAACTTCAGCATATTTATGAGCTTTTAATTGATATTCTCCTGAGAAGTTAAGGTCTATATCAGGCTCTTTATCTCCATTAAATCCTAAGAATGTTTCAAATGGTATATCTACTCCATCTTTTACAAGCTTCTCTCCACATTTTGGACATATAGCATCTGGAAGGTCAAATCCATTTTTTACTCCATGGTCTGAAAAATCAGAATACTTACATTTTGGACATCTGTAATGTGGCTTTAAAGCGTTAACCTCTGTTATACCTGTCATATATGCAACAAGTGAAGATCCAACAGACCCTCTTGAACCTACCAAGTATCCATCCTCATTAGACTTCCATACCAATTTTTGAGCAATAATATACATAACTGAGAATCCATTTTTTATAATTGAATCTAGCTCTTTTTTTAATCTAACATCTACAATTTCAGGAAGTGGATCTCCATATAATTCTCTTGCTCTATTCATTGCAATATCTTCTATTGTTTTTTCACAGCCTTCGATATATGGAGGACATTTTTGCTTTGAAATAGGGCTGATTTCCTCACACATATCAGCAATTAAATTCGTATTAGTTACAACAACTTCATATGCTTTATCTCTTCCTAAATATCCAAATTCTGCAAGCATCTCCTCTGTTGTACGCAAAAATAAAGGTGCTTGAATATCGGCATCATCATATTTTTGCCCTGCCATTAAAATTCTTCTATATATTTCATCTTGTGGGTCCATGAAATGCACATCACAAGTTGCAACTACTGGTTTATTTAATTTCTCCCCAAGAGATACTATTTTTTTATTTATCGCAATTAAACCATCTTTATTTTCAATAGTTCCATTTCTTATTAAGTATTCATTATTGCCAATTGGCTGTATTTCCAAATAATCATAAAAAGATGCGATTTCTTCTATTTTTTCATCTGAAAGGCCTTCTAATATAGATTGATAAAGCTCTCCTTGATCACACGCACTTCCAATCATTAAGCCTTCACTATATTTTTTATATAGGCTTCTTGGAATTTTTGGCTTTTTATAAAAATAATCCAAATGTGAAAAAGAAATAAGCTTATATAAATTTTTTAATCCCACATAATTTTTTGTAAGAATTATTGCATGATATGTTGGAAGATGCTTTAAATCTATATTGTCAGCATATACGCCTTCAATTTCGTTTAAAGTCTTTACATTTTTTTCTTTTAAATTATTAATCATTACTTCAAAAACCTTGACTAATGTTTTAACATCGTCTAAGGCTCTATGTGCTACATCTACACGAATTCCTAAATTTTCTGCAATGATTCCAAGTTTAAATTTTTTATAATCTGGAAACATTGCACGAGCAAGTCCTAATGTATCTATGTAAGTGTTGTCAAATTTAAGTCCCTGATTCTTTGCAAAGTATCTCATAAAACCAACATCAAAATTTGCATTATGTGCGACAATTACGCTATCTCCAACAAATTCTAAAAACTTTGGTAAAACTTGCTCTATTGTTTCTGCATCCCTTACCATATCATCTGTAATATGCGTAACACTTATTACTTCATATGGAATTGGCTTTTCAGGATTTACAAAGCATTCAAATGTATCTATAACTTTGCCACCCTTTATTTTAATTGCACCGATTTCTGTTACTTTTTCTGTTCTAAAAGAAAGACCTGTTGTCTCAATATCAAATACGCAATATTCGGTATCTAAATCTTGTCCTTTAGAATTATACACTATATCTTGTCCATCTGGTACAAGATATGCTTCTACTCCGTATATAACTTTTATATCATGATTATTATCTTCTACAACATGATTGGCTTTTGGAAAAGATTGTACAACTCCATGGTCAGTAATTGCAATAGCCTTCATTCCCCAACTTCTTGCTCTATTTATAAGGTCTTCTACTGGAGTTACTCCATCCATTTGACTCATTTGCGTATGCATATGAAGTTCTACTCTTTTTACTTCACTATGGTCTTGTCTTCCAGATTTTGCTTCATCCTTCGCCTCGACTATGACTTTTGCCATAATAGATACTTCTTTTGCATATGGATCAAATTGTGCTTCTCCTACCACTGTAACTCTAGGAGCAGTATTTATTCTTTCTAGTACTTTATCTTTTTCATCTGCATTTACAAAAAATTTGCAAGTTATAGTGCAAGTTCCATCAAATACATTAATTAAAATAAGAAAATTACCTGATTTAAGTTCTTTTATTTCTTGCTTAATAACCTTTCCACATATAACTACTCGCCCACTATCTAAATTTACATCTTTTACCTTAACTACTTTATCTGTAAATTTTGCCTTTTTATTTCCAAATATTATTGGAGAATATTCCTCTTGTGTTTCTTGGCTTTTGCCCTTTGTTTCCTTTTTTGTAGCTTCTTTTGTAACATTTATTTTTATCTCAACATCTTGTACTCTAAATTTAGATTTTAAATAATATTCAAAAGCAAGTTTTTGTCCCATTTGGATATTTTCACAAGAATTAAGCTCTATTTCAAGTTTATTAGTCTTTTTAAAAAGATTTACATTTAATATTTCACACTCTAAGATGTGGCCCTTTGAATCAAAATCTTTAAATACATCCTTTACTATCTTTTTGTTTTCTGTCATTAGTAGTGCCTCCGTTTTTTGTATATATTTGTACATATAATTTACTTCTTAATTTTATATCAGTAAAGGGTAAAAATCAAGAAGGATTTTAAGAAAATTTAAAATACGCATGGAATTTTCCCATGCGTATTTTTTATGTTTATCCATTAATTAATTTTGTGTATATGGTAACATTGCAATATGTCTGCATCTTTTTACTGCAAGAGTTATATCTCTTTGATGCTTTGCACATGCTCCAGTTGCTCTTCTTGGTAATATTTTACCTTTTTCATTAATAAACTTCTTTAATTGATCTGGATTCTTATAATCTAATACAAAGTTTTTGTCTGCACATAGTGGGCAAACTTTTTTTCTTTGTTTTCTAAACTTAGGATTGTAATCATCATCATTGTTTCTATTATTTCTTCTACCATTTTGTTTTTTATCAACCATTTCTATCTAACCCCCTTGTTTTCTAATTTATTTAAAATGGTAAATCGTCATTAGGTGTTAATTCAAATTCCGAATTACCTTGAGAAACTTCTGTTCCGAAAGTATTTTCAAAATTTCCCATGCCTCCAGCACCTGCTTCATCGCCTCTTCTGCTATCTGCAAAATAAGTTTCTTCAGCAACAACTTCAGTAACATAGTGTTTTTGACCTTTGTCATCATCCCATGTTCTAGTATTAATTCTTCCAATTACGCCTACTTGTTGTCCTTTTTTGAAATACTTACTACAAAATTCTCCTGTCTTTCCCCATGCAACAATATTTATAAAATCAGCTTGTCTTTCTTCTCCCTGTCTTACAAATCTTCTATTTACTGCTAGAGAAAAACTTGCAACTAGCGTATTGCTTGTTTGAGTATATCTAACCTCTGGATCTCTTGTTAATCTTCCCATTAAAATTACTTTGTTCATATAATACTTCATTCCTTTCACAAAAGCTTTTTATTCGCTTTATTATTACTTATACTTTTTGCCTCCAATTTTATTATATATCTAGGCTTTCAAGTATTGTAATACAAACAATACTGTGCTTTAGTTTTCTAATTATTCTTCATCTTTTCTAACTACTATGAACTTGATAATTTCATCTGTTATTCTATAATTTCTTTCAAGTTCTGCAATTAGTTCAGGTTTTGCTTCAAAATCAAATACTACATAGTAACCTTCTTTGTTCTTACCTATTTCATAAGCAAGTTTTCTGTTTCCCATTTCGTTTACATTTGAAACTTTACCTTCTGTATTAATCAAATCTGTAAATTTTGTAATTAAGGCTTTTATACCTTCTTCTTCTACATTTTGACCAATAATGATTATACTTTCGTATTTATTCATTATTTTCACCTCCTTCTGGATATTAAGCCCATCTCCATGATGAGCAAGGATAATAAATCTATTAACAAAATTTATTAACGCAAATAATTATAACATAAATAGTTTTATTTTTCAAGTCAAATTGCTTAATTTTCTAGTCTGCTTCTACAATTGAGTCAACACTACAATAGATTTCTCCATCATAGCTAACACCTTTTAAGTAATAAATTATATGAGTCTCTCCATTTATAACATATTTATTCACTGAATTTTCAACTTTATAATCTGCACCATAGTTCAAGCTTTCATTATCTATTGCTGCTAAATCTATTACATAATAGATATCTCCATCCATACCACTAACCTCGCCTGTATATGCTTTTATCTCACTTTTACTTTTAGTAACAACTGAACCATCAACTTTATATACTGGCAAACTTCCATGCTCTACATAGTATGTGGCAACTCTATTGTTTAGTATTTCGATATCATTTTTTAATTTTGTCAAATTAGAAAGTTGTACTGATGTGTAAGATTTAGTTGCAATTATACCTGTAACAATAACAAGTAATGCTATTGTTACTACAAGGGTTATTAATGTAATACCTTTTTCACTCTTATTATTTTTTATCATATGTTAATTCCTCCTATAGAAATTCAATTTTATTTTACTATTAATCTTAATTTATTGCAATATTATTTTCTAAAATTTTATATATATTTTTCTTTATTTTATATTTTTTATTTTCTTTTATAAGGACTATCCATATATATATAATTATGAATATGTACGAAAAATTTTTTACATATATACTTAAAAGCAATATTGAAAAGGTTGTTACAATTGCAGCTATATTTGATATTACAAAAGTAATTGAATAGGCTTTTCTTCGTCCATGAAAGATTGATAAAAGATATTTTAGTATCCTTCCTCCATCTAATGGATAAATAGGTAGCAAATTAAATAGAAGAATTATAAAATTAATGTAAATTAATATTGGGTTTTGCTTTAGCATTATAAATAATACGATAAATAGTAGGTTTACGAATGGTCCTGCAAAAGCGATAATTAGTTTCTTTAAGCTCAATAAACTATCTTTCATTATTTTTTTATTATAATTTACTGTATCTACCTTAAATAAGCATGCAAAGCCGAACTGGCATAATCTCAATTCTATCTAATTTAAGTCCTAATGCTATCCCACAAACTATATGTCCTATTTCATGTAATAAGGCAAATATCATAAGCTCGATATATATTTGTATCTGTTTTGTAACAAAAAAAAATAAAATAAATATAAATATTTTAAAATCTAACTTAATATGCATTTTTTCTCCTTGAAATAAATTTTACATTTGAAATGCTAGAATGCTTCTAGGGTCTATACATACATCATTTATTCTAATTTCGAAATGAAGATGTGCTCCTGTAACATTACCGAGTAGCTCCAACTTTTGCGATGTTTCTGCCTTTTTCAATTTTATCTCCAACATTTACAAGTAGCTCACTACAATGTGCATACACAGTTTTTACTTCATCATTTTGAAGCATTATATAATTCCCATAACTTGGAGAATTTCGTGCAATTATAACTTCTCCATCAGTTGCTGCATATATGGGCGTACCTATATTTGCTCCAATATCTATTCCTTTGTGGTATGCTGTTACAACACTTGAAGTAACTTCTCTTGTCCCATATTCTGACGATACCTTTCCTTCATTTATCGGTAAAACAAATGCATATTTATTTTTTATTCTATCTAATTCACTTTCTTCTGCTGAGCTTATTTCATTTTGAGTAAGGCTTTCATCATCGGCCACTTCTTCTGTTTGGCTCATATTTTCTTCCTGCGATATATTTTCTATATTTGTTTCCTGATTTTCAGAGCTTTCTATATTTTCTATGTTTTCTAATATATTTTGCTCTGCACCTTTTTCTTCATTTTGCTCACTATTTTCACTATATAAGAAATTATTTATAGATTCTATACCTCTGTTATAAATACTTGCAAAATCTATATCGTAAGATAGTAAGCTCTTAACTCTGTTTAATACATTTTCTGAAAAGCTATAGTTTGTTGTATTTATAAGATAGAAAATTATATATATTAGAATGCAAATAACAATTTGAAGAATTAATTTTTTAAATAATCTAAAGTTTTTTGGAGCTTCTGAAACATTTACAGTTGCCCTTCTTGTTCTTTGCCTTAAATTTTGCCTTCTTAAATAAATTTCTTCTGCTCTTCTAATTCGTTCATCTTGACTAAAAACCCTTTCCATTTGTACACACCTCTTAATAGATGTATATGTACATTAGTATAATTTTAGAAGGTAAAATGTGGATAGGCTAAAATAAACAAGAACAAGTTGCAAAAAGTTTAGTTTTGAATAAGATAATGTATAAACTCTCAAAATTTAGAGGATAATAATTTTAAATATTAATTTGAGGAGGTCTTTTTTTGTGAAATCATTATGCATAAAGAACAATAACCCTGAGCTTCTTAACTTCATAAAATGCAATATATCAAAAATTGACCTAAGTTCTATAATTATAAGGCTTAAAACATTTAAACTTTATACAAATATAATTATTCATTATAATGGAGAAGATTCCAAAAGCTTTTATGATAAAATTTCTTCTATATTAACAGATACTATTATTCGTTTTTACCAAAAGAAGCTTATCAGAAGAATTATAAACTATAATTACTTTTATTTTCATTCATCTGAGAAGAAGGAAATAATTAAAATTGCAGAGGAATTTATAAATTCTGATACTATAACAAAAGAAGATAACTATTTTGCTATATACTATGAAGTATTAAAATATATCGAAATTAATAAATCGCTTGTTTTAGAAGGATTTATTAATTTTAGATTAAGTAACTATATCAAAAATTTAGACTATATCGTAGATATTGCAGTAAATAAATATATTACTGATAAAGAATATTTAGAATTTGTCAATTTGCTAAAGCTTTATGTGAAATTAACTCCTTCGAAGGAATCGTTAATACATCTTATTTATAATAAAAAAAAGCAAAGTATTTTACTTGATAATCAAAAAAATATCATTCCAATTGATACTGATGAGAATTTTAATCAGAAATACTTATCTGATATAACCTTCTCATCAAATGATTATGCTTTAAATACTCTACTTAATCTAACTCCAAAAAAACTTATAATTCACTTGACTAATCATACAAAAGAAGATGAATTTATAAATACATTAAAGCTTATATTTGAAGGGAAATATGAAATATGCATGGGTTGTGAAATTTGTCAGCTCACAAGTGTATATAACTTCTAGATAATAATCATAGCATCTCCAAAACTGAAAAATCTATATTTTTCTTTTACTGCTTCTTTGTATGCACGAAGGATAAATTCTCTTCCTCCTAGTGCTGAAACAAGCATTAAAAGTGTAGATTTTGGTAAATGGAAATTTGTAATTAGTCCATCTATACATTTGAATTTATATGGTGGATATATATATATTCCTGTATCTGCCTCTACTGAGTGAACATGTCCACTTTCATCTGCAATTGTCTCTAATACTCTACATGATGTAGTTCCAACTGCAATTACCCTATGTCCATTGTCTTTTGCCTTGTTTATTTTTTCTACATCTTCTTCTTTTACATAAAAATGCTCCTTATGCATTTCATGGTCTTCTACATTTTCTTCTTTTACAGGTCTAAAGGTTCCAATCCCTACATGAAGTGTAACTCTTGCAATAACTATTCCCTTTTCTTGTATCTTTTGCAATAGTTCATCTGTAAAATGAAGTCCTGCAGTTGGTGCTGCAGCAGAGCCTTCATGCTTTGCATATATTGTTTGATATCTATTTCTTTCCTTTAATTCCTCGTGTATGTATGGTGGAAGCGGCATAAGTCCTATTTTATCTAGTATTTCATTAAAAATACCATCATATGTAAATTTTACCTTTCGAGTTCCACCTTCCATTATGTCTAAAACTTCAGCCTTTAAAATACCATCTCCAAATATTACAACTGTTCCTTGTTTTAATTTATTGCCAGGTCTTACAATGCTCTCCCAAATATCTCCTTCTAGCCTTTTTAGAAGTAGAAATTCTACATTTGCTCCTGTTTGCTTTTTACCATATAGTCTTGCTGGAATTACCTTTGTATCATTTATAACTAAGCAATCTCCCTCGTTTAGGTAATCTATAACATCTGTAAAAATTTTATGCTCTATAGTATTTTTCTTTCTATCTAATACCATGAGCCTAGATGTATCTCTTTTTGTAAGTGGCACTTGTGCAATTAATTCTTCTGGTAATTCGTAATCAAAATCTGTAACTTTCATTTTGCTTTTTATTCCTCCATAATCTTGTCCTGTTCTGGGTTTGTATATACATCATTTAAAATCTTTTGTATTATATCAAATCTTTTAAAAACTGCATTTGGAACACTTTTTTTAATATATTCTCTATCATCATTTAAAAATGCATTTCTTATTTTTGTTGATGATATTGCTTCAAACATTTTATCTCTATTAAATAACCTAAAATTTATCCTTCTTTTTATAGCTGTATCTTGAAACCAATTGTCTATTATCTCTTTCTCATCTGAAAAATATAGAGTAAAGCTCTTTTGCTCTATATTTGAAACTACATTATAATAAAAATATCTTCCCCATTCTAAATTAGAATCTATATCTGTTTCCATAGACCAGTCTGGAAGTTCCCCTATTTCTATTTTTTCTTCATAATTTTTTCCGTATTTATCTTCTAATGCTTCTTCTAATATTTCTCTTCTTAAATTAATTCCAATAGGATTTCTAATTGTTTTTTCTTTATTACTACTTCCAATAACTATTAATACTTTATCATTTTCAGACATTGCAATATCTATTAAGCCTAGATGACCAATATGCAATGGTTGCATTCTTGATAAAACTATTCCAACTTTTTCAGCCATACAATCACATCCTTTTATATCCTATATTACATCAAGCTTCCAATTCTTGTTATATCATGCCACATAACAATCATTGAAAGTGCCATAATAAAAGCAAATCCAAGCATTTGAATTTTGAGTGAATTTTCCTCTTTTAATGGACTTCTTTTAATTTTCTCTATTATATAAATTAAAAGTTTTCCACCGTCAAGTGGTGGAATTGGTAAAAGATTTGTTATTCCAAGTGATAGTGAAATTATAGATAATAAATAAACAAAATCTGCTAGGCCTGAGGTTTTACTAACTATTGCAGTAATTCCAACAGGTCCTGCTAAATCATCTATACTTGCTCCTCCAGTTAGCATTATTCTTATACTATCTAAAAAAGCACCTATAAATCTTATTGTGCTTTCCCATGCAATTTGTATGTTATGCATAACAGCAATTAGTGCAAAATATACTGCAAGTGCAAATACTATATTTACAATAGGTCCTGCAAGAACGATTGCAGCCTTCTTCCAAAAGCTTGCATTAGTTAAAGAGCCTTCTTTTGTGGAAGCTTCATCTTCTCCTTCTAAGCTTACATAGCCTCCGAAGGGGAATTAAGCGAAGTGAATACTGTGTTCCTTTTATTTCTTTTTGTAAAAGTTTTCTGCCAAATCCAACAGAAAATTCATTTACTTTGACTTTGCATAATTTAGCTACAATAAAATGTCCACCTTCATGTATAATTACTAAAACTCCAAGCAATATAATTGTCTTAATAATTCCTATTAAAGTAGTTACCATATTTTAAGTTTAATCTCTTCCTTTCATAAATTTGCTTTAAATATTCATAAGTAATACATAGGCAATTGGTGCGATAAACAATATGCTGTCTATTCTATCTAACATTCCTCCGATGTCCTGGAATTAAATTACTATAATCTTTTATATTATTATATCTTTTTATACTAGATGCTGCAAAATCTCCTACTTGACCTACAATGCTAAGTAAAAGTGAAATAAGAATAATATATATATATGATATATTTGTAAAGAAATATGTATTGCAAATTACTGTGTATACTAGAGAAATTATTACTCCTCCAATTGCTCCAGCGATACAACCTTCTATTGATTTATTTGGACTTATTTTACTAAATTTATGTTTCTTTGTATTAAATATTTTTCCTGCAAGATAGGCAAAAATATCAGTTGCCCAGCCACATATAATTGGATACCAAATTAAAAATACTCCTCTTTCTGAAGATCTTAATATTGGTAAGAATAACATAAGCACAGGAATGTATAAAATTCCAAATACTGTAATTGCACCATCTACAACAGAAGTTTTCATTCCAGAATTAAGTACATGAAAAAATACGATAAATACTGAAAAAATTACTAAGCAAAACATCATATTTAACATATCTTCCCCTACTTCTGAAAGTGACGATTGCAAATGGAATAGTCTTAAGAAAGCTATACTTATTGCAATTAAATATCCAATCCATCTAATTGGTTTTGCATTTTTACTTTTTGCAAAGGCATCAAAGTATTCTTTGATACTTATTAATGCAACAATCCCAAAAAATGCATCTATAACCATATTATTACCAAATATTATAATTACTACTACTAAAGGCAATCCTAAAACTGTTGTTAGAATTCTTTTAATATCCATAGGACTATTTTCCTCCAAATTTTCTATTTCTTTTTTCATATGTAGCTATTGCTTCATCTAAATCTTTTTCAGTAAATTCTGGCCAATATTTGTCTACAAAAAGAAATTCTGTATAAACTATTTGCCAAGGTAAGAATCCACTTATTCTAAGTTCTCCACTTGTTCTGATTAAAAGGTCTGGATCTGGTATTCCTTTTGTATATAGATAATCAGAAACTAAATTTTCATTTATGTCCTCTAATTTTATATTATTTTCTTTTACATCTTTTGCAATCTTTTGAACTGCTTTTGTAATTTCATCTCTACCACCATAATTAATTGCAATGCAAAGTGTAAGTCCTGTATTATTTTTTGTCTTTTCCATTGCAAGTTCTATGTTTCTTCTAACTCCTGATGGAAGTTTTTCTATATCTCCTATTATCTTTATTCTTATATTTTCAGTATCAGTTGCAGTAACAACGCTATGAAGATATGTCCTAAAAAGAAGCATTAGTCCCCTTACTTCTTCTTCAGTTCTTTTCCAATTCTCTGTTGAAAAAGCATATACAGTAAGATATTCTAGTCCGATTTTATTTGCATATTTAGCTATTTTTTTTAGGGTTTCTGCTCCTTCTTTATGTCCAAGCTTCGTAGTTAGTCCATTAAGCCTTGCCCATCTTCTATTTCCATCCATTATTATGGCTATATGCTTTGGTCCATCATTCATTAATATTCATTCCTTTCAACAACTACTGTTATATTATATCTCTTAAACACTCATAACTTCTTTTTCTTTAGCTGCAAGTAATTCATCTATTTTTTCGATTTTTTTATCAGTTAGTTTTTGAATTTGATTTTCTGCATTTCTTAAATCGTCTTCTGTGATGTTACCATCTTTTTCTTGTTTTTTAGCGTCATCTAAGCCCTCTCTTCTTAAAGAGCGAATAGAAACTTTTGCTTCTTCTGCAATTTTCTTTATGTCTTTTACAATTTCTTTTCTTCTCTCTTCATTTAATTCAGGGAAAGCAAGTCTTAGAACCTTTCCATCATTATTTGGTGTAATTCCAATATCTGATGCAAGTATTGCCTTTTCTACCTCTTTTAAAATGCTCATATCCCAAGGTTGAATTACGATAAGTCTTGCCTCTGGAACAGAAATTCCTGCAACTTGGCTAATTGGTGTTTCTACACCGTAATAATTAACCTTAACCTTGTTTAAAATTGCTGGATTTGCTCTTCCTGCTCTAATTTCTGCAAAATTTTCTGATAAAACACTTATTGTTTTATCCATTTTTCCTTCAATGTTACTAAAATCCATAAAAACCTCCATTTGAACTTATATGTTCTTTTATATTTTATTCTACTATTGTACCAATATTTTCACCTTTTACAACTTTTACTATATTTTCAGGCTCTGCTATTGCAAATACACGAAGTGGTATATTATTATCCATACACAATGATGTAGCTGTTGAATCCATTACCTTCAAGTCTTTATTTAAAATATCCAAATATGAAATTTTATCAAATTTTACTGCAGTAGGGTCCAATTTTGGATCTGCTGAATATACTCCATCAATTGTTTTCGCAAGTAAAATAACTTCTGCATCAATTTCTGCAGCTCTAAGTGCTGCTGCTGTATCTGTTGTAAAATATGGGTTACCAGTACCACATGAAAATATTACAACTCTACCATTTTCTAGATGCTTAATTGCTTTTCTTTTTATATATGGTTCTGCTATTTGTCTCATCTCAATTGCAGTTTGAAGTCTTGTCTTTATTCCTCTTGCTTCCAATGTATCTTGAAGTGCAAGTCCATTCATTGTTGTTGCAAGCATTCCCATATAGTCTGATGTTGTTCTTTCCATTTGGTGTCCATACTTGCCTCTCCAGAAATTTCCTCCTCCTACAACTATTCCAACTTGTACTCCCATTTCTACTACTTTTTTTATTTCATCACAAATTTTTCCTATTACATCTGCATAAACTCCCGTTTTGTTGTCTCCTGCTAATGCCTCTCCACTAAGTTTTAATAAAACTCGTTTGTATTTTACATCTTCCATTTTATAACAATCCTTTCTATATTTTTTCAAACTGCATATATTGTATCATAAAATATATAAAATTTGTTAATTTTTTTGTAAATTTTTTAATTTATATATATTCTGTTCTATTTTAATAAATTATTAATAGCAATTGATGATGATATATCCATTTCTTTATGTACATTTCCCTCAAGTGTTTTAAGCTTTGCTTTCTCTTCTTCATCTATTTCTTCTAAATTAATAATTTTTCCTGTTTCTATTTCATACCAATCTTCATCCAAATAATAGTACTTATCAGTTATTATATTACAGTTATTAATATAAGCATAGTCTTTTGTACTAAAAATTGACCTTCCTAGTGAAAAATCATCATTAATTCCTGAAATTTGTAGTAGTGTCGGTTTTATATCAACCTTAGAAACTGTTTTTTCTATTTTTTCTTTACTAATTCCTGGAATTCTCATACCACATGCAACATTTACATAGTTTATATGGCTTGATATATCATTATAATTTGGATTTTGCTGTTTTAAAAATTCTTCCATCTCTTCATCATACATTCCTAATCCATAATGATCTCCAAAAACAATAATTACTGTATCATCATAAAGTCCTTTTGC
The DNA here is from genome assembly GCA_947624725.1 of uncultured Clostridia bacterium. Next base: position 145,111 of record CANQLP010000001.1, read on the forward strand.
TTTAAGTTCATCTATAAAAATTCCGAATGCATAATCTGCATAATTTATAGATTCTAAATACTTTCCAAATAATGTATCTTTATATTCTCCTACATCTATATTTACTTTATTTTCTCTATCTATAATTCCATCTAACCCATAATTTATATGAGATGATGCAGCAACTAAAAATGCAAAAAATGGTTCTTCATATATATCAAATTTTTCTACTGCTTGTCTATATAAAAGCTCATCTGATAAATACCCTTGTATCATTTCTGAAGTATCTTCAAATTGTGGTAAGAATAATTTATCATCTACTTTAAGTCTGCCATAAACATTTCCTCTACTCCAAAATTCTTTATTATTTCCATGCATATAAGCTGTTGTATATCCATTATCTTTATATGCTTTAAATAAGTCATTGTTAATACTAGAAGAATACCTGCTAAATGCTATTCCATTTTCTAGTGGATAAAGTGATGTTAAAACTGAATATTCAGAATCTGCTGTTGTTGTATAGCTTTGTGACATCATATTAGTTATTTCTATATTTTCATCTAAAAATTTATTCAAATTTGGAGTTATTTCTTTTCCATTTATTTCTTTATGCAAAACAAATTCTTGTACAGATTCTAACTGCAAAATTATTACATTTTTATTCTTTGCAATACCAGTAAAACTCTCGTCATCTGAAAAGTTTTCTTTAGAATATGTATCTATTTTACTATATTCGTCCATTATTTGTTTATATGTCTTGTATTTAGAATTTTTCTTTACATTTACTGAATTATATACATCTAAGATGTGGTAACCATATATAGAGCCTATCGAAACTTGAATTTGCTTTACATATGGATTTTCATTCATTGTTTTAAATGCCCACACCATTTTGTCTTTTGCCAAAGGAATAATGCATAAAACATATACTAAAGCAAAAATTAATCTTCTCTTTCCTTTATTTTTTACCACTTTTGACTTTTTATTTTTCATATCAATATTTGCAAAATGCCAAATTACTAAAAATATCGGAATATCTATTAGATATAAAAAGCTCTTTAATTCTAATAAATATGGCAAAGCACCAGATATTTCTTCTGCATATTTTACATATAGTACCTGTGAAACAGAAAGCATACCTGATGAATAATTCCAATATGCATTATCTGCAAATAATAATAAACTTATTAAAATGTCTGTCCAAAGTGCTACATAAAATCTATTCTTATTCTTTTTTATTAATAAACATGGGGTTAATAATATCAATATAAAGATTATTGTTAATAATAAAGTTGGATTTTCTCCATCTACTTCGACATCAATATTATTATAGAAAAATAGAGTTTTTAAATAGAATATAATTATCATAAAAAGTATTATTGTTCTTGAACTAAGTAGCAAGTTTAATAAAAAGGCAAAAGGATTTTTTGCATTTTTTATTTTTAAAATAAGTCTTTTTGGTTGCTTTAAAATATGTTTTAATATCATTTCATCATTCCTTTTGCTTTGTGTTATCTAATCCATTTTATATAAATCATTTGTTACTATATAGTTATAAACTTCTTTTGGTATAATTTTGCACTCGTTTAATTCATTTTTATTTGTGCAATTTCTAAATCTGCTAGAGCTAAAATTTATATGTGTTTCATTTTTTATTATTGTTATATTTTGTCTATGATTTCTTATCTCTTCATTCTCATCTATATATTTTGTTAAATTAATATCTTTTCTCTCAAAAACTATGTATTTATAATTTTTTATTAATTCTTTGCTTTCTTTCCACTTTAAAATAGATATAAAATTATCTGCTCCCATTATAAAATATCTATCTACATCTGGGTATAATTTATCTATCATTCTAAAAGCATCTATTGCATGCATTTTTTGCTTTTGCTTTATTTCTAAATCAGAAACTTCTAGATTATCTGAAGATATAAGTTTTAGCATATTATATCTATCTTTAGCACTTGCCATTCCAGTCTTTTCATACCAGTCACCCATCGGCATGAAAATTATTTTATCAAGATTACATTCAATTATTGCTTTTTTAGCAAGTTCTATATGTGCATTTGTTGGAGGGTTAAATGCTCCTCCGAAAAAACCTATTTTTTTCAAATTATTTCCTCAACTATCTTAAATATTTCTTCTCCAATTTCTTCTCTTGTTCGTATTTTACCGGTCAGCTACACATTTAATCTCATTCCAATTATAATCTTTGGCAACTTCACATGCTGCATTATAACTTTGATATAAGTGTTCCTTGCTTCTCTCATGTATGTCTTTTTTAGTGCTGTCATCTATTTTATTCTTTCTGTTTTTTATTAATTCTAAAGCATAGTCAGTTGGCATATTTAAGAAAAATACTTTATCTGGTCTTGGTATTTTATATAAATTAAATTCTAAATCTAAAAGCCAATCTAAAAATTTTTTTCTTTCTACTTTATCATGAATTTTTCCTGCTTGATGAATCATATTTGCTGTTGTATATCTATCTGCTAGAATGATTCCACCATTTTCATAAAATTCCTCTAATTCTTTTTTATATGTTGCATATCTATCTGCTGCATAAAATGTAGAAGCAATGTATGGGCTAATCTGATTTGCATCTGTTCCAAAATCTCCATTTAAGTACATTTTTACTAAACTTGAAGATTCTGATGCATAATTTGGAAAGCTTACTCTTTTAAAATTTATATTTCTTTTGCTTAACTTTTCTTGCAATATATTCATTTGTGTTTCTTTTCCACTTCCATCTGTACCATCGATTGCAATTAGTTTTCCCATTACTTCTCCATTCCTTTCTATATTTATATTTTAAAAATGTACATATGCATTTACATATTAAAAGTAATGCATATGTACTGCAATAATAATTATTCGTTTTATTTCATTTTATAATTAAACAATTTTGCTCCAGAACCAATCTAAGCTATTATCTATGCTCTTCTTATTCCTATGTTTTGCTTCAATATCATCTATCCATAGATATGCTAAATAAGTAACTAGTATAAATCCAAAATCTATTATCAATGAACTAGATAAAATTTGTTGATATGCTATATAATTTTCTCTAAATACAAACAATTGCAAAGCATGTATTACAAGTAGTATTATACATACAATCAATGCAATTGCTGGAACAATTGCTCTTTTTATTTCATGTCCTAAATAAATTGCACAAATTATAGCAGCTAGGCTAAGAATTACTATAAATGGTTGTGTCAAATCAATAACTGGCATAACTAAATCCTCCTTTTTCTTTAGTTATTATTAATAATTATATTATATACGTTTTCTTATAAATTTTGCAATAGTTTAATCAAAATTAATTAAATTTCTTTTTTCTTAAGTAGAAATTTAAGCATTTTCTTCTACTTTTTCTTTTGGTTCCTCCTTAGATTCTTCTTTAATCTCTTCCTTTGGTTCGTCTTTTTCTTCTTTTTGCATATCATCAGTTATCCATTTTACTAGATTTAAGTTTTGTGCATCTAAAATCATTTCATGTTTTGGCATAACTCTAAATGTATATCCATAATCTCCACCAACTGATAATTTTATTTTTGCTCTATATACATCTTCTTCTTTTGAAGACCTTTCCATATCTTCTACTTGTATATTTTCTAATATACCATTTTCTAAAACTTTTCCTGAATAAACTTGAACAGATATATGTTCTGGGTTTATATTTTGAAGGTCTACTTTGCATGCAACTTCTATGCTGTTTCCTGCATCAATTACTACATTATTCAAATTATCTAACTGCTTAATTTTTATCTTGTCCCATCTATTCTTTGTATCATCTATCCATTCATTAAGTCTCATAACATTTTCTAAATCTGAATAATAGTTGTTATATAAATTACAAAGAGGGATATACATTTTTTCTGTATAATCCATAAGCATTCTAGCTGTACTATATTGCCATCCTGTTGACATTATAGAGTTCTTCATAAGTCTTACCCATTCACTTGAAAATGCTTCATCTTTATCTTTATTATAATATATTGGTATAATTTTGTTTTCTAATGTATCATATATGCTTTGGGCATCTTCATTATCTTGTACTTCATATGAATCATAGTCTTTATTTTTTCCTATGATCCAACCATTTTCTTTGTTGTATCCTTCTACCCACCAGCCGTCTAATATACTAAAATTCAACACACCATTTACAGAAGCCTTTTGTCCACTTGTTCCTGAAGCCTCCATAGGACGTCTTGGGTTATTTAGCCAAACATCTACACCACTAATTAAATATCTTGACATTGCAATATCATAATCTTCTAGGAAGAAAATTTTACCTTTAAATTGTGGTTTCATAGAAATCTCATGTATTTGTTTAATTAAGTCTTGTCCTTCTATATCTCTTGGATGTGCTTTTCCTGCAAATATAATTTGTACAGGTGTTTCAGTATTATTTAATATTTCTGTTATTCTTTCTAAATCTCTAAAAATTAATGTTCCTCTTTTATATGTTGCAAAACGCCTTGCGAAACCAATTGTTAACTTATCTGGACTTAATTTTGATACAATATCCATTATATCTTCATATCTCATTCCATTTCTTCTAAGTCTATCTATTGTATTTTTCCTTACAAGTTGCATTAATTTTATTTTTCTGCTGTAATGCGCATCCCAAAGCTCTTTATTTGGAATATTATTTATTCTATCCCATGTATGCTCTAAATGGATATTATCTTGCCAATATGGAGGAAGATATTTATTGTATAATTCCTTCATAGAAGGTGCAAGCCATGAACAAGTATGTATACCATTTGTAACATATCCAATAGGAGATTCATTTGCTGATATTTCAGGCCAAATATCACTAAATAATTCTCTTGATACTCCACCATGTAATTTACTTACACCATTTTTCTTTCCTGCTATTTTAAGTGCAAATATTCCCATATTAAAGCCTGGTTCTAATTCCTCTTTTGGATTCATACCAAGTCTTAAAAATTCTTCTCTTTCTATTCCAAGTCTTGGCCAGAAGTTCTTGAAGTATTTTTCCATTAATTCAACTGGGAATATATCATTTCCTGCTGGAACTGGAGTATGAGTTGTAAATACTGTTTTCGAAGATACAATACTCATAGCATTTTTAAATGAGATTTTCTTTTCTTCTACAAGTTCTCTTGCAAGCTCTAATAACATAAATGCAGAATGTCCTTCATTCATATGGTATACTGTAGGTTTTAGATGCAATGTATTTAAAAGATTTGTTCCTCCCATTCCTAAAACAATTTCTTGTCTTATTCTTGTTTCTTGGTCTCCACCATATAAATATTTAGTTATCTCTCTAAAGTCTTGATCGACATTTTCTTCAATGTCAGAGTCTAATAAATATAACTTAACTCTACCAACATTTACTTGCCAGGCTTTTAAGAATAGTCTTTTTCTCTGTATTCTTGAATCTATAATTAAATCATTTCCAAACTCATCTTTTACAGGGGTTATTGGTAAATTCTCAAGCTCGATGTCTCTATATACATTTTCTTGTCTACCTTGACCATTTATTACTTGATGGAAATATCCTTTTTTATATAATAGACCAATTCCAACTAGTGGAATGCCTAAATCACTTGCAGATTTTAAATGATCTCCTGAAAGGATACCAAGTCCTCCTGAATATATTTGTACTATTTCATCTAGTCCATATTCAGCTGAAAAGTATGCAATTAAATCATTCTTATTTTCTGGGAATTTCCTTGAAAAAAGAGTGTTTTTACTATTCATATATGATTCGAAATTATTTACAATTCTATCATATTCTCTTAAAAATTCTCCGATTTTTTGCGTATTCTTCTAATTTTTCTTGTGGAACTAATTTCAAGAATTTAACTGGGTTTTTACCAATGTTTTCCCATAAATCTATATCAATGATTTTAAATAATCTTAAGAAATCTGAATTCCAAGACCACCATAAATTATTTGCAATGACTGAAAGTTTTTCTATTCTTTTAGGTAACTGTGGATTTACAGTTATTTTATTGAATAAATACATTTTATATTCCTCCTATGTATATTAAAAAATCATTTGTTATTTTACCATATTAATTATCTATTAAAATCGATTAAAAGTCAATAAAAAATCTCACAAAAAGTGAGATTTTTTTAAATATTTTTTAGTTTTTATAATTATTTTAAAATGCTAATAGTTACACTAATTATCGAAGTTATTCCAAATAATATACTTAATATTTGGAACTTCTTACTCTTTATATCTATTTCTCTTCGGTTTTTCTTATATACATTCTGTTTTTCTAATTTTTTTATATAATCATTTACTAAAGTTTCTGCTTCATTGATTACAACTTCTGAATTTCCATCTGAAGAAGCTAAAAAGCTATTATTATCCACATTCTTTTCAGCAATTTTTACTTTTTGCTTATCTTTTAATATTACAATTGCTTCATCAACAATATTAGATGGCAAATCTTTTAAAACTATAATATTTTTCATACGATTAATATTCATATCCATTTTTATGTACCTCCTGTGTTTATATTTTTACCTTTATTTGAAAATTTATACAAAAAAACACCTTGCTTAAAATTTAAGCAAAGTGTTTTTCTACTTAATCTATTATCTATTGTACATCCATTTTGTCCCATAGGACAACTTCATTTGATTGAAGTGACTTTTGTACATCAATAATTCTTTGGTTAGCTGAGCCTCTAAACTTAAGTGATGGATTCTTTAGTGCTTCTACAAACTGCCCATCTACTACATAGTCAATATATTTTAATAATTCATTTGTAGTCTGATTATTTTTTGCCATTTCGCCTACAACTTGTTTATCAAATAAGTAACCTGTGTAGCACCAAATTGGCTTATCTGGATATAGTTCTTTTGCTTTTTTTACAACTGGAAGCAAGCCTTCTTGATTTTTTAAATCTAGTGGTTCTCCTCCAAGCAAAGATAATCCTTTTATATAATCTGGCTTTAAAGCCTCCATAACTTCTTCTTCTGTCTGCTCTGTAAAAGCATTTCCATAATTATAGTCCCATGCCTCTTGGTTAAAGCAGCCTTTGCAGTGATGTGAGCATCCACTAACAAATAAGCTAACTCTAACTCCCGGTCCATTTGCTACATCATATTTTTTAATTGTTGCGTAATTCATTTTCAATTCCTCTTTTTCTTCAAAATTTTTTCAAGAATTAGTAGATTCTAGATGTCTTACAACGCAAGATGCTGATTATTGAAGAAATTTTATAAGTGTAATACACGAGCCTTAATTTCCTTTGTCTTTCCTTCATTCCAGAAGTTTTCTCCAAGGTATCCACAAGTACGTCTTACTACATTCATCTTACTCTTATCTTTATTTCCACAGTTTGGGCACTCCCATTGATTTTCATCATTTATTATGATTTCTCCATCAAATCCACATACTTGGCAATAGTCTGATTTTGTATTAAATTCTGCATATTGAATGTTATCATAAATAAATTTTACAACTTCTTCTAATGCATCTAGATTATGCTTCATATTTGGAACTTCTACATAAGAGATTGCTCCTCCTCCTGAAAGTTTTTGGAAATCACTTTCAAATTTTAGTTTATGGAATGCATCTATCTTCTCTCTTACATCTACATGATATGAGTTTGTATAATATCCTTTATCTGTTATATCTTTGATAATTCCAAATTTTTCTCTATCTATTCTTGCAAATCTATAGCATAAGCTTTCTGCTGGTGTTCCATATAATGAGAATCCAAGTCCTGATTCTTCTCTCCATCTAGCTGTTGTATCTTTTAAATGTTGCATAATTTTAAGTCCAAATTCTCTTCCTTCAGGAGTTGTATGTGATACTCCTTTTACTGCCTTTGTAGCTTCATATATTCCAATATATCCAAGTGATAATGTAGAATATCCACCTTTTAATAACTTGTCTATTTTTTCACCTTTTTCAAGTCTTGCAATTGCTCCATATCTCCAATGTATAGGGCTTACATCTGCTGATGTTCCAAGTAAAGCATAGTGTCTGCACATTAAGGCTTCTCTACAAAGTTCTAGTCTTTCGTCTAATAATTTCCAGAATTTTTCTTCATCATTTCCTGCAATTATACCAATTTGTGGAAGGTTAATACTCACAACACCTTGATTAAATCTTCCTTCAAATTTATAGTTTCCATTTTCATCTTTCCAAGGAATTAAGAAGCTTCTGCATCCCATAGGGCTGAATACATTTCCTTCATAGTTCTCTCTCATTTTTTTAGCAGATATGTAATCTGGATACATTCTCTTTGAAGAACATTTTACAGCAAGTTTTGTTAAGTAATCATATTTTCCACCTTTTAAGCAGTTATGTTCATCTAGTACATATACAAGTTTTGGGAATGCTGGTGTTATATATACACCTTTTTCGTTTTTGATTCCTTTATATCTTTGTTTTAAGATTTCTTCAATTATCATTGCATTTTCTTCGATGTATTCATCATCTTTATCTAGGTTTAAGAATAATGTAACGAATGGTGATTGTCCGTTTGTTGTCATTAATGTATTTATTTGATATTGAATTGTTTGAACTCCTGAGCTTAATTCACTTTGTAATCTTTGATCAACTAATTCTTCTACCATTTTTTCTGATAATTTTCCGTCTGTATTTAATTCTTCTATTTGTTTCTTAAATTTCTCACGACTTTTTCTTAAATATTTTCCTAAATGTCTAATATCTACTGATTGTCCACCATATTGAGAACTTGCAACAGATGCTATTATTTGTGTCATAACTGTACATGCAACTTGGAAGCTCTTTGGGGTTTCAATCATTTTTCCATTCATAACTGTTCCATTGTCTAGCATATCTCCTATATTAATTAGGCAACAGTTATGTATTGGTTGTAAGAAATAATCTGCATCATGGAAATGTAAAATTCCTTCTTCATGTGCTTTTGAAATTTTTTCAGGAAGTAATATTCTCTTTGTTAAGTCTTTTGAAACTTCTCCAGCAATTAAATCTCTTTGTGTTGATGCAATTACTGCATTTTTATTTGAATTTTCTTCCATAACATCTTTATTTGAATTTTTGATTAAACTTAGTATTGATTCATCTGTTGTATTTTGTTTTCTAATTAATGCTCTTGTATATCTATATACTATATATTTTTTAGCTAAATCATATTTTCCAATTTCCATCAATTGTTGTTCAATAATATCTTGGATGTCTTCAACTAACATTCTCTTTTTTCCTAAATCTTCGATGTATTTTATTATGTTAGCGATTTCTTCTTTACTTGCTTTTTCTTTTCCTCTTACTTCATTATTTGCTTTTTCGATTGCTGTTTGAATCTTTGCTCTTTCGTAATCTACAGCTCTTCCGTCTCTTTTAATTATCTTCATAATTTTTTCCCCCTATCGTTTAATCTATCCAGATTATATATTTGTTTTTTTTGATAATCTGTTGCAATTGCAACACTTGTTTTTTTGAACTTTGCTTTTCATTCAGTCAGAACCTTTTTAAGAAATATTACAATTATATTACAATTTAAAGACAAAATATTTTATTTTGTAATTTTCCTTGTATTGCTTGATAATACTAGCTTTCAGAGTTTAAATTTTTTATTTTCATTTTTTCTTATGTGTTGCAATTGCAACATCAGTATGATATACTTTTATAAATAAAAGTATATCATACTTTATTTTTTATAGGAGGCCTTTTTTAATGGTTGATTCATTTGATATTGCAAATTTTGCAAATAATTTTTCAAAATCTTGCTCTAAAGCACAAGTTAAAGTTTTCAATAAAGGAGAAACAATTACTACATATTTAGTAAATCGTAATCAATTTTGCATTTTACTATCAGGAAATGCTGATTTAGTTAGATACGATATTAATGGAAATAGGATTGTTACAGAGCGTTTTACAAATAACTCTGTATTTGGTGAAATTTTTTACGATATAAACACAAATAGTGAATTTATTGTAGAAGCAAAAGAAAAATGTACAGTACTTCTTTTCTCATATGATGACATTAATAAGAAATGTAAAATAAATTGTCCTTTTCATAAAACACTAGTTGCTTCTATACCTAACATTATTCTTACTAAAATATTAGACTTAACATCTAGAGTTGATTTATTATCTAGAAGGTCCACTCGTGATAAACTTTTAGGTTACTTTGGACTTCTTTCTAAAAAATACGGTAAAACTTTTACTCTGCCATTTTCCATTACAGAGCTTGCAAATTATTTAGCAGTTGATAGAAGCTCAATGTCAAGGGAGCTCTCATATTTAAAGAAGGAAAATTTTATAAAACAAGATAGAAATAAGATTACTCTCCTATTTTAAATTTTGTCAAAATGCTTGCAATATTCATATAATAATTATATAATTATGTACGATTTAAAACAATACATATGAGAGGAATGAATTTACATGGTACATACAATGGATGAAATAAAGAAATATAATACAATACACCTTATTGGTATTGGTGGAATAAGTATGAGTGCTATTGCAGAAACTCTTATAAATTTAGGCATTCATGTTACAGGCTCTGATTGGGCAAGTTCTGAAATAACTGACACTCTTATTTCTCATGGAATTGATGTTACAATTGGTAGCAATTTGGATAAAATAAAAAATGCAGATTTAGTTGTTTATACTGCTGCAATTTCTAAAGAAGACCCTGAACTTTTAGAAGCAAATAAATTAGGTATTCCTACTTGCGAAAGAGCTGTTTTTCTTGGAAAACTAACTCAAACTTTTAAAGAAACTATTTGTGTATCTGGAACTCATGGAAAAACTACTACAACATCACTTGTATCACTTTGCTTTATGCAAGCGGGATTAGATCCAAATGTTCAAGTTGGAGCTATTTTGAAAGAGTTAAATGGAAATTATAGAATTGGAAATAGTGATTATTTTGTACTAGAAGCTTGCGAATATGTAGAAAGTTTCTTAAATTTTCATCCAAAATCTGCAATTGTTTTAAATATTGATAATGACCATTTAGATTATTTTAAAAATATAGATAATATTAAAAAATCTTTTAGAAAATTTGTAAACTTAATCCCTGAAGATGGTCTTTTAGTTTATAATTCTGACGATGAAAATAGTAAAGGTCTTGAAAAATGTACTAATTGCAAAAAATATATTACTTTTGGAATAAAAAATACAAATGCTAATTTCTTTGCAAAGAATATTAAATTTGATAAAAATGGATTTGCTAGTTTTGATGTATATAAAGATGGAATATTTTTTGATAACTTCACTCTTTCTATTCCTCGGAATCCATAATGTTTTAAATGCAACAGCATGTATTGCTCTAGTAAATAGTTATGGAATTTCAAATGAACATATAAAAGCTGCTTTCTCAAGTTTTACTGGTGCAAACAGACGCCTTGAATATAAAGGCTCTTTTAATGATGTCAGAATTTTTGACGATTATGCACATCATCCTACTGAAATTAAAGCTACATCAGATGCTTTAAATAAAAAGACATTTAACGAATCTTGGGTTGTTTTCCAACCTCATACATATAGTAGATTAAAAAATTTGCTTGATGATTTTGCAAATTCTTTACTTGATTTTGATCATATCATTGTTACTGATGTATATGCTGCTAGAGAAAAAAATACATTCAATATTTCATCTAAAGATTTAGCAGATAAAATTGTATCTCTTGGAAAATCTGTACAATATATACCTAAATTTGACTATATTGTTAAGTTTTTAAAATCAAATGCTAAACCAAATGATGTGATTTTAACTTTAGGTGCAGGAACAGTTACAGAAATTGGTCCAATGCTTTTAAATAATAATTAATCCTGATTGGTTTCTTTTACCATCAGTTCTGCAAAAACAGCATATCCGAGGTTTAATTCATTTACCATAACATGAGTTAAAGCTCCGACAATTTTACCATTTTGTATAATTGGGCTTCCACTCATTCCTTGAACTATACCTCCTGTCTTTGCAAGTAAATTACTATCAGTTATTTTTATAACCATACTTTTATTATCTATACTATTATTAGTATAGATTTTTTCAATTTCTATTTCATATTCTTTTGGTCTACCGGTCTTCTAAGGTAGAAATCATAGTTGCTTTTCCTGTTGTTATTTCTGATTTTAATGCAACTGGCATTTTTTTATTTAAGTCAATACCTAAATCGTAAGTATTATTTAAAAAGCCATAAATACCATATGGAGTATTTTTATAAATATTACCTATTGTTTTTGTTCCTTCAATAGAGCCTTGAATTTTTCCGTGGATTTCCCTCTGTTCCTTTTACAATAGATAAAACATTAGTAGTTACCACCTCTCCTGATGATATTTCTATCAATTCTTTAGTGTCAACATCAACTATTCCATGCCCAAGACTTGCAAACTTTTTACTTTCTGGTTCATAAAATGTTGCAGTCCCAATTCCGGCTGCTGTATCTCTTACCCAAAGTCCTATCTTATATGAATTGTCTTCTGACTTAACTGCCTTTAGCATAGTGTCAATCGTTTTTCCTTCTCTTATATAAGTAATTAGCATATCTTTTCCTTCTGCTGCATCAATGCATTCTGTAAGCTCATTTGTACAAGAAACTTTTTTCTTATCAACTTCTACGATAATATCTCCTTCTATTATCCCTGAATTTTCATATGGTTTATATTTTTCATCATCTATTCCTGTTATCTCAGACATGCCAACGACTAATACACCACTTGTATATAGTTTTAGGCCTATAAGATTTCCTAAAGGCACAACCTCTGCATTTTTTATTATATCTACACTTATTTCTTTAAATTTTATTCCAAATAATGATACTTCTAAATTTACTTTTCCAGTATAATCATTATCTGTCGCATCTGCTGAAACTGTAATTGTTTCATAATTGTCTATTCCTTCAATATTTGGGTTACTTGAAAAGACAGTTTTTACATCAACGCCAAAAACTGTCTTTAAATTTAAAGCTTCTCCCTCAAATAACACTAAATGATTTGGGAGATTTGCTATATCACTTATATATATTAAGGCTGTTAATAATATAAACAATAAACTTGCAATCGAAATTTTCTTCAAATTATCTTTCATTTTTCTGATCCTTTTTAATATTTATTGTTTATATTATAACCAATTTAACAAAAACTATTTATTTCGTTAATTTTTTGCTTCCACTAATAAAGCTTGATAATTTTGATAAATTTAATTTTTGCATTGCCATTGATGAAAAATATGCTTTTTGTCTTGCACTTAAATTATAGTCTATTGGGTTACTATTTTTTGTATAATAATCATTTACCTTGTCAAATGAAGGACTTGAGCCACGAACTACACAATAATAGCAAGCTGGAACTGATTTATATTTTGAGCTTTCTTGATTTTTAAATTCTACACCACTTGCACCAATAATTTTTGATTCTCCTGAAAGATGTGGACACCATAATCTATGATATGAGCCAATAGGATTTCCATTTTCATCTACATTTAGGTAGTATGTAGTTGTCTCTGATACAATTTCTTTATTTTCTGAACTTATAACAATGCAATAATTATTATACATAGTAGTTCCAACTGGAATTCCTTGTATAAATGAAATAAAGCAAACATTGTTTAAGATTATATCCCAGTCTGAATCTGTTAATTTTGGCATTTCAAACTCTTTAGCTGCATTTTTTCCATATATATGCATTGCTTGAATAAGATTATTTGTTATACAATTTTTTATTACTTCATATTTTTCATCATTAAATGTTGAAGCTTCTCTTGGTAATGGCGTATTAGAGCTATTTATCTTTAGAAGATCAGTTTCTGCAGTATCTATTTTGTCTATTACTCCATTAAACCAACTTGTATATGACCATGCCTCTCTATAATAGTTCTTTGCTTCTTCCGATAAGCCATTTAAAAATGCATCTTGATTTGTAGGAATTACCTCTAAATATCCAGCTTTTGATTCATATGAATTACCATCATAATAATAAACTGCAACATAGTTGTCCAATGTGTAATTTATTGCCAAATATCTTGATCCATTACTATAAGATTTCGCATAATTTACATATGGTTTTAATTCATGTGAAAGTGAGCCTGTATCCCAAGATTTTGTTGGGGTATAGATATAATATCCATCATATAGAGTAAAAAGAAGAGCTGGCACATATGACATTATTTGACTTTTACTTGCCCCAGACATTTCAAAATATGTGGCAAGTGTTGAAGAAAATACATTTAAAGATGCTTCTATATCCCTTATTTTTGCATCGGCAACAGTTAAAAAAGCATCCTCTGTTGTATTTATTTGAAAAGCACTCATAGTTTCATGTGTTGCTTTTGAAAGATAAGAATTATAATTTGCTTTAAGTGTTGCAGTATCTACTTGTAATCCAACATAATAAGATAATACAAGAATAACTGGCAAAGCTATTGCTAAAAAAATGATAATAAAGTTTTGCAATTTCATATCTTCCACTTTCTCCTTTTGTAAAATTGGGTCTTTACTCTTAAATTTATTTATAAGAATAAAGACCCCTTTTCTAAATTACTTACATTACTTATTTTCCTGATCCTGTAGTTGTTACCCCAGCAGTTGCTGAGCCATAAATCTTATATGTATTAGATCCACTAATGCCATACATTGCTCTCTTATATTCTTGAGATAAAGTATTGTTATTATTATAAGCTTTAACAGTTATTATATCTCCTTTTTTCATATAGAGTGTTCCATCCCTATCTAGTGTATCTAATATCTGTGATGTATATCTAGAGTAATAAGTATTTTCACCTATCTTTGTTTCATCACCCATTAAACCTGTATTTTTCTTGGTTGGATTTTCATCTAATACTTTTAATTCCATTTCTATATCATATGTATTTCCTGTTGCATTAAGGTCAGCAACTAATTTATCATAATCTGAGGTTGTTATTTTACCTGTATTCGATGCATTATTTACAAATTCTTCAACAATTGATTGAATTTCAATTTCTGCTACATCATCACTTCTGTCAGCTATTGACGCCATTGGAAAAATAAACATAGCACTTGCACCTATAACTATTGCTGCAAATATTCCTAAAGCTTCTCCTAAATTCATATTACATTACCTCCCTTCTTAATATTAAAGAGTTATCCATCTAAATACACATATACTATTTCTCTTTTTACTGGATCTCTTAATTCATTTGGAGCATATAATCTATCTCCACCTTCATCATCTGTCCAATAACTATTTGTATCATAAAGTATTAAATGTTCAGTAAATCTAGCATTTCTATATTTATTTACTATTCCATTTCCTTCACCCAAGCAAGCTACATGATTTTCAGAATTTGCACCTGCCTGTGAGCCTGGATTTGCAATACTAAAATATGCTGTGATTCCGTGATACATCTGAATCTATCCTTTGAGCTGTTAATGCTTCCAATCCATTCCAAGGGCAATCACATTCCTTTGGATGATAGTTGTTTGGTTTCTGCTTATATATCCTCTTAAATAAAGTATATAATTCATCAACATTATTTAATTTTCTTGCACCTACTGGTTCTAACACATAGTTTATTTCTTTTAGAACTAATTCCTTTTGAGAAACACTTCTGTCATTCCAGCTTGTGCAAAGAGTTTCAGTTTGCCTATCAAATCTTGTGATAATCTCTCCATTTCGATCTATTAATGTAACAGCCATACTTTCTGTAAAATACCTATACATTGTAGGTATCATTTGTTCTAAGGTAACTATCCTATTCCCATTTTGATCAACAGTATTCATATCACTTTCATAATACTCATAATAAGTTGTAGGATCACTTTCAGTTATTAGATATTCGGCTGTACTTTGTGCAAGACTTGCTTGTCCAAAAAGAAGAGCCACAGCTACAGCAAAGACAAAAACTGCAAATATTATTTGCATTATATCTGTCGCATTTTCCACTTTTTTTATCCTTTCAAGTTAATATAGATAACTTAAATTTAGTGAGTAGTATTTGTTGACCCAGAACCTGCAGTTATAGTAACTGATTTAATTAAGGCAGTTGTAGGATCACTTTCAAATGTTATTGTATAATTAGATGTTGCTCTAACTGCTGAACGAATTGCATCTGTAGTTGTTTCATTATTTGGTCCTTTTACTGTTACTTGGTGATCTTCATCTCTTGAAGCATTGCTTGAAGCTATTCTTGTCATTAATGTTTTTACTTGTGAACCCTTTTGTACTCCTTCAAAGCCTGTAAATTGTGAGTTAAATGCTTCAATTTCTTGTGCGTTCATAGTTTCAGTTGCTTGTCCTGTAAGACCTTGTGATGAGCTTACAACCATTATTCCTATACTTATTAATATAATTGAGATTAATATGGCTCCTGCTATAATTAGAGCCTTTGATGCGTTTTCCATACAAATTTCCTCCTTTGTTTTATTTCTAGTTTAATTTTAAATTTTTCTTTATTTATATTTTAACATTATTATTTATAATGTCAATATTAAAATCTTATTTTTATAATTCTAGTTGCTTTATTGTTATCTTTGATATTCTTCCTTTTTCATTGTATTCAAACGATTTACACTCAAATTCTGTTAATGAAAAATTTGTTATAAATCCATCTAAGCCTGCTTTTTCTAGTCTTTCCATTGGATATTCTAGTTCATTAACTTTGCCTTCTTCATCTGTACTTAAAAAAATCAAATTAATCTTTATACAATAATTTCCATCGTCTATATAATTTCCATCACTATCTTTTTGTATTTTATTCTTTGTATTATTGTCTATTGCCTTGTTTATCATTGTCATTACATCTGCGCCATAAATTATCTTTTCGCCATAATCTTCAAAACTTGCATTATATGATTTAATTTCATTTCTTATTTGATTTGCCTCACTAATATGAAGTAATATTAATATAAAAACTATAATGAATATTAATGCTAAAAAGAAAATCGTTTTTTTCATCATATCTCCTTATATTATAGCATATTTTCAGCTATATTGCAATATTTTTACAAAATTTTATGTTATTCTAAACATTGTCATAGTTATATCTTTTATCAAGCCAGTTCGTGCTTCATATTGAATATTTTTACTTTCAAATGTAAAATAATAATTCTCTGGGTCTACTATATCTGAAAGCAACTGGTCTGCTACTACTGAATCATTAACTATATAAAAGTTTATATTTATACCACTTATATGTGCTCTATCTATAACATTCAATGTAATTTCATTATTATATTCATTTGTTTGATTCCATTCTTTTATTGAATTTAGTATAGTAACAAATTCGTGTAATGATAATGCATTTTCTATTCCTCTATAGCCTTCTCCTAAAAGTCGATCTGCATACTTTTCATATTTTGCATTATATTCAAGTATTTCGCTTTCATTTAATCTATCATACATATCATTTGATGTCGCAGCAAAATAAGTAAATTCATATGCGAATACTGATAAAATTATTACTCCGAATTAATACGCTACCAGCAATTAACAATGCTTTCGCTGCATTTTCCATATATGATTTCCTCCATACAATTAACCATCAAGTTCTACAAATTCTAACTGATTTACTCTTCCTTTTGCAAATATATTACTTGGTGAATTATTATAAGTTATTTTACTACACTTAAATCCTATTGTTTTAAAGTTTTTTATACTATCTTGATTACTAAATATTGGATCTATAAATTTAGTTTTTATTGTATTATCCCTTATTGTATAATTATCTTTGAGGCTATATGTTACTTTCCTGTTTGTATTTTCACCTTCAAGTTTTCCTTCGTTATATGTGAATTTAATATTAACATAATAGTCTAAGCTGTCCGGTTGATTAGGAGCATCGTAAAATTCAATACCATATCTTTTATTATTATCTATTGCTTTATTTAATACACTTATTATATCTATACCATACATTACATTTTTGTTATATGCTTCAAATCCTGAATTAAAAGCTAAAAGCTCGTCTTCATAAGGATTTTTTTCAGAATTTTCTGCAAATGATGTCATTCTAAAATAAGCAAATGTAAATATAGAAATTGTTATTAATGATACTAGTATTCCACCAGCAATTAACAATGCTTTTGATGCGTTTTCCATATGCTTCCTCCTTTTTTAGGGTTTATTAAACCATTCCTCCCATAGTACTAAATGTAGAAGTCATGGCCATAATTCCTATTGCAACAAGTGGAACTATCAAATATCCTACGAACAATACTATCATTGGTGCAAATCCTATAACTTTACCTATCATTCCTTTTCTTGATATTAATTTTTCGTTAGATGCTTTTCTCTTTTCTTGATAATAATCTCTTTCAGTATCTAGTTCGTCAAATGCTTCTCTTATAGGTATTTTTTCTACTGCAGCTTGCAGACTTTCTACTATTGTTATTAATTGTGGGAATGAAATATCATTCTTTAGCGTTTCTAATGCTTCCCAAGCTCCTGCTTCATAGTTATTTACACATCTAGTAATAGGCTCTTTGAATATATTTGAATATCTTTCTATCCATTCTAGTATCATCTCAACATTTACTCTTTCAATCTTCATAAGCATCAGGATAATTGTTTGATACTGCATAACTTCATCTTCCATCTCAAGTTGTCTTAATATCTTTTGGAAATAAAGCATCCATGTTGGCGCCATATATCCAACTGCTGCGAATACTAATGCTATTAATACTTCAAACCATTTTATATATTCACTATTAATTGTTTGTAATTTTGTATATATGCTTGATACTGTTTTATCTATTTCTTCTTCTGTCATATCATCAAAATCTTTTGTTGCTTTTACTTTTGCTTTAATTTCCTTTTCTGTGACATCTGTTTTTCCCCTAAATGCATCAATAATTTTATTTTCTAGTTCTGTCTGTGCTAAACCTTTTTCCTCTTGCTTCTCTGTCATAGATAGTAAATCATAATCAGTAGTTGGAGTTGTATATATATAATTTATTGTTACTCTATGTAATTGTCCCATTAAGACTAATGAAACAATAAATACCACAATTACTAATGTAAGTTTTGTTACATATATCCATTCCATTTTATCCTTTGATGCTGCATCTTTTAGTAATTTTGTAAGTGTTCTATATTCCTTTGTTCCTTTCTTTGGAACAAATAAATCTACAACTTTTTTTATAATTGGTATCTTATATAATTTTTCCTGCCACGGGTTCTGTGTATTTTTCATATTAGTTGTAGAGCTTGAGTCTTTTACTTTTCTTACTAATAAATAGCATACGAAAGTTAGTACTACTACTGCTATTTGCATAATCAATCCTAATTTTCCATTATAGAATGGGCTTGTAAAGCTGAAGTTTGATAATGCCCAATTTTTTAAAGCCTCTATAAATAGAATAGGTAGTACAGCTATTACTGACAAACTTTGAAATACATAATCTAGTTTATCTCTTTTTAAGATTTCTATTTGCATTTCTTGTGTAATATTATTTAAGTTTTTCAAATATAATGATGCGCCATCATTTGTCTTTCTATCTCCAAACTCTCTAGTCAAATATGATATTCCTGCAAATTCTTTTAAATAGCTGTTTGGAGCTATATCATAATATTTTTCTAGTTCTTCTTCTGGATTATCAGATATTAATATTTCGTATATTTTTTCTCCTTGTCTAGATACCTCTAATTCATCATTTTGAGATACTTCATATATTGCCTCTTCAACCATGTTATATTCATGATATGCATGTCTTATCTCTGAAAAGAATTCAACTTGCTGTTTTAGAAGTTTATTATCTAGTTTTCCTACCATTCCTTCTATAACAGTATCTACCATAAATACTTCGAATACAATTAAGATAGATAGAAGTAATGGGTTAGAACTTGCAAGCACAACTATCAATATTGTAAGTGGAATTATTATAAGTAATGCTTTAGTTATAATTGAAGAAGCTTGTCTTCTTGTTTTATATTCATCTTCTATGTTTATGATTTCTAGTCTTCTTCTTAATTTTAATAAGTATCTTTTAATACCTGGTATTTTTGTATATAAAACATATAATTTTTGATATACTATTTCTGATGAGAATTTATTTTTCTGTGTTCCTTTTCTTAATTCTCTAACATATTTTCTGTCTCCTCGATTTAGAGCCTTATTTATGATAACATATGCTATTATTAGTATAAATAATAGTCCTATTGCTCCACCCATTAGGTATACGAGTATCTCGTTAGACATTAAAAGCTCCTCCTCTCTTACTATTTATCTTAAAAGTTTATTTTGTACTTGCTCTTTTAGTTCTTCTTGTTTTAGTTTCAGTTTTATTATCTTTCTCTATCTTTTCTACACCTGCATATCCGTCTTTTATTCTTACTCCCCATTTTTCCTCAACAAATTTGTCAAATCCTTCAATATCGCTATCGTCCATATTGTTTCTCATTTCTATAAGATTGGCATCTGATATTTTATTTGTTATAACATATCCGGTCATCTATATATTCCATAATATTTACATATTTATATGTTATTCTATCTGTTATCTTTGAGAAATAATGTGTTGCATTGTCCATAAATTTGTCTAATTTTTTCTCTAATGTTTTTTCATTTCTATAATCAAATGTATACTCATTCTTATTTTCAACAGGTATACATTCTGTAATTCTCTCTATGTAACGCCTTCCTCTGAAGTCCTTTACTAAGTGAATATCAAAGTTTAATACTTGTATAACTTGCTCTTCTGCAGTTTTTTCATCAGTAAATACTCCAGTTCTAAGCATTGAGTTACGAAGAGCTGTAACTAAGTTTGGAAAAGTTTTAGCGTGGTGAGTAAATAATGTGAACTTAGATGCAACCTGTGCTGCCTGTATCATCCAGCTGGCAACTGGGTCAGTTGCAACCTCTCCGTATGATGTTTACGGAACCATCTGTCTTTTTCTGAACATCCAATCCTTCCTGTCCAGAAACTGTTTCTGTCTCTCTAAATGATAAGATGTTTCTTGTTGGATATATTTTTCTTAAGTGTAACTCGAACGCTGTCTCTTGAACCCTTATGTTCATTGTTTCATATATATTTTCTATCATAGCCATAAGCATTGTTGTTTTTCCGGCAACCTTGCTCACCTGTTAGTGAAATAATTCTTGCTCCTTTTACTAGATATTTTAATAAATCAATTGCATCTTCTTTACCTGAACATGTTATAATTTGTTCTAGTGTTGCACGCTTAACATCGAATTTTCTTACGAAGAAAGCCCATGTCTCTGACATTGATGGACGAACAACTACGACACGAGATCCATCTTTCATTTCATTGATTTTATAACCGTTTGAATCAGAAAGTTGTCCAGGGTTATTATATTTATATATGTTTTGGCAAACTCTCTTAAGCTCACTCTCAGTTCCAAAGCTTAAGAATGCAAGTCTAATTGATTTACCTTGGAAGAAAATCCAAATACTATCGCAAGCTCTTGGAACTTTATTCTCTAATATTTGATCAAGATAATCACCATCTGTTTGTGCAACTTGGCTTAAGAAGCTTTCAGGAAGACCTGAAACACCACCAGATACACCATCGATGTTCATATCTCTTATTTCATCAATACTGCTATATCCTTTATATGATTGATATATTCTTTGTGTAACTATGCTTAATTTATCATCAAAAGTAAGTTCTATATTTTCTTTTTCATAAATATCATTTATTTCTTCTTCTGTTATTACATAGCAAGGTTTTGCTTCTCCTGCAATATATTTTAATGTTGCCAAATTATATTTTTTAATAAGTTCTGTTAATGCTTCATATCCGAATTGCAATTTATATACATAGATTAATATATCAAATTTGTCCTGTGCTGTTAATAATGAAGGGATATCAAAAGGTATTGCTCTTGATATATTTGTTTCATTTGTTCCATATTCCTTTGAAAGCAAGTCAAAGATTAGCTCTTTTACATATTTTTTATCATTAACATCTCCATATGTACAGCCTTTCAAAGCCTTTTTCAATTCATATTTCTTATTCTTTCTTCTTTTTAATTCTTCCTCTGATAAACCTATATCATATAAATTTATTTTGGTAATTTCATCAAGCCTTCTCTTAACAAATTCTATCATCTTTTCCAAAGTATAAGTTTTATCATCATGTTCGACTTCTTCTTCTACTTCTTCGTTCTTTCTAGCAACTAATATTTTAACAACTAAAAATGCTGCTATAGCCAAGATTAATAAAATTGCTAATGTATTTACCATGTTCATTGTTCGGATTCCTCCTATCTCTAATTATCATCAGATATTCATCTGTAGTTCTTGTAATTTATATATAATTGCATCTGTTATTCTTTTTAGCTCTTGTGAAAAGAAAGCTGTTCTATCATCTAGTCCTTCTAGTTTTCTTAGTCTTAGATTTAAGAAAAACTCAGACACATTTCCTTCTTGTACTGCTTCTGCAAATAAATTACAATATGGAACTGATAGTATTTCTTTTTTTTCTCCTAATTCTCTAGAGATATTTTTAGTTGAATATTTTGATTTTCTATCATAATTATTAACTAAAAACATTAATTTTTTAGGATCTAAAAGTTTTGTATTTTCTTTTAATTGCGATATTTTCTGTAATTCTGAATATTTCTGTTCTATATTTAATATTACTAAGTCTGATATTTTAAGTATTTGTTCTGTAGTTGGATTTTCTGTTCCGTTATTTAAGTCTACTATAATCATATCATAATATTTTTTAGCAATAGTAAGTATATCTTTGCAAGCGCCATATACTTTATCATAATCTAAATCTTCTTTTGCCTTAGGTGCTGATAAAACAGAAAATCTATTTTTATAAATTAATTTTGTATAGTTTGGTACCATATCTGGTGTAAGACGATTAGAAAATACAAGCTTTGCCATACTTTCTATTCCAGACTCTAATTCAATTGATTTTTTAGAATTTGAAAATAGTTTTATATCTTTTTCTGCACTTGGTCCTTCATAGGCTAAGCTTAATACTTGGTCATTATATCTAGTCGATACCAATAATGTTTTACTATTGTGTTCAATTGCAAAATATGTAGCTAATGCAATTGCTGAATGTGATTGTCCTATTTTACCTGTATTATCATTCCAAAATGTAATAATTGCCATTAATTGATCCATTCCTTTCTAAAATTCAAATTTAATCTTTCTCAATATTTCTCATAGCTTTTTTTACTTGTCCTTCGTTCACATCATCATTAAATATCATTGATATAAAATATGATAGATTATTTTTAAATTGAGCACTTAATTTCTTTATTGTTATCCTTGAGATTATTTGGTTTTCTATCATTACACTGTATGTACCTACTTCTATAGGAAATGTAAATATTTCACTTTCCCAAGATACTTTATATCCTAAAGACAAATAATCTAAATATTCATTTTCTTCTTTTAAGAAATTTTGAGAGAAAAGAACTTTACTCATCTTTACTGGTTTTTCAAGAGTGCTTAGTATTTCCATACCTCTCTTTAATGAGTAAAGATCAAATGCAGTTACAAAGCAGTTCTTATAATTTTTTTCTATTTCAAACTCTTTTGTCGCTTCCACTGAATCTATATCAACTATTGCAAGATCATATGGTAAACTCTTCATGTCTGTTCCTAAATATTTTGTTATTTCATCAAAATTCTTAAACCCAACAGCCACATCAAAGCCTTCAAACTCTGTTATATATGATTTTGTTGGTTTTATAGCTGGTACTATGTATTGTAGTTTTCTACATACTGTTGTATCTACTACTAGTACCTTTTTTTCAGACATTGTAAGTATTTTTGCCATATATAATATTAAATCTGATTTATCATATCCACCTATAAGACCTACTGTTTTCATCTACATTGCCTCCCATATTTTTTATTATTGAGAAAGTCCATCTACATATTGTTGTCTAGCAGTTTTTTGTTTTTCTATTTCTTCTGCTACATCTGTTTCTATGTTTTGTAAAGATGTATCTGCATATCCTTCTAGTGCTGAATTTATTGATGTTCTTTGATTTCTAGCTGCTTCTGTATATCTAGCTGCTAATGCGTTCTTTGCTGTTGTTGTTATATTTGGATCTGAATTCATTAAATTAATTACTCCTTGACTTGCAATATATGTTGGAGTTGACGCATTTTGCATTCCTGCATCTGAATAAGTTGTTGCATATAAGAATGAGCCTTCCATAATGTATGATTCTACAATTGCATTGCTCATTGTTAAAATTTCATCTTCTGAAACTTGTACCCACATTGTATTTGCATCTGATTGCATAACATATTTTTTAGATAATACTATGTAATCTTCTCCTGATGGTAATCTTAGTCTTACATCAACATATTCTCCATCTTCCAATTGAGATGGTAATATAACCATATTATATTCTTGTACTCTTGTATCAGGGCTTACTTCTCCACCTTCTGCAATAACCATATCAGTTGTAACAACAGTTCCTGCGTTAGCTGCGATTTTTAATGTTGTATTTTCTGTTATATAATCTCCTATATTTGCACCTGATATTGCATTACTTGGTACACTAGAAGAATCAACTTCTTTTAATTCTCCTAATCCCTCTATTTTTTCTCCAGATTTTGCATCTTTGCTTAATACATATACTTTTCTATATTGTATAGACTCTATTTCTTGATTTAATTTTCCTAATTGTAAAATCAAAAAAACTATTATAAGTCCTGTAATAATTAATGTTAAAAACATTCCTAATAAAAATGATGTTCTTGCTTTTTTTTGCATTGGATTCATTGCCATATGCCTTTTCCTCCTTTAAAATTCTACATTTTTTTAAATTTAGACATAAATATTTATTTTATTTAATTATACAATATAGCTCAAAAATATACAATATTTTATCTTTTTTGTAACGCATTTGTTAGATTTTTGTAATATTTTTGTAATCTTTTTTTATTTTTAAATTGCTTAATTTTACATTTTTTTC
This sequence comes from uncultured Clostridia bacterium, assembly GCA_947624725.1. The sequence goes on from CANQLP010000001.1 coordinate 169,930, forward strand.
TTGTTTTATTTTTTATTTTTTGGAGATTATATATATTGAAAAACGAAGAATTATGTTTTTCAAACTTATAGAAATTAACTTTCCTAGGAGGTGAATTAAGAATTATGGCAACATCAAACAACAGTAGAAAAGTAGTTCCAGAAGCAATGGACGCTTTAGATAAGTTCAAATATGAAGTAGCTAGTGAAGTAGGTGTTAATTTAAAAAACGGTTATAACGGTGATATCTCTTCAAGAGACGCTGGAAAAATCGGTGGTAACATGGTAAGAAAATTAATACAAAAAGCTGAAAACCAAATGATTGGTAAATAAGTTTTTTACTAGCATATAATTTTTGGCAAGGGTATAAATTCGGTCTTTATACATAAAGGCAGGGTTTCATGCCCCTGCCTTTTTACTATTATTTTAATTATTTACTCCATGTGTTACCATCGGTGTAGATGTTGTAATATTGCTAAATGTGTAGCCATGTGAGAATCCATAATCTATTATACTGCTTAAAGCATTTACCGTTTTTGTGTTTCCACTAAAATCATGCATCAATACTACATTGTTTCTGCCATGTTTTAGTCCACTTATTACACTATTATATACATCACTTGAATTCTTTGCTCCTCCTGCATCTCCTGAGCTTACATTCCAATCAAAATATTTGTATCCTCTTGCTACTACTTCTTTTGTAAGTTTTGTCATTATTCCTGGATTGAATCTACTTACTGTATTTGAACTTCCTCCTGGAAATCTAGTTATTGTAGCATTATATCCAGTAGATGCTTTTATTTTATCCTGAATCCTTGTGATATTTGCCATATATGTTTCTACTGATTGATATATTGCTTTATAATCATGAGAATATCCATGTATTCCTACGGTATGGCCTTCATTTACTTCTCTTTTTACTAACTTTTCATTTTCTGCACTATAATTTAATATAAAGAATGTTGCTTTTACGCCTTTTGATTTTAATATATCTAGTACTTGTGGAGTAATTGTTGATGTTGGTCCATCATCAAATGTCAAAAAGATTGTTCCACCAGTTCCTCCTGCATTATCTCCTTGATTTGTATTAATATTATTAGTTACATTTACATAGATTGTTCTCGTCTTTTTTGCTTCATTTCCACTATTATCCTTAACTGTATATGTCACAGTATATTCACCAGATTTTGCTGTGTTTACTTCTCCTGTAACTTCAATTTTATCTGTTAAATCCCCATCTATCTCGTCTGTTGCTTTTGCACCCTGTTCAGAGTATTTAGCATTTAGCTTTAAATACATTGTGCTTTCTCCATTTAAGCTTATTTCAGGTTTTTCTTTATCAACTAATTTTATTGTTCTTGTTACAGTTCCTACATTTTTTGAGCTATCTTCTACTGTATAAATTAATTTATACTCTTTATCATTAACTTCTTCTTTTGTAATTTCTACATTGTCTTTTAATTCTTCGCTTGAATTATCAGTAACAGTAAATCCTAATTCTTTATATTCTTCTTTATAAGATATTTCTTCTACTTCGTTTCCTTCTAGTTTAATTTCAGGTGGAGTTGTATCTACTATTTCAATAATATGTATTTCTGTATAATCTTCTATTAATGTTGGAATTATGTATTTTACTTCATATTTTCCTATCTTATTAAAATCTACATTTCCTTCTACCTTTACTTTATCACTAACATCTTTAAAATGATATATAGCTTCTACCTTGCCTAAGTCTGCTTCTTGTCCTACTTCATATTTTATTGTTTCTTCTATATTTATTTCAGGTTTTTCTAAAACAAATGTTAATTCCAAAGTTAATATCATAAAAATCGGAAGTAGAATAAGTATATATTTTAATTGTTTTATTTTTTTCACTTTAAAAATTATAAATAATATTCCAATAATTAATAAATATGAAAATGCCTCTATTAAATATATATACAACATCTTTTACTGCTCCTTTTAGTGCGATTATAACATTTTTATACTTAGTCTATCATACTTATTTTATCTATAATAGGTTGATTTTCTTTTAAAACTGTTCCATTATCATCTTCTACTTTTGTATCATCACATATCTTATCTACTATTTCTATTCCACTTGTAACTTTTCCAAATGCTGCATATTGTCCATCTAAAAATGTACTATCCTCATGAACTATAAAGAATTGTGAGCTTGCACTATTATATGAGCTAGCTCTTGCCATTGAGATTGTTCCTCTAACATGAGATATTGTATTTTTTACCCCGTTTTGTGTAAATTCTCCTTTTATGTTTTCATCGCTTCCTCCTGTTCCATTTCCTTCAGGATCTCCACCTTGTATCATAAAGCCTTTTATTATTCTATGGAATGTTAGTCCATCATAAAATCCTTCATTTACAAGTTTTGCAAAATTTGCAACTGTAATTGGTGCAATGTCTGCATCTAATTCTAGTTCAATTGTTCCATAATTTTTTATTTCGATTTTTGCATGATGTTTTCCAGTGCTATACATGCCTTTTACCTCCTCATTATTTGTTTGCGTAGTAGTATTATTATTCTGTTCTAAATCATTTTTATCTTTTTCAGTTGTTCTTGTAGCAGTATTCTGCTCTGCACTATTTGTATCACTTAAATTGCCTTTAAAAACTAATACCCCAACTATTATCAAAACTGCAATTACTGCAATACTTACAATACTTATAATTACTTTTTTGTTCATAAAATATACCACCTATAAATATAATTTTTATATATATAATATTATCCCAAAATTAATGTCATGTCAATTATACATTAAAATTTTTCTTTATTCACTAATATGTTCTAGTCCATTTGTAAATATTCTTGCAATATGCTCATCTTTTACTGAATAATACATCATTTTTCCATCTTTTCTAGGCTTAGCAACCCCGAATTGTCTAAGAATTTTTAATTGATGTGATGTAGCAGATTGACTAATGTTTAATATTGTTGCAATATCGCACACACATAATTCTTGAAGTGATAATAATTGAATTATTTTTATTCTTGTTAAATCTCCAAAAATTTTAAAAAATTCCGATAAATTATATGCTTTATTTTCTGTCAATAATTGTTTTTTAAGTTTTTCTACAATTTCAGGATGTACCACAGTTTCTTCGCATTTATCTATTATATCATTTTCCATACATATTCCTCCTATTATCTCTTTAAAGCTCTTAGAGAATTGATTGTTGCAATAATTGTAACTCCAACATCTGCAATTACTGCTTGCCATATTGCAGCTATTCCAGATATTCCGAAATACTATTGCTATTATCTTTATCAAAAGTGCCATACTTATATTTTGCATAACTATTCTTTTTGTTTTTTTAGAAATTTGTATCGCAGCCTCAATTTTTGATATTTCATCTGTCATTATAACTATATCTGATGCTTCTATTGCTGAATCTGACCCCAAACTTCCCATACTTATTCCAACATCTGATATTGTAAGTACTGGGCTGTCATTAATTCCGGTCTCCTACAAAGGCTGTTAATTTACCTTTTGTCTTTTCTTTCATTATTTTTTCTATTTCTTCTACTTTAGCATCTGGCAGTAGCTCTGCTTTAAATTCATCTATTTCAAGCTCTTTTGCAATTTTGCTTGCTACAGCTTTTGTATCTCCTGTAAGCATTATCTCTTTTGTTATTCCAAGTTTTCTTAAATCTTTTAGTGCCTTTTTAGTATCTTCCTTCATAACATCTGAAATTACAATATAGCCGACAAATTTTCTATCTATTGCTACATAAATTACAGTTCCTATTTTTTCTACTTCTTCATAATCTATTTTTTCTTTTTCTAATAATTTTTTATTCCCAGCTAGCACTTCTTTTCCTTTTATAATTGCTTTTATACCATTTCCTGCAATTTCTTCATGCAAAGTTATATAACTTTTATCTATTTCTTTTCCATATTTATTTAATATAGAGCTTGCAATCGGATGGTTTGAAAATGATTCTGCATATGCACAATTTTCAAGTAGTTCAGCTTCACTTATATTGTCTAGTGGATGAATTTCAGTAACTTCAAATACCCCTCTAGTTAGTGTTCCTGTTTTATCAAAAACTATTGTATCGACATTATTTAATGCTTCAAGATAGTTTGAGCCCTTTACTAATATTCCGTTTTTTGATGCACATCCAATTCCTGCAAAATATCCAAGTGGTACCGATATAACTAACGCACAAGGACAAGAAATTACTAAACATACTAGTGCTTTATAGAACCAATCTGAGAAAAACGCATCTTTTATTATTAAAGGTGGAACAATTGCAATTATTATCGCAATTATTATAACTATTGGAGTATAAATTTTTGCAAATTTAGTAATAAAATTTTCTGTTTTAGCTTTTTTACTAGATGTATTTTCAACTAATTCTAATATCTTTGATACTGTTGAATTTTCAAATGTTTTTGTTACCTTTATTGTTAATAAATTTTTAGTATTAATCATTCCGGCTTAATACTTCTGAATCTTTTTTTACTTCTCTTGGAACTGATTCTCCAGTAAGAGCTGATGTGTCTAAATATGAAGTACCATCAAGCACTATTCCATCTAAAGGTATTCTTTCTCCTGACTTTACAATGATAATTTCTCCTATTTTTACTTGTTCTGGAGAAACCCTTTCTATTTTATCTCCTATTTTTAAATTTGCATAATCAGGTCTTATATTCATAAGTTCTGCTATAGATTTTCTTGAATGGTCTACTGCTTTATCTTGCATATATTCTCCAATGCTATAAAAAAGCATTACAGCTACTGCCTCTGTATATTCTCCAATTGCTATTGCACCAATACTTGCAATACTCATTAAAAATGTTTCATCAAATATTTTTCCATGTATTATATTTTTTATGGCATTAAAAATAATGCTATAACTTATTACTATATATGACATTAAAAATATTATAAATTTTGCTTTATCACTTATGTTTAAAACTATCCCTAGTGAAAATAAAATCCCTGAAATTATTATTTTTACAAGAGATAGCTTTCCTTCCTCTTCTTCCTCTTCAATTTGCTTTTTTGTGTCATTATTATTTTTCATAAGTACCTCCTACTATATATGATTATATGTTCATATATAGTATATGTCTTTTACATTTATATGTCAATATATTTTATATTATTTTTTTATTATTCTATCAAATCCTACTACTGTAACATTATTTGGTATTTCTTTTAAAACAGTACTGTTTGCACCTATTTTTACATTGTCCCCTATTTTTATAGGTCCGAAGAATTTTTGCTCCTGTTCCAATCATTACATTATTTCCTATATCAGGATGTCTTTTAAATTTATCTTTTCCTGTCCCTCCAAGTGTTACATCATGATATATTGTACAATCATTTCCTATAGTTGTAGTTTCTCCAATAACTATGCCCATACCATGGTCAATAAATAATCTTCTGCCAATTATTGCACCTGGATGTATTTCTATTCCTGTAAAAAATCTACCTACTTGTGAAATGAACCTTGCTAAAAAAAATAACTTGTGTATATATAAAAAATGTGAAATTCTATATAACACAAGTATAATAAATCCTGGATATAAAAATATTACTTCCAAAATGCTCCTACATGCAGGATCTTTTTTTCTTATATTTTTTGCATCTTCATATAGTTCTTTTAGCAATTTCTTCATAAAACTCACCTTAAATATAATATGAAAAAATGCCATAAACATTTCTTATTTACTCTCATATTCTTCAAGTAATTTTTGAAATTTCTTGCCATATTCTGGATAATGTTTATTAAGATTAATAGGTCTTAAATTATTATCTGTGAAGCAATGTTTTGTTTCTGCAGTAAGTACAGTTTTGCCTGTTTCCTTATTTATAACATCATAAATAACTGTAAGCCTAACTCCGTTATATTCTTTTACTTGTGGCTTAATTACAATTGTATCTGCAAATGTAACATGGGTTTTATATTCACATTTTACTCCAAGCACAGGAATCGTAGCTCCATTTTTCTCCCATTCTTCAAATGGCATACCAATTTCTCTAAGCCAAAGACACCTTGCTTCTTCTAGATATCTTATATAATTTGAATGATGTACAACTCCCATTTTATCTGTTTCATAATAATTTATTTTTCTTTCAAATGAACTCATATTTTGACTTCCTTCCTATGTTTACCTTTCGTTTAGCATTTTGATTTTTAAATCATATAGTTTTTGTGATAAATCCACATAATATTTTTGTGGATTGTTCAATCTTTTTATCTCATCCCAAATTGTCTTTAAATCATTTTTTGAATATTCCACAATTTCCTCAAGCTTTGGAATGTTATATATAAGTTTTCCATTTTCGAATATTTTTACTTGTAATTCTTTTACCTCATAATTTGTAAGAGTTTTCTTTTTCCAAGTATTGTTTGGATCAAATATTTGATAACTTTCCTTTGGAACTTCTTCATCTTTAAGCATTATAACATCTGCCATTGCAAATCCTGTATCCTTAGAATAAAATCTACATACCTTTTTAAAACTTGGATTTGTTATTTTCTCTGCATTCTCACTTATCTTTATTTTTGGAATTATTTTGCCTTCTTTTTCAATTCCGACTAACTTATATACTCCTCCAAACACTGCATCAGATTTTGCTGTAATTAGATTTTCTCCTACACCAAATGAATCTATTTTTGCTCCTTGATTATTTAATGATGTAATCAAATATTCATCTAATGAATTTGTTGCACAGATTTTACAGTCAGGATATCCTGCATTATCTAAAATTTCTCTTACTTTCTTAGAAAGATATGCTAAATCTCCACTATCAAGTCTTACAGCAGCAGGCCTTATGCCTTTTGGTTTTAATACTTCATCAAATACTTTTATAGCATTTGGAAGTCCAGAATTTAATGTATTATATGTATCTATAAGTAATGTACAATTATTTGGATAAAGATTTGCATATGCCTTAAATGCCTCATATTCATTGTCAAAGCTTTGTACCCAGCTATGTGCCATTGTACCAGAAGCTGGTACATTAAACATTTTTGCAGTTAGTGTACAAGATGTTCCGAACTGCTCCACCAATAATTGCAGCTCTTGCTCCATAAATTGCTGAAGACACTCCATGTGCTCTTCTTGCTCCAAATTCCATAACTGGTCTTCCGACTAGCAGCTCTTACAATTCTTGCAGTTTTAGTTGCAATTAAACTTTGATGATTTAAAATAACTAAAATTGCTGTTTCTAATATTTGTGCTTCTATTGCAGGAGCTCTTATAGTTATTAATGGTTCATTTGGAAATACTACTGTTCCTTCAGGTATTGCCCAAATATCTCCAGTAAACTTAAAGTTTCTCAAATATTCCAAATACTTATCTGAAAACATATTCTGTGATTTTAAATATTCTATATCTTCATCTTCAAATTTTAAATTTTGCACATATTCTATAATCTGCTCCAATCCACAAACAATTGCATAGCCACCATGGTCTGGAACTTTTCTAAAAAATACATCAAAATATACTATGTCATTTTTATTATTTTCAAAATAACCATTTGACATTGTAAATTCATAGAAATCTGCAAGCAATTCTAATTTATCCATAACCTAAATTACCTCCTAAAAAAGCAAAGCATTTTTATTTTTTGTCCATTTCATAAAGACAATTTTTTCTATCAAATTTAAATACTGGTGCCATTTTTCTTTTATGCCTTGATGCTTTATATTTTTGTATTATTATTTTTTTAGCTCTTTCTTCTGTTTCACCAGTTTCTATCATTTCTTCAATTTGTTTATATGTTACACCTAATTTTTCTTCGTCTGTTTTTCCTCCTAATCCATCATTTGGAGCTTTTTTTAATACACTTTCTGGTACTCCTAAAAATCTTCCAATTTCAATTACTTCATTTGCTGTAAAATTTCCAATTGGATTAAAATCGAAGCTATTATCTCCCCATTTTGTAGTATATCCGAACCATTGCTTCTGAAAGATTACCTGTTCCTATTACCAAAAATCCAAGTGATTGTGCAACAGCATAAAGAGTTGTCATTCTCAAGCGTGGCTTAATATTAATTAATGCCTCATCACTTAAGCCATTACCACCAAATTCCTTACTTACATCATCTTTAAACAATTTAAAGCTCTCTGTTAAGTCTATGGTTACTAAATTAACTCCAAATGTTTTGGCAACTTCTTTAGCATCTTCCATATCAGACATCACTGACTCACATGGCATTGATATAGGTACAACCCTATTTTCTCCAAGTGCTCTTACAGCCATTGCAATTACTGTTGCTGAATCTTTTCCTCCACTATTTCCAACGACTACTCCTTTTGCTCCACTTCTTTCTACATAATTTCTAATCCAATTTATAGCATTCTCTGTTTGTTTTCTTAATTCTTCTCTATTTAACATCCTTTTTACCCCTTTATTAGATAAAAAGCAAGCAATTAGTAAAACTAACCCCTGCTTTTTATTTTATAATATATATTACTCTTTTACTTTTTTAGCTACAACGGCAAATCTTCCATTTTCTGTATGATATGCACAAGTAGATAAAGTTATTAATTGATCTCCATATGCTGCAGTTGTTCCTGTATCATACATAGCATCTCTTTTTGCATTACTTACATATTCATTAAATGCTGCTTCGTTTTCTGCATTTACAAAATAGTAATATCTAAATACATTCTTCTCAGATTTATAATATACTCTTGAACGAAATGCCGAAATAACTTCATATTCTACATCTTCAGTTAATGTTGTAAACTTAATTCTTTTATGTCCTTGATAGAAATCTTCTTTTTCATATTTCATTAAATCTTCAAACATTGCACCATTTAAGTTTCTGTGTCCATATATTAAGAAATTTTCACTAGGCTTATCTAAGTCTACATCTTTATCTAGATAGATTGAACCTCTTGCTGAATATTCTCCTTTGTAGTTATGGTCTAGATAGAAATCATTGTCAGTTCCTTTTACAACTGGATAACTAACATTAGTATCTGGTATCTCTATCCATGCTACTACATCAGGATATTGACTATGAAGTTCTTCCAATTTTACCATTCTTTCTGTTTTTTCATCTTCTTTAGGTTCTTCTTCTGTATCAGTCATATATTCTGCTAAAGAATCATAGTCATTTTTCTCTTTATGGTCTATATAATATTTTACCCCTAAATATACTGCTGTTCCTACTACAACTAAAGCTAATAAAATTATAATGATATTTCTAATTATTTTTTTCTTGTTACTATTTGAACTTCTTTCACTTTTTTCTCGTCTCATTATGATTCTCCTTTATTTTTATATTCTTATTATGTACAGAAATAATATTATCATAAATAAATATAAAATACAATATAATTTTTAATTTTTTACATTAAAATTTTTCCACCTCCAAGGACAATATCACCTAAGTAAAATACTGCAGACTGTCCTGGAGTTATTGCTCTTTGTGGTTCTTCAAATACAACCTTTATTCTTTTTTTGTCTTCTTCTGCAAATATTTTTGCTTTTGCACAATTTGCAGAATATCTTGTTTTTACCGTTACTTCCATTGGCTCTTTTATCTCATCATATAATAATAAATTAATGTCTGTAACTTCAATTTCCTTTTTATAAAGCTCTTTTTCTTCTCCTACTATAACCTCATTCTTCTCTTTATTAAATCCTAAAACAAATAATGGAACTTTATATGAGATTTTTAAGCCTTTCCTTTGTCCAATAGTGTAGTTATATAAGCCTGTATGCTTTCCTAATACTTCTCCTTTAGAATTTACAATATTTCCTTCCTTTGGAGATAAATTAGAATTTTCTTCTAAAAACCTTTGATAATTTCCGATCTGGAATAAAACATATATCTTCACTATCTGGCTTATTTGCAACTTTTAAATCATTTTCCCTTGCAATTTCTCTAATTTCATCTTTGCTTTTAAAATCACCTAAAGGAAATAAAACATTTCCAATTATATCTTTTGGAATATTCCACAAAACATAACTTTGATCTTTTCTTCCAGCATTTGACTTTTTAAGAATCCATCTTCCATATTCTTTACTGTATTCAGTTTTTGCATAGTGTCCGGTTGCAATATACTTACAACCGGAGCTCCTTTGCTTTTTCATACATAATTCCAAATTTCATATATCTATTGCATTCAATACATGGATTCGGCGTTTTGCAATTTGAATAACTATTTATAAAATCATCTATTACATTCTTTTTAAATTCTTCTTTGTAATCATGCGTAAAGTGAGGAATACCTAAAGCTTTGCATACATTTTTAGCGTCAATGTAAGTGTTCATATTACAACAGCTACTTCCTGCAAAAAGCTCAAGTGTTGTTCCTATTACATCATAGCCTTGTTTCTTTAATAAAAGTGCTGAAACACTACTATCTACTCCTCCACTCATTCCGTAATAATACCTTTTTATTCTCCAACTTATTTCTCCTTTTATAAGATATAAACTTCTTAAATTTTTTCTAATATATTCTCCATAGTATGCCAAGCAAGAAGTGCACATTTTACCCTAGCTGGCATATTAGAAACATTCTTAAAAGCAATAGCATCTTCTAATATTTTTAAATTTTCTTCATTTGTTTCTTCCCTTTTTATCATAGCAATAAAAGTTTTAACAATCTTTCTTGCCTCATCTAAAGTTTTTCCTCTTAAAGTATCTATCATAATAGATGTAGAGGCTTGAGAGACTGCACAGCCGTGACCGAGTAAATCCCATATCTTCAATAATATTTCCATTCAATTTAAGCTCTAATGTTATTTCATCACCACAATTTGGATTATGTCCTAATTCTCTATAATCTGCATCCTTCAAGACCTTTTTATTATATGAATTCATACTGTGTTCCATAATTAAGTCATTATATATATCGTATCCATTCATTTTTTCATCCATTCCTTCCATATTTTTTTTAATTTGCTCGGAAAAGAATTAGTATAGTACAAGGCAGGCGAGGCAAAATTTCTTGAGATAGACCTAGTGGTCATCGAAAAAATTTTGTCCGAAGCCTAACGCAGTAATATGCTAATTCTTTTTCGAGTCTAAGTAGTTCTTAAACATATTATATGCCTTATCTAACGAACTTGTTAGCCTATCCACATCTTCTTTGGTATTATAAAAATAGAAACTTGCACGACATGTAGAGTCTATTCCCAAATATCTCATCAAAGGTTGTGCACAATGATTTCCGAGACCTTATGCAAACTCCATCTGCATCTAAAATGCTTGCAATATCATGTGGATGAACTCCTTTTATATTAAATGAAATAACACTTGAATGATTTTCTTTATTTTTTGTCATATATAAATTTAAGTAATCTAATTTTGATAATTCTTCTCTTGCATATTCTAAGACATCATTTTCTAATTCTTGTATTTTATCATATCCTAAATTTTCTATATAGTCAATTGCAGCTCCAAGACCTACAACTCCTCCAACATTTTGTGTACCTGCTTCAAACTTATTTGGAAGTGGAGCAAATGTTGTGTCTTGTTCATGTACATATTCTATCATATCTCCACCCATAAGGAAAGGCTCCATCTTATTTAAAAGTTCTTTCTTTCCATATAAAACACCTATTCCAAGTGGAGATAACATTTTATGTCCTGAAAATATTAAAAAATCTGCATCTAAATCTTGCACATCTATTTTCATGTGAGGTATACTCTGTGCTGCATCAACAATTACAATCGCACCTTTTTTATGTGCATATTTTATAATCTTTTTTACATCATTTATTGTACCTAAAACATTTGATACATGTGTAATTGCAACAATTTTTGTTCTATCTGTAATTGTTTTTTCTATTTCTCCTGAAGGTATTTCAAAATTACTATCAATATACATATATTTAAGCTTCGCTCCTGTTAATTTACATACCTTTTGCCAAGGAACTAAATTAGAATGATGCTCCATAATAGAAATTGCAATTTCGTCATTTTCCTTTAAATTATTCATTCCATATGAATATGCAATTAAATTTAAACTTTCAGTTGCATTTTTTGAAAATATAATTTCTTCTGGATGCTTTGCATTAATAAAATTTGCAATCTTTTCACGAGTTTTTTCATACATCTCAGTTGCTTCAATGCTTAAAGAATATGCACCTCTGTGTGGATTTGCATTGTAATTTTCATAAAACTCTTTTACTTTATCTATTACTATTTTAGGTTTTTGAGTCGTAGCTCCACTATCTAAATATGCAATATCTCTATTTGCAAGTATCGGAAAATCCTTTCTTATATCTTCCATAAAATAAATCTCTCCTTTAATCTAATCTTTTATCAATCTCCTCTAAAATTTCAGTTTTTAAAGTTTCATCAAATATTTTTTCTATCACTTTATTGAATTTTGCTCTAACTAATAATTTCATACTATCCTTTTTACTAAATCCTCTACTCATAATATAAAATAATTCTTTATCTCCGGATTTTTCCACTTGCTGTACTATGATTTCCTTCTACATCTTCTTCGCTACAAAGAAGCATTGGAAGTGAAATGGATTTTGCCTTATCTGATAAAAGCATACAAAATTCATTTTCATCTCCTTTTGCTTTTTTGCATCCTCTCCTAAAATCGATTGTACCTTTAAAATGTTTCTTAGCATTATCCTTTAAAGCACCTTGTACCTCTATTTCTATATTAGTTTTTTCTCCGATTAAGCCTACCTATATAATTCAAATCAAAAGTTTGTGTTTCTTTTCCTAAATAAATTCCATATATTTTATTTTTGGCTGATTCTCCCTTTAAGTTTGAATAATAATTTGTAATGCTATTTTCTCCACCAAAATCTACGCTTGTAAATGTGATATTTGCATTTTCTTCAATTTCAAATTCAAAGCTAACCAAATTTGTAGATTTTATATTTAGTAAATTAATATAATTTATGTTTATATTAGAATTTTTCTTTGCCTTTATGCGAATTACTGCATTACAATATCCAGCTAATTCTTCTTCTTGAGAATTATATTTTAGTATTACATTTGCCTTTGTATTTTCTTCTGCAATAATTTCTACATTTTGTATCAAAGATAAATTATCCTCATCAAATTCTGCTTTTATCTCAATAGGCTCTGTGATTTTTTTCTCTATAATTAATTTTTCCATATTATTTGCATTCTGTTTTACTTCTTCTAACTTTTGAGGAGCTATCCCATACTCTAAAGTAAAATCACTTATAGATTCTTCTACTCTAACTCCTTCAGGTAAAAGTGTATAAACATTATCAAATTCTTGAAATTTTTTAGAAATTGTATCTTCTTCTAATATTATATTATTTATTCCAAAATTTTTTGCAGTTCTGACAGGCGTATTGTTTAGTTCCATCTATATACCTCCTATTCGCTTTGTGCTTTACACTTCCTATCCTATACTTCCCTCAAGTTCAAGTCCAATCAAATTATTCATCTCTGCTGCATATTCAACAGGAAGTTCCTTTGATACTGGATATGCAAATCCTCTTACTATCATAGCTTTTGCATCTTCTTCTGAAAGTCCACGACTCATCAAATAAAAAATTGTTTTATCACTAATCTTTCCAATTTTCGCTTCATGAGAAAATTCAACATCATCAGTTCTTATATCATTTGTAGGTATTGTATCAGATATAGAAATATCATCTAACATAAGTGATTCACAAGAAACTGATGCTTTAGAGCCTACACCATTTTCATTTATTCTAACATATGATCTATAAGTGCATTTTCCTCCATTTTTTGAAATAGATTTTGCATTAACAACACTTGAAGTATTTTTTGCATTATGAACAACTTTAAAGCCATTATCCAAATTTTGACCTTTGCCTGCAAATGAAATACCAGTAAACTCTGTCTTTGCATTTTCTCCATTTAGAATACTCATTGGATAAAGCATAGAGATTTTTGATCCAAATGAACCTGATACCCATTCCATCTTTGCATTTTTTCCTACTATTGCTTTTTTAGTATTAAGATTTAACATATTTTTAGACCAATTCTCTATTGTAGAATATCTTAAATAACTATTGTCTCTAACATATAACTCAACACATCCTGCGTGCAAGTTAACCTTATTATATTTTGGTGCAGAACAGCCTTCTATAAAATGAAGACTAGCTCCTTCATCTACAATAATTAAGGTGTGTTCAAATTGTCCTGATTCTGGAGAATTTAATCTAAAATATGATTGCAAAGGTATTTCTACATTAACTCCCTTTGGTACATACACAAAAGATCCTCCTGACCAAACTGCTCCATGAAGTGCAACAAATTTATGGTCATTTACCGGCACACATTTCATAAAATGTGCCTTTACCAAGTCAGGATATTCTCTTACTGCAGTTTCCATGTCTGTATATATAACTCCCTGTTCCATTAGCTCCTTTTTCATACTGTGATATACAACTTCAGAATCATATTGTGCCCCAACTCCTGCTAAAGATGCTTTTTCTGCTTCTGGAATACCTAGTTTATCAAATGTATTTTTTATATCTTCTGGAACATCCTCCCATGAAGAATTAAGTTTTGATTTTGGTCTTACATATGTTGCAATATTATTCATGTCTAATTCTGATAGGTCTGGTCCCCAAGTTGGCATTTCTAGCTCATTATATACATCTAATGCCTTATGCCTAAAATCTCTCATCCACTCTGGGTCTTGTTTTTGACTAGATATTTCATCAATTATTTCATGAGTTAGACCTTTTTTTATTTTAAAATCATATTCATCTTTATTTTTAAAATCATAGATATTTCTATTTATTTCATCAATATTTGACTTATTCATTATCTATATCCTTTCTTAACTTCAAAAAGATTCGATTATTTTTGCAATTTATATTCTCCATAGCCATTTTCTTCAATGTGTTTTGCAAGTTCACTATCTCCTGTTTTTACAATCTTGCCATCTACTAAAATATGCACATAGTCCACATCTAAACTATGCAAAATCTTTGTATTATGGGTTATAATTAAAACACTGTTTTCTTTATTCTTGAACATCTCAATTCCTTTAGATACTGTTTTTATTGCATCTACATCTAACCCTGAATCTGTTTCATCAAGTATTGCAAGTTTTGGATTTAAGACAAGCATTTGGAGAATCTCATTTTTCTTCTTTTCTCCTCCTGAAAAGCCAACATTTAAGCTTCTTTCCAAATTTTTAGGATTCATATTTAATTCTTCCATGTATTTATTTAGTTCGTCCATAAAAGCAAACATTTTTACAGGCTTTCCTGTAACTTTACTTTTAGCATACTTTAAAAAATTTGTAACCGTTATTCCTGGAATCTCTTCTGGAAGTTGGAAAGACATAAAAACTCCTTTTCTTGCAATCTCATCTGTTTTTAGATTTGTTATATCTTCTCCTTCAAAAAAGATACTTCCTGCTTGTTTTTTATATAGTGGATTATTAAAAATTGCATTTGCTGTTGTTGTCTTACCGAGAACCATTTGGTCCCATTATTACATGTATTTCGCCTTTTTTAATCTTTAAATTAATTCCTTTTAATATTTCTTTATTCTCTGCATTTACATATAAATCTTTAATCTCTAACAAATTATCACTCATTTTATTTCTCTCCTTTTACATTGTCTACATTTTTCTTTATTCACATCATAATTACAATTCAAATCATTTAAGCCTAAAACCTTATGTACATATTTTGCAAGATTATTTGCTGTATTATCATTTATTGCAAGTTTAATTTTTTCTGCTTCCTCTGCTGCCTCATTTTCTTCAAGTTCTAAAACATCTTTTAAAAACAGGTATACAATGTCATAAGTCTCTAGAATTTTCTTTGCCAAATCTTCTCCGTTTTTCAGTTAATTCTATTGTTCCATAAGATTCATAATTTAAAAATCCATTATTTTTTAAATTATTTATTGCTTTATTTACACTAGGTTTAGTAAGATTCATTTTATTTGCAATATCTGTAACACGAATATTTCCGTTCTGCTTTTTCAGTATATATATTGTTTTTAGGTATTCCTCTTGTGCTTTTGAAATCATATTTTTATTTCCTTTTCATTAAATTTATAATTTGCCTTTGGTTTTTGCATAATTTTGCAAAATGTTAGCCAAAGTTAACTATTGAATATTATATTATCTTTTGCTTTGTTTGTCAAGGCTAACATCTATATTTATGTGATTTTTTTGGAATTTTATACAAAAAGTACATGAGAAATTCCCATGTACTTTTTTGAGGTTTTAAAATTTTACTTTTTCAAAAAGATTGAAAGCTCTACCCTAATGTATCAAATTCGCACTTTGGGCTAATGTGGTTTACGAACTTTCCGGTAGCTTGATCCCATACGCTCACGCAGACGAACTCGCTGTTTTTTGACTGAACTCCAGTTTTGTCCTTGTCTACAATCCCTTCTGGGATGGAGAAGGAATCCTCCCTTTTCCCAGTTTTTAAACTATCCAAACTCATTTATAGTTTTCCCTTTCTTTTAAGTTTAATATACTACCATGTGCGCAAGTATTCGCGTCCTTTAAGAGGATTTAAGTCTTTCGAATAGGTTTTTCCCTTGCCAATAAAACAGGTTTCTGTCCTGTCAACAGTGCATTCCTTGATTAATTCTGACATTTTTAATTGTGCCTGTGCTTCTTGTTGCACTTGCAAATCACTTTTAATCTGCATTATTTACCCTCCTGTCTGTTTGCTTATTTTTATGCTTCCTTTTGAACCCAAAATAAAATTTTAACCTCCTTTCATTTTTCTTCGTTCAAAATGAACTTCATTTTGAACTTGCTACTTTTGTATGTTGTTATTATATATTTATTTATGTAAATTGTCAATCTATTTCGTTTTTGTAAATGCATTATGTATTAGTTATTGCATTATTTGTAGTTTTAGTTATGACTTTTAGAAAATTAGACAACAAAAAAAGTACATCTCTGCCTGACCGTTAGAGATATACTTTTTTATTTTTTAACTTCATTAACGGCACGCCACATTTTCTGTGGTTGCTCATCTTTTATATTTATTATATGATATTATTAAGTAAATGTCAACAAATACCATGAAAAATTAGAAAAGCATGTGTAATTAGCTATGTACTTTCAATTGACAATTTACATAAATAGTTGTATAATTTTAATAATGCATAGTTTTAATTGTTCAAAGTGTTATACTTGAACAAGCAGGAAACGAAGGTTTAGTTTTATCATTATCAAAATGAGAAAGGAGAAAAAATGTCAGAGTTTGTACGGTTAAAAGAGCTTTTGACAAATCCTGAAGTAAATAAAAAATACTTCGGGGCAAGCGATGAAGACATTACAGGAAAGTTTATCGATTACAGACCTATAACATCTGCAATTCGGCTTTCAGAAAGGAAAACTGGTTTTAATGAACTTCAGAACTTGTTTTCTGAAAAACTTACTTGGCATCCATTCCTTTACAAAGGTCAGGTATGCCTTGTATCTAGTTCAACAAAGGCTACTTTGGGTTTAGGTGGCGAAACAGGTTATTATTCTGGAATTGAGGTTTTAAACTCATATGCCTCTCTTTATTCCAATAATGACAATGGAATTCTTGATGTAAAAGCAGTTGCATTAACACGCGATATGTTTGAGAACATCAAGAATCAAGGCGTTTTGCGTGCAGCTGGATATTACTGGCTAGCAGATACCTATGAGAGCTATGCAGACTATGATATCTTTGGTCTGTACTATGCTGAATGTGGTTTCATCGGCAAAGATGGTGATTTCCTCTTTGACTCCTCTGGAGGGCTTTATTATCCGACTAACCAGATGAGAATTGTTGTAATTCTTCCTGATAATATTATGGTTGAGCTTGGGAATTCTGAAAATGATGGTTCAACTGAGTCCAAAGCCTTACATCTTTATGTAGAGCCTCCGACATATATTATCACAGAAAGCAATATGAATATAATGAAAGAATTGCTTTCGAACAGTATTGCCACAATGCTCTCATCAACAGACAAAGTCCTTTCAGAAAAGGATTCAGATTCTGAAGCATCAGAAATTTTTAGGTCATTGAAAATGATTCTTGAAATTTTGGACAAGGCAAAAGTAAACTATTAATACCTTCATTACAAAAGCACACAAGTTGATTACTTGTGTGCTTTTGCTATATTTACTTACATATTTCATTTGCAAGATCTTCTAAGGCTTTTTTTGAACTTTCATTTAGTCTTGATCTTATTGTAACTACTGGCTCTACAATCGTTATATCTTTCATTCCATCTATTATTTCTCTCATACATCTTGCAGCACTTGGTGCCCATGTTCCGATTTTCTATAATACCTATTTTTCTATTTTGATAATTTTTACTCTTTAGATGCCTTAAAAATTGCTCCATTGGTGGGAATATTTCAAAATTATAACTAGAAGATGCAAGAACTAGTTTGCTATATCGAAATGCATTTTCTATTGCTTCTGCCATATCACATCTTGCTAAATCTAAAACTTCTAACTTCTTTATTCCCTTTTCTTCAAGCATCTTTGCAAATTCCTTTGCAGCATTAGCTGTATTTCCATGTATTGATGCAAATGCAACAAATACTCCATCATCTTCTGGTTTATAACTGCTCCATATATCATATTTATTAATATAATATTCAAGATTTTCTTTCAAAATTGGTCCATGTAATGGGCAAATCATCTTTATATCAAGGGTGCTTGCCTTCTTCAATAATGCTTGTACCTGTATGCCATATTTTCCGAACTATATTAAAATAGTATCTTCTTGCTTCACAGTCCCAAGCCTCATCAGTATCAAGTGCTCCAAACTTTCCAAAACCATCTGCTGAAAATAATATTTTTTCTGTTTTTTCATATTCCACCATTACCTCTGGCCAATGCACCATAGGTGCCATGAAAAATTGTAATGTATGCTTTCCAAGTGGAAGCTCGTCCCCTTCTTTTACAACAACTTTTCTTTCTTCTAAATTTGGAATTTCAAAAAATTGTGGTATAAATGCAAATGTTTTTTCATTTCCAACTAATTTCATATCAGGATATTTTTTTGCAAGTTTTTCTATATTATATGCATGATCTGGCTCTAAATGAGAAATAACTAAGTAATATGGCATATTTCCATTTAATGCTTTTTCCAAATTTTCAAGCCATTCATCAGTCTTTCTTTTATCTATTGTATCCATTACAGTGATTTTTTCATCTTTTATTAAATAAGAATTATATGATATACCATTTGGTACTTTATATTGACTCTCAAATAAATCTATATCTTTATCATCTGCTCCAATATATATAATATCATCTGATATAAATGTATCTTTTTTCATACTAACACTCGTCCCTTCAAGTAACATATATTTTATTTTATATTTTTGCTAGTTTCAGTTTATTTATGCACGCCTTTTAAAAGTCTCATATATTGAACATCCCTTATCTACAAGGCATATTATTTTAGCCTCCAATGTACTTGGAAATTTCGTGATTGTAAGTGGCCACATATGTGATTCTATAATTATCCTCTCACAATCATTAATATTATAATATTTTAAGGCATTTAGATATGCAATTTTAGGATGCCTAAATCCATGTAATCTTGGTCTTCCGTTCCAAACTATGCCAATCATATAAGAAAAAGTCATGAAACATTGCACCAACAACTAAAATTTCATAATCTATTTTATATCCAAATCTTCTTTCTAAAAATTTTGCAAATAAAAAACTATTATATGCAACATTCCTTGAATGTATATATACATTTGTGGTTCCATGTTGCAGATATGGTGTTAACATCTTTTGTATTTGTAAGTGTTTTTTTATTTGATCAACATATAGCAAGAATTCTTTTTTTTCTCTGATTCTTAACATATTTCACTTTCCTTCATATAGTTTATCATATACTTTAATTATAATATATGTGTATCTAAAAAATCAATAAATTTTTCCTTAAAATTACTGTATTATTTTTCCAATACTATTGTTACTGGGCCATCATTTATTAAGTTTACCGACATATGTGCACCAAACTCTCCACATTGTGCTTCTACTCCTTGCCTTTTGCATTCTTCCTTAAAATATTCATATAATTCGTTTGCAACCTCTGGTTTTGCAGCATTTGTAAAACTCGGTCTATTCCCGAGAAGAAGTATCTGCATATAGTGTAAACTGTGATACAACTAATATCTCCCCATTAATATCTTTTAACGATAAATTCATTTTATCATTTTCATCTTTAAATATCCTTAATTTTATAATCTTCTTAACTAATTCTTCTACTTTCTCTTTGTTATCATCATGAGTTACTCCAAGAAGAACCAAAAGTCCTTTATTTATTTTTCCAACAATTCTATCTTCTACTGTTACACTTGCTTTATCTACTCTTTGAATTACAGCTCTCATTTATGAATCCTTTCCTGCATTCTCTTCTAGCTTTTTTGCACTTTTTTTATTCAATTTTACTTTATCCTTAATAAATAAATGTATTGTACTCTTTAACTTTTCCGTGCGTTTAATTTGCTCTTTCATATAAGCATTTAAATGTCCTTCTAGTGCCTTAACATTATTACTTATTGCAAATACAAATGAATATTTCTCTTTATTTTTAAGTGTTCTCTCTAATATAGTAGCTTTAAATTCTTCATATTTTACAATCAAGTTTTTCTCTTTTGCAAACTTATGTACTTTTACAACAATTTGTGTACTATATGCAATATCTATTATCATTACTCCAAAGAACATTCCTATAAAAAAGCTAAATGCTAAATTGTCTTGTAGCCAATATACCAAATTCATTATGTGTGGATTTAAGAAGTAATAATATATTGCACCTAATATTCCCCAAATTAGCATATAAAGTGGGCATATAAGTCCATCTATATTTCCCCATTCTTCTGAGTAGTCCCACAATTTTACTCCCATACCTTTTATAAATATAATTCCTGCAATATATTCTATGCAAGTTACTGCAGTCATCATAATTAATATTACAATTATAGGATTTGCTTTTATTTGAGCCAATATGAAAAATATACATAGCCCAAATCCGTATAAAGGTAGATATGGACCTACTAAAAAGCCAGGGTTTATCCATTTTTTGTTTGATATTATTCTTCTAAAAAATAACTCTAAAACCCACCCGGTTACGCTTCCTATAAAGAATAGGAATGCGAGTATTAAAAACATATTCATTTCAATAATATCTCCTTCTTGTTTATTCTGTTCTTAAAGCTTCTACTGGATCCTTTTTAGCTGCAAGTTTAGCAGGAATAAGTCCTGCAATCATTGTTAAGGCTACACTTATTGCAACTAAAATTGCACCTCCCATAATTGGTAGACTTGCAATTCCTGAAACATTTGCTAGATTTTTAATTACGATATTGGCAGGAATGCAAATAAGTAGTGTAATTCCTATTCCAAGTAGTCCTGCAACTAAGCCGACAATTAAAGTTTCTGCATTGAATACTCTTGAAATGTCTTTTTTAGATGCACCTATACTTCTTAAGATTCCTATTTCCTTTATTCTTTCAAGTACTGAAATATATGTTATAATTCCAATCATTATTGATGAAACAATAAGTGATACACTTACAAATGCAATTAATACATAGCTTATTACATTTATAATTGCTGTAACAGAATTCATCATAAGTCCAATCATATCTGAATATGTTATAACATTTTCTTCTTTTCCATCATCTCTTTGCTTCTGATTATAGTCTTCTATAATATCAGTAATTGCTGTTTTTGAATCAAAATCAATAGGATAAATATATATTCCACTTGGCTTTTCTATATCAACTACTCCAAGCTTTTGCAAGTTTTTTTCATATGTTGCATCACTATTTTCTGAATATCTTTTCATAAGATCTGCAAGTTCTTCTTGGCTTAAAGATTGCATATATTCTCTTTGCTCTGCTGATAAGTTAGCCATATTAAAGACTTGTGGTTCATCTGTAAATTCAAGTCCTGTAAAAATATTTATCTTTTCATTTTCCTTTTGCTCTTTTACGATTTCGCTTTCATTTATTTTGTCTATTACATATCTTTTTAGTGAAGACCTATAGCCGTACTCCTCCTGTCATAGCTGTTCCAACACTTTCTTCATTAGGTTTAATAATTCCTACAACTTTTACATCAGGTGCCTCGTTTAAAAGTGCTTTCATATATTCCTCATCCTCTGACATGTCTTTCCAGCTGTTTCCGTCTTTTTTATAATATTCTGTATTTAAAACAAGTTTAAATGTAAGATCTAATAGCTGATCATAAGTATAACTTTGTACAGGCATTTCTTCTATTGTTTCACCATTTAATAGTTTTTTATATTTTTCAGTCAAGTCATCTGGATCAAGAAGTCCTAAAGAATATAATGTATAGTCACTTATTTTTTCATCACTATCTAATATTAAAACTACTTCATTATATTCCTTTGGCCATTTACCTTGAATTAAGTCATATTGAGATTTAAGTAGTTCATCATTATCTAGCATTTCTTCCCAAACTTCATTTGTGTTCATAGGAGTGCTAAAGCTACTACTCATTTCTTGCATTTGTCCCATTCCAAGATTTTCCATGATTTGGTTAGGGGTAACTCTAACAATAGATTCGCTATTTGCATTATTATTGTATAAGTTTATATCTAAATTATATCTATATTGCACAGCATTTGCATATTTTGAGATTTCAGAATTTTCTTCTATATATTTTTTAAATTCAGATAAATTATTTGTGTTTGTTTGAGATGACATCATAGATAACATATCATTTACAAGTTGTCTTGAATATACTTTGCCATCTTCTTTTTCTTCTTCCTCTTTATTAGTCATTCCTTCTATTGTACTAAGCATATCAGAAATATCAACAGTTGTTTCTTGTAGCATTATAGGATATGATGACAAGGTATCTTCTTCAACTTTTGATATATAATTTTGTACACCATTTGATAATGCCATAATCGTTGCAATTCCGATTATTCCAATGCTTCCTGCAAAGGCTGTCAAAAATGTTCTTCCCTTTTTAGTCATCAAATTATTGAGGCTAAGTGATAAAGCTGTAAAAAATGACATAGATGTTTTTTTAGTATTATTTTTTCTTCTTCTTTCTTCTTCTTCTCCACTATATGGATTTGAATCATCCATTATATTTCCATCCAAAAGCTTTATTATTCTAGTAGAATATCTATCTGCAAGCTCTGGATTGTGTGTTACCATGATAACTAATCTATCTTGTGCAATTTCTTTAAGTAAGTCCATTATTTGTACAGATGTTGCAGAATCTAGTGCTCCTGTTGGTTCATCTGCAAGTAAAATATCTGGATTTCCGTACTATTGCTCTTGCGATAGCAACTCTTTGCATTTGTCCACCTGATAATTGATTTGGTCTTTTATTCATTTGCTCTTTAAGACCTACTCTTTCAAGTGCAAGCTTTGCTTTTCTTCTTCTTTCTGATTTTGAAACACCAGATATTGTAAGTGCAAGTTCGACATTTGCAAGTACAGATTGATGTGGTATTAAATTATAGTTTTGAAATACAAAACCAACTGAATGATTACGATATGTGTCCCAATCTCTGTCTTTATAGTCTTTAGTAGATTTTCCATTTATAATTAAATCTCCGTTTTGTATACTGGTCTAACCCACCTATAATATTTAAAAGAGTAGTTTTTCCACAACCTGATTGCCCCAAAATAGATACAAATTCATTCTCTCTAAATTCTACATCTATTCCATTTAAAGCTCTAACTCTTTCTCCTCCTGCATAATAATCTTTTACAATATTTTTTAATTTAAGCATATAAAAATTCACCCTTCTTTATTTATATGAAAAAAATAAGCCTGATAATTCAAATTTTGTATATATATTTTAGCATTTAATATATGAATTTTCAAGCTTATTTTGATTTAATTTAATATAATTATTTTCTATATTTCTAGCTTTTTTTATTTTTCTCTTGAGTATTAATTATTTTTTCTACTTCTTCTTTTGATAAATTTACCACTCTTGAAATAAACTCTATATCTGCTCCTTCTTTATGCATATTTAAAACTACTTCTTTTTGCTTGCTTTCTATTCCTTCTTCTCTGCCGCTCTTCTCTTCCGTGCTTTCCTTCCTCGTTTTTCTCCTCTTGCTAAACCTGCATCATACCCTTCTGCTCTTATTCCTTTCATATCTCTTATGTACTTTATTCTCTGTTCAGCAAGCCACTTTTCTCTACTTCCTCCTTCTAGTCTCTTTAGTAACTCCTGCACATCTATTGTCTCTTTTACCTTTTCCATTTCTTCCTCCTCCATTCTTTTTGGATTCTTTATCAGCTTTCCCCATATCGCTAGCTTATCTTCTTTATCTATCTGTCCTCTTTTTCGCATTTCCTCTAATTTTCTTAAATTTATCTCATGTATCTCTACTATGTTTGAATATTCTTCATGCTCATCGTCATCATATCTATATTTTGCCTTTATATGATATGTTCCTCTATCTTTAAACTTTTTATCTTTATAGTCTTCTATCTCTATGTATATTACTTTATTCAAAAGTTCATATTGTTCGCTCTCCTGTATTTGGTCCACCAGTAATTTTGAAATATAAAACATCCTTCTCTGTTCCATTCCTTTTTCTTTTCGCACTTGCATCTCCACATCTATTATCGTCATATCATCAAGTACTACTTTTACATCCAGCACTCCCACTTTGTCTAACTTCAAATCTTTTTCTAATATTGGGCTCTCTGTCAGTTTTATACTTCTTATCTTCCTTCCTATTATTTCGCCAATTAATGCTTTTGTTATTTTCTCATTTCCTTTATGGCCAAATACTCTCTTAAATACATAATCATTTGTTAGTAACATTACTTCTTCGTTTTTTCTTTCTGTCATACTATGTACATTGCTCCTTTCATTATTATATCTTAACTTATTAGTTTAATCAAGATATAATTGTTAAATTGTAAATTTTTTTTGAATTTTTTGGCGAAATGCCAAGAATTAATTTTTTGAATAGTGAATTTTAAAGACTTCTCACTATAATATAAAATAAAAAATAATAACAAGCTTACTTAAAATATAAGCTTGCTATTACGTATATCACGCTTTTGATTCCATGTCAAGTAAAATCGTTCGACAAAATTCGACATTTTGGTAATTTCTGGTAAATACTACTATAAGTAAAGCACGACACGAAAACCGACATAAAAGAAAGTATGGGTTACCGGGTCAACGCCACTGCGATCGCAAAGTGGAGCAAAAGGAGCATTACTATAGAAGCCACCACCACGACGGACAGCAAAAGAACTGCCGTCTACATTATGTTTGCCTGTTTCTGTTGTCCACTCCCACATGTTTCCTGCCATATCATATATGTTTTTTAATTTGGTATTGTCAAGAGAACCTGTATATACTTCATAATAGTTTGTACCAGTTCCTTTTGGTTGGTTTATATCAGAATCTGCTTTTTGATAATTAGCTCCTGTTATCCATCCTCCATCATATGTGTGTTTTATGTACATTGTACCAGCTGGTATTGTTCCTGTGCTTGAATAATAATTTCCTACACTACTGCTGTCATCCATTGTTTTTGCTTTATCATTTATCCAATTTACTATCGTATCCCATGCTGTTCCGTCTATTAGATGGCTCTTTCCATCTACCATTAACTTTGCTGCCTCACTTGCTTTCTCTTGTGATATCCAACTCCAACTTGGTGTATTCTTCTTACTTACTGGAGCTATATCTCCTACATTTCTTATACTTCCATCTGTACCTGAGGTAAATGCATTTTTATTATATTGTGGTTTATATGCTGTTTTTACTGCTTCATTATAAAAACTTGCTGTTTCTGGTATTCCTGCTTCAAATCTTGCTACATAAAATCCTCCATATGTATCTACGCTTGTATTTCCATAACTTTCTGCTGCTGTGTCTGTCCAATCATTATAATTTCTATAATAATATGTTTTCCATCCAGCACTATCTGTTTTAACTGTTCCTGCATCGCTTTTATCTTCTCCTGTATAGTTATGATTTTCATATTTTGTTACAGATTCTTTTGTATTTGGGTCCTTCCCATCCGTACTACATGGTACCCATACAAATTGGTTACCTTCTTTATCCTCTATTACTAAACCTTTATTTACTTCATCTTTACTTGGTGCTTTTGTTCCATCTCCCCAACTTGCTCCATCATTTACTGCTTTAAATCCTGCTGGTATTGTTGGGTTATAGCTTCCTTTTGCTCCTCCATCTATTGTTCCTGCTTCCTCAAAAAATCCTCCACTTTGTATATTTCTATATACTCCTTCTAATCTTTTTACATAATTCTCCATTATCTTACCTTCATACTCCTGTGCCTGTGCATAATTTTGTGATGCACGCGTTGCGAGTCCAATAAAATTTCCATTTGTTAATGCTGTAATCGAAATTGCAGCTAGTATTATTAATATTATTATTGTTATAATTAAGGCAACTAGTGTAATTCCGTCCTTCCTTCTTTAGTTTGTGTTTTTCCATTTTCTTTTCCTCCTTTGATTTTTTATTTATATTATTTTTAAACATTAAGGTCTTTTTTCCACGCCAAAAAGACACATGAACTTTTTTCACGCGCTACTTTTGCATATCAAAAATAGCCCACAAAATTCATGTGTCTTATTAAAATTTTCGTATTCTAAATTATCCCCTAAACTATCTGTGTGTGTGTGTGTGTGTGTACAGCTGCAAGGGTTCTAGCGTTTGTATTTATTTTCATTTTATACTCCTCATTTGTTTGAATCTAATATTCTATGCTACAATTTTACCAATACATAAAACAAAAGTCAAGAAAATTTACTTAATATTATAAACTTTTCTCATTAAGTTTTAGCTTCTTCATTTCTTCAAATCTCTTAATCTTATTAGTCGTAGTCTTCGCAAACTCCATATTCGTAAGTATCATATTTTTAATATACTTATATTTTGGAACTAGCTTATTTGCTTCCTTTACCTTATCCCATATAGTATTTTTTATCTGTTCCATACTAAAGCCTGGATACTTACTCTTTGCAACTTCTTCGTCATATTTTATCTTAACAGACAAAACCAAATCATCTTTCTTTGGAAGTCCAAAGACAAAGCAATCTTCTACCAAATCTATTTTATTTATATTTTCTTCTATCTCTTCAGGAAATATCTTTTTACCATTTTTAAGTACTATTGTATTCTTCTTTCTTCCAGTAATATAAACAAATCCTGCATTATCTATATATCCATAATCTCCTGTGTAAAACCAGCCATTTTTTATAGCCTTTTTAGTCGCTTCTTCATCCTCATAATATCCTAGCATTACATTAGGTGCTTTTACAACTATTTCTCCTATTCCTTCTTCGTTTTTATCTTCTATCCTTATCTCCACATTTTTCATAGGGAAACCAACAGATCCATATCTTCTATATTTGTAATTTTCTGCACAAAGAACTGGTGCTGTTTCTGTTAAGCCATAGCCTTGAACTGTAAGTATTCCGAAGATCATTCAAACCTTTTTCTACATTTTTATCAAGCCCTGCAGCACCACTAATAACAAACCTTAAGCCTCCAAGTCCATCTATAATTTGTTTATATACTTTTCTTCTTATATCAATTCCAAATTTTAAAAGAAAATTCGTAAAAACCTTTGCGACTTTAATTAATTTTGTCTTTTTTTGTCTTGCAATTTCTTCCTCTATCTTTTGATAAATTTTTTCTATCAAAAGAGGTACTCCGACAAAGAATGTAACATGATATTCCTTAAGATTCTGAGCAATATATCTTAAGCCATCAGGGAAAACAGTTGTAATTCCTGAGCTAAGCATAATTAGTTGTCCAGTAGAGCCAAAGGTATGATGATATGGAAGCACAGCTAAATTTACATCTGTACTTCTAAAATCTTCTACAAGTTGCATATCTGATATATTTCTTGCAATATTATATTGTGAAAGCATAACTGCTTTTGATTTTGATGTAGTACCAGAGGTAAAAACTAAACTTGCCATTTTTTTATCATCTATTTTGTAGTCTAAAAATTCTCTATCGCCATTTTTTAATTTTTCTTTTCCTATATCTACTATATCTTTTAAATACTTCGCATCTTCTATTTTATCCATACAAATAAAGGTTTTAAGGTTTGATTTTCCCTCTCTCTTTATTTTATTTATAATCTCTGAGTATTTTTCTTCATAGATTATGCTATCAGCTTTACTCCTTAGAATTGAATTTTCTATTTCAATATCAGTAAGTCCTTTATCTAGTGGAACTGCACACATACCTCCAAAAAGGATTGCTACATAACTTAAAACCCACTCATATCTATTTTTTGATAGTATTGCAATTCTTTTATCTTTAAGTCCCATTGAAAATAAGCCTGCTCCAAAATTATTTACCTCTTCTACAAAGTCCTCATATGTTATGTCTATATACTTTGTTTCTTCTCCATTTTTTTCCTTTAGCCTAAATGCTACATTTTTAGGGAATCTTTTTACAGAATAATAAATTATATCTTTAATATTATCAAATACAGGATAATCAAAAAATGTTTTATATCGCATAATAAATTCCTTTCTATAAGCATAAAATCCTAGAAATATTATTCACTCTTTTTTTAAACTTTATGCTCTTTCTAATCTAGTATTCGATACTAGATTATCATATGTATAATATTGTGTCAAGTGGTTTTTGGTAATATTAATTAATTTATTATTAATTTTGTATAAAACTCCCAATAATGGAAACAATTAAATTAGGTGGTGATAATTTTATGACTAGCAAAGAATTATTATATGTAGAAGATGCTCTAGGACATGAAAAATTTATGAAATCATGTACTAAAAAAGCAAGTACACAATTGCAAGATGCAACACTTTCAAGCTATATGGCAGAACTTGAAAAAACACATACTGCTTTATATGACAAATTTTATAGTTTATTTTAACTGGAAGGGAGTTTTTTTATGGAAGACAAAGATTTAATGGAAAGTGAACTTCTAACAATTAAGGGCGTTTGTGATTTATACATGCACGGAGTCCTTGAATCAACAACTGCAGAAGTTCATGCAGCTTTTAAAGATGCACTAAATACATCACTAGACATACAAAACAAAATTTATAACTTGATGGCAGAAAAAGGTTGGTATAAAACAACTGAAGCAGAACAGCCAAAACTCGATACTGCTAAGCAAAAATATGCAAGTGAATGTTGCTAATTTTAAAAAAGCACTTTATGGCTAAAACATAAAGTGCTTTTTTCTTTTATTCTAGTTCAAATGCTCCAGTATATAACTGATAATATACACCTTTTTGAGCAATTAGTTCATCATGTTCTCCTCTTTCTATTATATTTCCATGGTCAAGAACCATTATTGCTTTTGAATTTCTAACAGTTGAAAGTCTATGTGCTATTACAAATACAGTCCTTCCATGCATTAATTTATCCATACCCTCTTGTACTATTTTTTCAGTTCTTGTATCAATGCTAGATGTTGCTTCATCTAATATCATAACAGGTGGATCATTTATTGCAGCTCTTGCAATAGATAGAAGCTGTCTTTGTCCTTGAGAAAGACTTGCACCGTCTCCTGAAATTAGAGTATCATATCCATTAGGAAGTCTTATTATAAAGTCATGAGCATTGGCAAGTTTTGCAGCACTTATTACTTCCTCATCTGTTGCATCTGCTTTACCATATTTTATATTATCTTTTATAGTTCCTGTAAATAGGTTTGTATCTTGCAAAACCATTCCAAGAGAACGCCTTAAATCGTCCTTTTTGATTTTGTTTATATTTATTCCATCATATCTGATTTTTCCGTCTTCTATATCATAAAATCTATTAAGCAAATTTGTAATAGTTGTTTTTCCTGCACCTGTTGCTCCAACAAATGCTATTTTTTGACCGAGGTTTTGCATAAAGAGTAATATTATGAAGAACTGTCTTTCCTTCCTCATAACCAAAATCTACATCATGCATTTCGATATATCCTTTAACTTCTACATATTCTAGTCTTCCATCATGATGAGGATGTTTCCATGCCCAAATTCCAGTTCTTTCTTCAGTTTCTGTAAGCACACCATTAACATACTTTGCATTAACTAAAGTTACATATCCATTATCTTTTTCTGGCTCTTCATCCATAAGTTCAAATATTCTTCCAGCTCCTGCAAGTGCCATAACTATTGAGTTTAATTGCTGAGATATTTGACCTATTGGTCTTGAGAATATTTTGCTTAATTGTAAAAATGAAACTATAAGACCAATAGAAATGCCACTTGCACCTCTTGTCATCAATACTCCTCCTACAATTGCAACTAATACATATTGTAGGTTTCCAATTGCAACTAATGTAGGCATCAATATATTAGCAAATTTATGTGCTTTATATGAATTTTCTAAAAGTTCATCATTAATTTTATCAAATTCTTCCTTTGCCTTTTCCTCATGACAAAATACCTTTACAACTTTTTGTCCATTTATCATTTCCTCTATATATCCGATTTACTTTTCCAACAGACCTTTGTTGTGATACAAAGTATTTTCCACTTTTCCCTGCTATAAATTTAGTTACAATTAATATTAATACCAAAACTGCTATAACAACTAAAGTAAGCTGCCAGTTTGACACAATCATTGCAATAAATACTGTAACTATTGTGATAACTGATGCAAGAAGTTGTGGAAAGCTTTGTGCTATCATCTGCTCTAGTGCATCTGTATCGTTTGTATAATGGCTCATTATATCTCCATGAGTATGTGTATCAAAATATTTTATAGGTAATCTCTGCATTTTCTCAAACATTTCATCACGAATTGTTTTTAATGTGCCTTGAGATATCTTTACCATTAATCTTGTATAAAAGAAAATTGTTATAACACCGAACTGCATAAATTCCAATCATTACAGTCACTGGAGTTATTAATGTCATATAATTTGGATTGCTTACTCCAATTAGTGGGGCAATATATTCATCTATCAAAGTTTGTAGATATAAAGAGCCTGCAACTGTTGCAACTGTATTTGCTATTATGCAAAATGCCACTATTACAAGTCTTAACTTATTATTCATTCTAACATAATTAAAAAGCCTCTTAACTGTACCCTTTTTTACTTTAAGACTATGGGCTTTATTCTTGTTCTCTTCCATTTTTACCTTCTTTCCTTTCTTTCCTTTTCCTAAAAATGATTCAAAAGCAGTATCTAGCTGTTTGGAAGTAATATATAAATATTACGAAGCGACGCGCAGGGAAGCTCCATCGAAACGGAAACGACCCTAGGCGAATGGCGAAGCCAGCAAGGAGCAAGTTAGATTTATATATTACTTCCAAAGATAGGCAGAAAATTGATTTATTCTTCAGAATCATTTTTAGTCTGTGATGTATACACATCTCTATATATCTCATTCGTTTTTAGCAACTCTTCATGAGTTCCAATTCCATTTATCTTTCCGGCTATCCAAAACAATTATTTTATCGCTATCTTGAACAGAAGATATCCTTTGAGCAATAATTATTTTAGTTGTATTTGGTATTTCTTCTCTAAATGCTTTTCTTATTAAACTATCTGTTTTAGTATCTACTGCAGATGTAGAATCATCTAATATTAATATTTTAGGTTTCTTTAGGAGTGCTCTTGCAATACAAATTCTTTGCTTCTGTCCTCCTGACACATTAGTTCCACCTTGCTCTATATATGTATCATAACCTTTTGGGAACTTGCTTATAAATTCATCTGCCTGTGCAAGCTTACATGCTCTTATTAATTCTTCATCACTTGCATTCTCATCTCCCCAACGCAGATTCTCTTTTATTGTTCCTGAAAACAATTCATTTTTTTGTAAAACCATAGCAACTTCATTTCTAAGAGCCTTCAAATCGTAATCTTTAACATCTATTCCGTCCAACTTTTACAACTCCCTTAGTTGCATCATAAAGTCTTGGTATTAACTGTACAAATGTGGTCTTTGAGCTTCCTGTTCCTCCAATTATTCCAATAGTTTCTCCGTGATTTTATCTCTAAATTAATATCTGTCAAACACATCTTATTTTCATCTTTTACATAGCTGAAACTTACATTATCGAAAGTAATACTTCCATCTTTTACTTCCATTATTGGATTTTCTTTATCCTTTATATCGCTTTCTTCACTTAATATCTCAACAATTCTCTCTACTGATGCTCTTGAAATTAATATCATTACAAGTACCATTGATAACATCATAAGAGACATAAGTATTTGCATTGCATATGATATCAAACTTGTAAGTTGACCTGTTGTAAGTGTTTCACTTATTATATATCTTCCTCCAAACCATGCAAGAAGAATAATTACTGCATTCATAGAAATTTGCATAAGTGGTTGATTTAGTGCGACAATTCTTTCTGCTTTTGAAAAATTATCTAATATATCTTTAGATGTACTTTTAAACTTTTCTATTTCTTTATCTTCTGTAACATATGATTTAACTACTCTAATTCCTCTAACATTCTCTTGTACATCTTCATTTAATTTATCATATATTTTAAATGTCTTCTCAAACATTGGGTGTGCCTTAGTTGCGATAAAATATAGTCCAATACCCAAAAATGGCACAACAAATAAAAATATTAATGATAACTCTTTATTAATTGCAAAAGACATAATTAGTGCTGAAATTAACATTACTGGTGTTTTTACAGCTATACGAATTAGCATTTGAAATGCCATTTGTACATTTGTTATATCAGTCGTTTGTCTAGTTATAATACTTGGAACAGAAAATTTATCTATATTAGAAAAAGAAAATTCCTGTACTTTATAATATATACCTCTTCTTAAATTCCTTGCAAATCCTGTTGATGCCTTTGATGCAAATCTTCCAGAAAGTATACCAAATACTAGTGATGCAATTGCACAAATAATTAATATTACTCCTATTCTATATATTTCATTTATATCATTTTTATTGATTCCATTATCAATTAGATAAGCCATTAAAAATGGAATAACTACTTCCAAAATACTTTCCATAGCTACAAATAAAGGAGAAAGTATTGCTGTTTTTTTGTATTCTCCTAAATAACTTGCGAGCTTCTTAATCATCTTTATATTTCATTCCTTCCTTATTTATTTAAAATTTTACTTAAAATTGTCTTTACCCTAGATGTAACATAACTTTTTTCTGATTTTTTATCAACATCCTCACACATTGATACAATTAAGACTTGGTCATCTATATTCTCATCTGCTGTAAATGCACAAAACCAACCAATTTCACTTCCTTCTGTATCATCTTTTGACTTCTTTATTTCAGCAGTTCCTGTTTTTCCTGCAAGTGTTATACCCTGCATCTTTACATTATGTGCTGTTCCACCTTCATCTTCAATTACTTGGATTAAATCTGCCTTTACAGTGTCTGCCGCAGTCTTTGTAAATGCATTTTTTACGAAATATTCACTCTTTCCATCATTGTACTCAATATATGGTTTTATCATATTTCCATCATTTACAAATGATGAATATATAGATGCCATATGTAAATTACTTACTAAAATTTTTCCTTGACCGTATCCTGAATCTGCAAGCTGTACTTCGCTCGCAAAATCTTCTCCTTCTGCAAAGCTTGAAGCTGTTATAGAAAGAGGAAAATCTAGCTGTTTATTAAATCCTATTTTATTTAGTTCTGTTTTTAGTTTATCCTTTCCTATTTTTAATGCAAGTTTTGCAAAATATATATTATCTGAATAAACAAGTGCATTTCTTAAATTTGCAGGTGTGTTATATTGTTTTATTGTAGTTACTTTATATGTTCCCCAGCTTGAATCCTTTTGCCATTCTTTACCACTTTTTCCAAAGTCCTCATCAGCACTTACAGAATTTGTGCTAAGTCCAATTCCTGCAATTACTGGTTTAAATGAAGAGCCGTGGTACAAAGCTTCCACATACTCTATTATACATTGGGTTTCTTACATCATTATTTAATTCATCCCACTTAGATTTAGCAATACCGTTTGCAAAATCATTTGCATCATAACTTGGGGTACTTACCATTGCAAGTATTTCTCCTGTTTTTGGATTTATTACAACAGTTGATTCTTCATCTTCTTTAAATTGTTCATATGCATATTTTTGAATATTTATATCTATTGTAAGTTTTATATCTTCTCCATCTCTTGCTTCTTGACTAATTACTGTTTTCTTTTTATTTCCATTTTCATCTTCTATATAAATTTCAGAACCTTTAACTTCCTTTAGTCTATCTTCATATGCTTTTTCTAAACCATTTTTTCCGAATTACACTATTTTGTGTATAACCTTTGCTTGCTACTTCATCTAATTCTTCCTTTGTTATTGCTCCAACATATCCTGTCAAATTACTAATTATTTCTCCATATGGATAAACTCTTCCCTTCACATTTGTAATTTTTATCCCCGGAATTGTCAAAAGTTTATTTTCAAGGTCTGTATTACTTGCAGAAATTCTTGCAATCTCAACAAAAGTATCTTCCTTTACATATGAAGCACTAAGAGAAGATTTTATTTTTTCTTTTGATACCTCTAAAAGTTCTGCTGTCTTTTCTATATCTTCTTCTGAATCACTTCTCATCTTCCCTGGGACAAATCCAATTGATGATACATTTCCTTCTCCTGCAAGTAACTTGCCATTTCTGTCATAAATATTTCCTCTTTTTACATTACCAGTAGTATTTAATCTCAATTTATCAGTATTATTTAGTCCCGGAACAATTACATTAGAGGTCCACTTTATATAATATTTATCATCTTTTTCTTCAAGCCTTATAGTATTATCAAATGTCAAATGTCCTGCAACTGTTTCCATATCGCTTTTATATGTAACTTTTATATCATCATTTTCATCTGATTGTTCGTTAATATCAGAAAGTGTGATATTACTTGCCTCAATTGCAGTATATATATTTTTATTTCTTTTAACAAAATCGTCTTTACTTATGCTTTCTTTTGCAGAATCTGAAAGCATATCATACATTTCATCATATTTAGCACTTTTTATTAGACTCATATAAGTTTTTACAGTATCTTCTGCTTTGCTTAGTTTTGGCTCACTTGATTTGTTATTTAGTAAAAAAAATAATACTCCACCTATTATAACTATGAGTATAAGTACAATTATTATTCCTGTTTTTTTCTTCATATAATCAACTCTTTTCTTCTAAAAAATTATATAGCAATTATATATAAATTTCAAGATGTTTTCACTCATCTTTTCTCATTTTTACGATATCGTCTACATTAAGTTTTCCTGCTCTTGTAATCAAATTATAACCGTATTTATCTTTTATTTTATCAATTGCATTATCTAGCTTATCTTGTATCTCACTTTCCTTTTTATCAAAAAGTGAAATCTGCTCTTCTCCCTTTTTTATTAGATTATCTACTCTCATTCCGACTAAACGAATTGCCATACCTTGCACAAAAAGTTCATCTAATAGCTTTTTACTTTCTAAATATATCTCTTTTGTATTAGAAACTGCGCTTTCAAGCTTTTTTTGATGAGAAACATCTTTAAAATCTTTAGTTCTTAACTGCACATTTACAACATTTGCAACCATATTCTGTTTTCTTAATCTATATGTAACTTGCTCTGTTAGAGCAAAAAGTATTTCTTCTAATTTTTCTTTTTCTTTAATATCATATGGTAAAGTTACAGAATTTCCGATACTCTTTGGTGCTTCCCTTACATATGTAACTTCGGAATTATCGATTCCATTTGCATATTCCCATATTAAGTTTCCATATTTTCCAAATTTTTTAATCAGAATATTTCTATCACTTCTTGCCAAATCTCCTATTGTTTTTATTTTCATTTGCTCTAATTTTGGAACTGTTTTTCTTCCAAGCATAAACAAATCTGATACAGGCAAGCTCCACATTTTCTTTTCTATCTCATCTTCAAAAAGTGTATGTACTTTATCTGGTTTTTCAAAATCTGATGCCATTTTTGCAAGAAGCTTATTATGCGCTACACCAATATTAACAGTAAAACCAAATTCTTCCTTTACTCTCTTTCCAATTTCACACGCTTTATTTATTAATGTATCCTTCATAAGATATTCTGTCATATCTAAAAAGCATTCATCTATACTAAATCTTTCAATTTTATCTGTATATTCTAATAGCATATTATATAGTTTGTTTGAATATTCTTGATAGGTTTTATATTTTAATCCACTATATATTTTTAAATTAGGACATTTCTTCCTTGCTGAATAAATTGTTTCTCCGGTTTTGATTCCATATTTTTTAGCAAGCATACTTTTTGCTAAAACAATTCCAGATCTTCTTGTTTCATCTCCTCCAATAATTGCAGGAATTGTTCTAATATCTAGCTTTTCCCCATTTTTTAGCATTTCTACTGCTGTCCAACTAAGAAAAGCATTATTTACATCAATATGAAGTATTTGTCGTTCCATATGAAAATCACCACCATTATTATTATAAAACAGTTGTTTTGTATTTGTCAATAGAAAGATAAGCAAAGTATATATATTTTTGTTATTATTTTTAAATGAAGCGCATGGAAATTATCCATGCGCTTTTTTGAGGTTAACATTTTTAGTTCGGTAAGACAACCTTAAGTTCTCTTTCCTGCCCTCTTAACCCTTCTTTGATCTCAACCATTGCATTTCTTGGAAGGCCAATAACTGGTCTTACTGCCGTTTCACAGCTTCTGTCCTTTCCATTAGAGCTAACTAACGCTGCATTTGCTTCAGCCGCGCCGAAAGTCCTCTTAACGCCGTATTCCTCATTCGCTTTGCCATTACTTGTCTTATATTTAGATGCCAGCCAGTGATAACAGCACTTCTTAAGATTTTGTGGCATTGCCTGGTACATACTTGGTGTTAACAAATAGGTTTTTGCCTTCAGGGCAGTATTCTTGTAGATCGTTCCGATCCTCTTTAAGCAGCTGTAGGCATTGCTGTATCCTACTTCGCCACTTAAGGTTAATTCTGTCGTCGGGCATGTGCCGACGAGATAAATCTGCCCTTTGTAGGCAAAAGGCTTCCACGAAAGCTCTTCTGCTTCGAACACCTGATCATGTGCATAACCGGTGTCCTCTTTGGTTAAAACCACCCGTCCCCCATCCGGTTCATAGCTTACATTCATTGATGTAAGATCTCCATAAATCTCCGGATGCTCTAATGCTTCATACATGTTTACTAACATTACGATCCCCCTTCTTTTGGTTGTTATATAGAGACGATTATAGGTTACAAGATAATTATAAAACTGCCACCCCATCTAGTAATTTGTTCAAACAAAAAAATCCTTGAACATACTGCTTTATAATTATGTCTACTATTATATCGCATTTTACATTTTTTGTCAATGCATGATATATAAAGTAAATATAATTTTTTAACTATATATATGTTCAATAAGTATCTTTATACCAATCAAAATTAGTATTATTCCACCTAAAAGTTTAGCTTTGTTTTGAAATTTGTTTCCAAATC
Organism: uncultured Clostridia bacterium; assembly: GCA_947624725.1. The sequence goes on from CANQLP010000001.1 coordinate 207,274, forward strand.
TATTTCCAATAATAACTCCAATGCTAGATAAAATAAATGTAATGATACCGGATTATACTTACTGCAAATACAATATTTACATCAAAAAATGCAAATGTTATACCGTATAGCTAATGCATCTATACTTGTTGCAATTCCTAGTATTGTCATTGTTTTAAAGCTTAAATCAGCATTTACATCTTCTTTCTCAAATATTTCTTTTATCATATTGATTCCTATAAATGTTAAAAGTGCAAATGCAATCCAATGGTCAATTCTAGTTACAAAATCTTCAAATCCTTTTCCTAACAGAAATCCAATTATTGGCATTACTGCTTGGAAGATTCCAAAATATAGCCCAACTATCAATATGTCCTTATATTTAATTTTGCATATAGATAGGCCTTTACATATGGATACTGCAAAAGCATCCATTGCAAGGCCTATTCCGATTAAAACTATTTCTATTAAACTCAAATTAAATTCCTCCTAATAATATTATATAGAGCTTTACTATATTATATATTAGAAAACTACTTTTAATTATTTTATTCTTTCAAATAGTGGATTTATATCTTTCAAACTAATATCTTTATCTATTGTTATCTTTTCCCATTTACTTATATCTATGTCTAAATATTCTTTTATCTTCTTAGAAGTTTCTGGCATAACTGGTTCAAATAGATTTGCTAGATTTGCTATTATGTTTGCACAATTATACATTACATCATTAAATTCTTGCATATTTTCTTTATATAATATCCAAGGTTTTTTATCATCATAATATTTATTTCCATATTGTGCTAAATCTATAATTTCTTCTATTCCTTTTCTAAATTCCAAATTTTCTATATCCTCAGAAACCTTTTTATAAGTATCTGCAATCTTTTCATCAATTTCTTTATCTATATTACCTACTTTTATTTCCTCTAAGCCTTTAAATTTTAAAGTTCTATTTATAAAATTACCATACTTATTAACTAAGTCTGAGTTATGAACTGTCTTAAATTCTTCTTCTGAGAAATTACCATCCTTCTTTTCTGGTCCATTACTTAAGAAATAATATCTTATCGAATCTATATCATATTGTTCTGTTAAGTCTAATATTGTAATACCATTTCCTTTACTCTTTGATATTTTTTCATCATTAATATTTAGATATTCGCAAGATACCATTTTATCTGGTAATTTCATATTTGACTTCATAGAATATAATAATGCTGGAAGTATAATACTATGGAATATTATATTATCTTTTCCATGAACCATATACATTAAAGCACTATCATTATCTTTCAAATAATCTTCAAAGTTTAGATTATTATCTTCACAGTATTTCATTGCAGCTGTTGTATATCCAAGTACAGCATCAATCCATACATACATTTTTTTATCCTCATAACCATCAACCGGTATATCTACTCCCCATTCTAGGTCTCTTGTAACAGCTCTATCTATTAAGCCTTGTCTTAAATATTTTAATGTTTCATTTTGTGAATTTTTTCTCCACCCTTGACTTTTCTCATCGTAATATTTTTCTATTACATCCTGAAGCTTTGACAAAGTTATAAATAAATTCTTATTAAGTCCCTCTACTACTTTAGTTCCACATTCTTGGCAATACGCATATTTGATTAATTCTTCCATAGTAGGAGTATAACCACAATCACACTCTTCCCCTTTTGTCTCATTTTTGCAATTTGGGCAAGTTAGTATTAGCTCACGATCTGCTAAGAATTTATTACATTTTGGGCAATATGCCTGAGGTTCTTCTTTTTCTATAATATAGTTATTATCATATATCTTTCTAAATATCTCTTTTACTTTTTCTTTGTGATATTCAGTTTCTGTCTGTGTATATAAATCATAAGAAAAATTCATTTTATTAAATGTTTTTACAAATTCATTATGATAATAATCTGATATTTCTTTTGGCTTTTTATTTTCCTTTTTAGCTCTGATTGTTATAGGTGTTCCATGGCAATCTGTTCCTGAAACATATATGACATTATCTCCCATTTTCCTATGATATCTTGCTAAGAAATCTCCTGGTAGCAATGCAACAAGATGTCCTAAATGTAATGAACTATTTGCATATGGCCAAGCACCACCTATAATAACATTTCTTTTCATATTGATTTTCTTCCTTTCAAAATAGTGTTGTTTATTAATATTATCACCTTTTTGCGTTTTTTTCAAGTATTAGCCTTCATAAAAAATTATACTCCTACTTTATATTCCATGTCTTCCATAAATGGAAATATCTCCATTAAATATTTCTTGGTTACCATAGACATTTTTGCAGGTGGATTTTTCTGTCCTACATGTATAAGTTCTTGTGTATAGCAATTATCAGTTGTTTTAAAGAGTAAATATCTATTTTTTAAATAAGTAAAATAAATTTGATAACCTTCATTTAAAATTTCTTCAAATTCATCAAAGGTATAATCTTCCATATGATATCTCCTTATATTCTAGTTTACTTTATCATTTCATCAAATTCCGCTTCCGATATAACTTTTACTCCAAGCTCTTCTGCTTTAGTAAGCTTACTTCCTGCATCCTCTCCAGCTAGTACATAAGTTGTCTTTTTAGATACAGAACCAGATGCCTTACCTCCAAACCTTTCAATAATATCTGATGCTTCATCTCTTGTATATTTTTCTAAAGCTCCAGTTAGTACAAATGTCATTCCTTGGAATCTATTATCTGTCTCTTCTACTTCTTCTACATTCTTCATATTGACGCCTGCTTTTTTTAGCTTATTTATTAAATCAATAGTTTGTTCTTGTGCAAAAAATTCACAAATACTTTTTGCTGTAACTACCCCTATATCTTGTACTAAACTTAAATTCATTTCATTTGCATTTATTAACTTATCCATTGTTCCATATTGTCTAGCAAGCACCTTTGCAGCTTTGGTTCCTACATGTCTTATACCAAGTGCACTAATTAATTTATCTAAATTATTTTTCTTACTTTCATTTATACTATTTATCAAATTAGTCGCAAATTTATCTCCACTCTTTTTTAAAGATGCAATGTCTTCTTTTTTCAAATAATAAATATCTGCAATTCCTTTTAATAATTCTCTATCAATTAATTGTTCTATTATAGCAAAGCCTAGTCCATCTATATCCATACCTGCTTTAGATGCAAAATGTACTATATTTCTAAAATTCCTTGCTGGGCATTCGATTCCTATACAACGCCTTACTGCTTCCTTTTCTTCTCTTACTGCTGGTGCTCCACATACAGGACATACCTTTGGCATTCTAAATCTCTTTTCTTCTCCAGTTCTCTTTTCTTTAATGCATTCTACAACCTCTGGTATTACATCTCCTGCCTTTTGTATAATTACATGGTCTCCTTTTCTTAAATCTTTTTCTTTTATAAAATCTTCGTTATGAAGTGTAGTTTTTGAAATAGTAGAACCTGCAAGTTTTATTGGTTCAAGTATTGCCATAGGTGTTATTGCACCGAGTTCTACCAACTTGACATATAATATCTTTCAAAATTGTCTCTTTTCTCTCTGGTGGATATTTATATGCAATAGCCCATCTCGGAGTTTTAAAGGTTGTACCTAAAATCTCTCTTAAACTCAAATCATCTACTTTTATAACTGCACCATCTGTTCCAAAGCTTAAGCCTTCTCTTCTTTCACCTATACTTTCTACTTCTTTTATAGCACTTTCTATTCCGAACGCATTGTTTCTTAACTGGTTCTACATTAAAGCCTAGACTCTCTAAATATAATAACTGTTCATAATGCGAATTAAATGGATTATTTTCTAGATATTGTACATTAAATATGTAAACATCCAATGGTCTTTTACCAGTCTTCTTGCTATCTAATTGTCTTAAAGAGCCGTGCTGCAGCATTTCTTGCATTTGCAAAAGGCTTTTCATCTAATATCTCTTGTTCCTCATTCATTTTCTCAAAGTCTTCTTTAGATATAAATACCTCTCCACGAACAATTATATTTATATTTTCCTTTAATGTCTTTGGTATTGTTTTTATTGTCTTCAAATTTTCTGTTACATCTTCTCCTATTTGTCCATTCCCACGAGTTGCTCCTCTTACAAATTTTCCATTCTCATATTCTAGGCTAACAGATAACCCATCTATTTTTCCTTCAACTGAATAAACTATTTCTTCTTTTCCCGTCTCTTTCCTTATCCTTGTATCAAATAGCCTTAGTTCTTCTATTGAAAATACATCTTGAAGGCTTTGAAGTGGTACTTTATGCTCTACTTTTTCAAAGCCCTCCTTTACATGGCCTCCTACTTTTTGAGTTAAAGAATCCTTTGTAATTAAATCTGGAAATTCATTTTCTAGATTCTTAAGCTCTACCATAAGCATATCATATTCAAAGTCTGATATTTCTGGTTTATCTTCATCATAATATTTGCCTGCGTAATATTCTGTTTTTTCTCTTAATTCTTTAATTCTTTTCTCTGCATAATTTTTATCCATTTGTTAAAATTCCTCCTAAAATATGTCTATGCCACTATGTACTACTTATCTTTAAATAAATCTTTTCCAGATTTTATATAATCCCATCCTGAAAAAATTGTTGCTATAACTGATATTACCATTAAAATAGATGTCATAACATTTATTACAAGTTCTACTCCTGATAAGTTTCCACTTGCAAAATTGAAAAATGTATTAGTTCCATTTATATTTATAAAAGCAAGTATTATTGCAATCATTTGGGTTACTGTTTTTAATTTTCCCCAAACAGATGCTGCAATTACCTTTCCTCCTTGCTCTACTGCAATCAATCTGTATCCTGATACTGCAAATTCACGAGTAAGCACAATAATTGGTATCCATGCAGGTAACATTTGTTTTTCTACTAATATTAACATTGCTGCAAGTACAAGTATTTTATCTGCAATTGGATCTAAAAACTTCCCAAAATTCGTAACTAAATTTCTTGAACGCGCAATATTTCCATCTAATTTATCCGTAATTGATGCTATAATGAATATAAAATTAATTATCCAAAATCCAATTCCTATTCCTAATATTTCTCCTTGTATATTTAAAAGCGATACAATCACCATAACTGGTACAAGTAATATTCTAATTATCGTTAATTTATTTGGTAAATTCATTGTTAATTCTCCTTATAATTTTACAAATTTAACCTTATTATATCTAATATTTGATAAAAAATAAAGAGGATTTTACAATATTTTTCCTTTTTTGTATAAGCAAATATATTAAATTTGAATGAAGGTGCGAATGTAGGGTTCGATATGCTACGATTTCTTTGCAGATTTTACGGAAAGCGTTCACGCATATCGTGGAAGGGTGCCGTCAAATATGCTTAGAAATCGTGCAGGGAGAAGCTCGCCCCGAGCACCACAATGAAAATTAATATATTTGCTCTTATATTAAATCAATAAATATTAATATATATGACCTCTTAGTAATTTTTTTATTTTTTATCAAATAATGTCTTTACTATACCCTTATCTATTAAAGTCTCAAATATTGACTTAAGAATAATTATTATAATTGGTCCAATTATTAGCCCTAAGATACCTATAGCTTTATATCCAGTATACATCGCAATAAGCGTAAATATTGGATGTATCCCTATTTGATTACTAACCACCTTTGGCTCTAAAAACTGTCTTGCAACACTTATAATTACATATAACACAGCTAGTGCAATTGCAAGAGTAATATCTCCTCTTACACTACAAATAACTGCCCATGGAAGAATTACTGTACCAGAGCCGAAGTATTGGCAGAATATCACAAAAGGCAATTAAAAGTGCCATAAGTAATGGATAACCTACATTTAAGTGAAACATTTTAAATCCGAATAGTCCGTATAAGTACAAGTATAAAATTAATCAAAACAAGTATTACTTGTGCTTTTAAATATCCTCCAAGCAATTTTATAATCTTATTTATATTTTTAGTCATCTTCTTTACCCAGTCTCTAGGTACATGATGTTCTATTTGGTCTAATATATATATTCTATCAGCTGAAATAAAATATGTCGCAATTATTGTTATAACTGTATAAATTCCGATTTTAGTAATAGATGAAGCACCTGTGATTATTGAGTTTAAGATATTGCTAATAAATTCTGAAACCGTATTTAAAAAATTTGATGTTGAACTTTTTATTATGTTTGTTACCTCATCAGACACTTTAATTTCTTCAAACTTAAATTTATCTATTATGTTCAATACAAATTCATATATTTTGCTTATATATTCATTTAGCATTTTAAGTACATTCGCACCTTCATCAATAAGAATCCAGATGCCCCATGTAAGCAGCCCCACTATTATTGCAAAGACTAACACTAATACAATTATTGCACATGTCTTTCTTGTAAAATTTGTATTTTTAGCTAACTTTTTTATAATAGGCTCTACCATAGTAGATATTATAAATGCAATCAAAAATGGCATGTAAAATACTGCCATTTTGAATGCTAAATATATACCAATTAAACTTAAAATCAATGTAAGAATCCTTTTGGTTACGGCCTTTACATATCCTATGTCAAAAATCATTAATTCCTCCACTTATTTTGACTTTTGTATAATTATATTCTTAAATACTTGTATTATACTATTCATCATCAAATTCTTCTGTATCTTCTGCATTTATAAGTATATCTCCTGCAACTGGTACTTCGTTATATTCATATTCATACACTTCATTATTTCTTGCTCTGCCTCTTCTTGGTCTTGTTCTTGTTACAGTTTGATTTGCTTTTTCTGGTTTTATATCTACTTTTTTCTCTACTTGCTCTTGTTTTTCTCTATACGCATTTCTTATTTCTTCTCTTTTTTGTTTATCTTCTTTTTTAGTGTCTATTTGCTTATTTATTAGTGAATTTACCTTGTCGATTGCATCTGGAACATAATCTAATAATTTATCTACTGCTGATAAATGATTTACTGGAAGTAGCTTTACATTACCTGCTTGTACAACTAAAAATGCTATTGGGCTAATATTTACTCCTGCTCCACTTCCACCACCAAATGGTAGTCTATATTGTACCTGTTCTTCTTCATCCTTTCTAGAGTATTCATTTACTGTCTCTCCTTTAAATTCACTACCCCCTGCTGCAAATCCAAATGATACTTTTGAAATTGGAATTATAACAGTATTG
>CANQLP010000002.1 GCA_947624725.1 uncultured Clostridia bacterium
ACAGCAACAAAAACAGGAAGTGTAAAAACATCAAACAGAGCACCATATGTATCATCAACATTTAGTGTAACGGCTGTTACAACAACAACTATGACAGTAGCAGGGGCAGCAAAGGATGATGATGGAGATACAATAAATTATACATTGTCATGTGGAGGTAAAACAGCATCTCAAAATACAAAAACATCAGGTACTTCTGTATCATTACAGGTTACTGGGATAGCCCAAGCAACAAAACATACTTGGACAGTTTCATATACAGACAGTCAAGGAACTGCAGGAACAAGTGCAACGGGCTCGGCGACAACACTTTGTGGTGCAGCAACTTGGTGTAGTGGAACACAGACCATCACAATAAGATGTCCTTTTGCGATTGGAAGTTGTGTGGGACAATACGAGCATGGTTATTTAGCTACAGGCTATTCGACCTACACAGGGACTATACCAGCCTTCGAGAAGGGTAAAGCTTCATACTCGTATTGCATAATCTGTGGAGCAAAAGCACCTGCTTACCGGTAGCTACCTCACAAGTTCAACAGGGGTCCCTTCTATGTCCCTGGGTTTATGTGAGACATGTTATCCCACTTATGAATCAATAATCAGGTCGGCTACAAATTTAAGGTGGCCAACAGGGTATGGACGCAACACCTCCACAGGCGCTAAGTGTGCTATCTGCGGATCTTATTGGCAATCACCTGGGGGTTCTTACAGTATAACAGCCTCTCGTTGTGCTCACGGCAAGACATCAGGCCACTACTACTGTGCTACACATAAGAAGGACTGTGGCACAACACAAACACACTCTGTATAATGATTTTTAGATATTATTTCTAAAGATATTCTATAGAAGAATACTGAAATAGCTCAGTATTCTTCTTATTTTTATCTATTTTCCCAAATGTCGAATTTAGTCGAATGATTTTCTTGATTGGCATTTCGCCAAAAATTCAAAAAAATTTACAATTTAACAATTATATCTTGCTTAAATTACCGCCCATTTTTTCTTTCAAAAGACTTGTATAAATTGGGAATAATATAGTATACTAGAGATTATAAGAAAGGACTGATAAAAATATGGGAGATAATGTAAAAGAACTAAAGCAAGGAATAACTTTGCACACAATTAATACAGACAAATTTAAAACTGACTTAATTGCTGTGTTTTTAACAACAAAAATTACAAAAGAAGATGTAACAAAAAATGCAATAATACCAATGGTACTAAAAAAGGGAAGCAATAGTTTAGAAGATGAGTTAAAGATAAATAGAAAACTCGAAGAAATGTATGGGGCAGCATTTGACTGTGGTATTGATAAAACTGGAGATAATCAAGTACTAAAATTTTATTTAGAGATGATAGATGAAAAATATTTGCCTCAGAAAGAGAATTTATTATCAGAAGGGATAAACTCTTTATTCGAATTAGTTTTTGACCCTAAAACAGAAAATAACGCGTTTAAAGAGGATTATGTAAGAACTAGTAAAGAAAAATTAAAAATACTAATAGAAGGTAAAAAAGATAACAAAGCACAATATGCAAGCTTAAGATGTCAAGAGGAAATGTATAAAGGTACACCTTTTGGGTTATTCAAATATGGATATATAGAAGATATAGATGGAATAAATGAAAAAAATCTATATGAACATTATAAAAAATTAATTTCTGAATGTAAAATAGACATATTTGTATCTGGTGATGTAGATGAAGAGAAAATAAAGGAATATGTCTTTGAAAATAAATATATAAAAGAACTAACAGAAAGAGAGCCGGTATATAATAGGAAAAATTTACAATTTGAAAAGCATAATGAAAGAGAAATTATTGAAAAATTAGATGTAACGCAAGGAAATCTAGTTTTAGGATTAACTATTGATGAATCAAACAAAGAAGAAAAATATACAGCAATAGTATATAATGCAATACTTGGAGGCTCTGCAACATCAAAGATGTTTCAAATTGTTAGAGAAAAACATAGCTTGGCATATACTGCTTCATCAAATTATTTAAGACATAAAAATTCAATATTTATAAAATGTGGAATTGAAATAGATAATTATGAAAAAACCTTAAATCTTATAAAAGAACAAATAGAAGATATGAAATCTGGTAACTTTACAGATGAAGATATAGAAAATGCAAAAGTACGGTGTTATCTCAGTTATAAAGATGATTCCAGAAGAGCAAGATACAGAAATAACATATTATTTTGGTCAGACAGTTGCTGAAAATAAGATGTCATTTGATGAATATGAAGAAAATGTAAAGAAAGTTACAAAAGAGAGAATTATGGATTTTGGCAAAAAGGTAAGCATTGATACTATATATTTTTTAAGAAACGAGGATAACAAATAATGAAAGAGATTAAAAATAATAATGTAAAAGAAAGCGTATTTATAGAAAAGCTAGAAAATGGTTTAACAGTAATGGTTATTCCAAGAAAGAATGTTAGAAAAAAATATATAATTTTTGGAACAAATTTTGGTTCAAATGATAATAAATTTATACTTCCAAATGAAAAAGAAACAAAAAGTGTTCCAGACGGAATTGCCCATTTTTTGGAGCACAAAATGTTTGAACAAAAATCTGGAGTAAATAGTCTAGATACATTAACTGCAATGGGAGTAAATGCAAATGCATACACAACAAATGACCATACGGCCTATTTATACGAAGCAACTGACAACTTTTATGAAGCATTAGATGAATTTATGGATTATGTACAAAATCCATATTATACAGATGAAAATGTCGAAAAAGAAAAAGGGATAATTGCCCAAGAGATAAATATGTATGAAGATTATCCAGAATGGCAAGTGTACTTAAATGCAATAAAATGTATGTATAAAAATTTACCAGTAAGACTTGATATTGCAGGATCAGTAGAGTCTATACAAAAAATTACAAAGGAAATGCTCTATACCTGCTATGACAATTTCTATATTCCAAATAATATGGCAATTGCCATATGTGGAGATTTTGCTCCAGAAGAAATATTAAACGAAATAAAGAAAAGAGTTGTAAAAAAAGAGCATAAAGAAATCCCAACAAGAGTTTATCCTGATGAACCAGATGAAATAAATGAAAAAGAGAAAGTAGTGCGAATGAACCTAAGCAATCCTTTATTTGCAATAGGATTTAAGGATAAAATGTCTGATGATATGGTAAAAAGACATATTGCTGTTCAAGTTATTTTAAATACACTTTTTGGAAAGAGTTCTAATGTATACAAAGAGCTTACTGATGAAAATCTTTTACTTACTACTTTGGATTTAGAATATGAATTTTCAAAAAATTATGCACATGCATTAATAATGGGAACTTCTAGAAAACCAAAAGAAGTCATAAAAAGACTAAATGAAGTTTTAGAAGAAGCAAGAAAATCAGGCTTAAATGAAGAAGATTTTTCAAGAAATAAAAAGAAGCTATATGGTGATTATGTTTCAGAATATAATAGTGTAGAAGAAACTGCTAGAATATTTTTGACAGACTATTTTAAAGGAATAGACAGCTTTGATTATTTCACAAAATATGAAGAAATTACAAAAGAATATGCAGAAAAAATTTTGAGAGAAATTTTTGTAGAAGAAAAAGAAGTTATATCAATTGTAGAGTAAAAAATATTAATAAACTATTACAGCATCATGACATTCAGGTTACAAAGAAAATAAAAAATGTCGAATTTTGTCTGAAAAATATAGACGCAGGTAAAAAACCTACAAAAAAGCCGAAATTTGGCTAACGAAAAACTTTGAATACCTAAAAAATTTATTGACTTAAGCATTTTTTTGTGATATTTTATCATTAATGAATAAATCAAAGTAGAAATAGGAGGAAATATATATGTTAAATGATGAAATACGTAAAAAAAGAGAAGAACTTAATAAGAGCATCGAGGAAAACAAGGATTATGAGTATATTTACAAAATTAGCGTAGAATTAGATGAGTTAATTGCAAAGTATTATAAAGAAGCAAAATGCACAGCTTAATTAATCTAAAAAAGAAACAATAACATATATAGAAATATAAATTGTAATGGAGAGATAAAAATAAATGGAATTAAAAGAAGCAATAAAAATCGCAAAAGATGTAAGAAAAAATGCATGTTCAAGTGAATATGCAGTAGGAGCGTGTCTTGTTTCTAAATCAGGAAAGGCATATTCTGGATGCAATATTGAAAACTTTGGGATTCAAAGTATTTGTGCAGAACGCACAGCATTTGTAAAAGCATTATCTGAAGGAGAAAGAGAATTTAGTTATATAGTGGTTGTAGGAGCACCGAATGGAAAAGACGAGTTAGAAGAATGTTTGCCTTGTGGATATTGCAGACAATTTATGAGAAATTATGTAGATGATAATTTTAAAATATATGCATGCTATGGCAAAGATGACCAAATAGATGAGTATACAATAAATGACTTGTTACCACATGCATTTACATTGTAATTGCAAAAAACAATAAAGTAACCCCCAATTGTTAAACTTTTGTCTAACAATTGGGGGTTTGTTTTATACAAAATATTCTATACCGAGTAGTTATTGCATTAGTTTTTATAATAGGTTTTCCGTATTCTATAATTTTTCTTTCGAAAAGTTCAGAGTTATTTACAAAATGAGCAAATTCAGTAATATTTGGACATATAAATTTTATTACATTAGATGCCAAATCAATATTAGTAAATATTAGGTAATATGAATTATTGTACTCATAAAGTATAGATTTTTTAGAAAGTTCTGCAATTTCTTTTTTGTAAGAGCTTTTCTGTATAAGTGTGCAAAAATTACAAAAATCATCAAAATTATCAAAGCAATAAATAGTTTTTTTCTGATTGAATGTAGTCTTTTTTCTTTTAATATGTAAAGATTTTCTAGGAGAAGGTACTAGTTTTTTAGGGCTATTTGTAGTTGTCTCTTCATTTTTCTCAAATTTTGTAATCGTCAAAACAAATCTTCCGATCCTTTAAAGCTAGAGCTTCTATCATTATCCTACAATTATCTGTAACAAATCCAACTTCTTTTTCGGCAGTATCTAGCATATCTAAAAAGATACTTTGAGATTCTATTGAATTTGTCAAGAAAATATCAGAATCAATATCCCTTTCTTTTAAATCATCTAAATTTAAGATAATTCGTATCTTATTTTCATTTAACTTTTCAATTTTCATAAATAAAAATATCTCGCTTTCTTAATTAAAATGTTATATATATATTATACTATATATCTTATAAAAAGGGAATAAGTAAATAGTGGAAAAAAGTAATAATTTTTCCTCAAAGCTACTTGAAAAATATTTATTTGCAATATATAATATATACGATATAAATATTTACGGAAAAAAGAAGTAGGAGGAACAAAAGATATGGCAACTAGAGATAAAAATATATGGATACTTATGCTATTTCTATTTGCAGGTATAGTAGTAGGAGGGCTAATTGGAGAATTTGCATCAGGAATAGATTTTTTGTGGTGGCTTCGGTTATGGCAAAGAATTTGGACTAAGCAATCCAATTGTACTAGACTTAAGCATTATTTCAATAACATTTGGAATACAATTTAAAATAAATATTGCAAGTATTATAGGAATTGGAATAGCATTATTTATATATAGAAAAACATAGAATTGATTATTATATTTGGGGGCAAATTTCATATTAGGAAAGGACAAGTGGTAAGATAAATGACACTTAAAATGAAAGAACTCCCATCATCAGAAAGACCATATGAAAAATTAGAAATATATGGTGCAAAAAAGTTATCAAATTCAGAATTGTTGGCAATAATAATAAAAACTGGCACGAAGGATGAAACAGCATTATCCCTCGCACAAAAAGTATTGAGCTTAAATAATAATACAGATAGCAACAATTTGAATTTTTTACAAAATATTGGAATAAAAGAATTATGCAAAATAAAAGGAATAGGTAAAATAAAAGCAATACAGATACTTGCAACTGTTGAGCTTGCGAAAAGAATACATATGCCTTTAGATGTTCAAAATATAAAGATAAATAACTCACAAGATGTAGCAGATTTACTAATGAATGAATTAAAATACGAGAAACGAGAAATTGCAAAAGTAATTCTTCTAAACACTAAAAATGTGATACAAAAAATAATTGATATATCATTTGGAGGAACAAATTTTGCAATGCTAGAGCCAAAAGATGTATTATATGAGGCAATAAAGGAAGAAATGCCCAAAATAATAATTGTACATAACCATCCAAGTGGTAATCCAATGCCAAGCAATGAAGATATTGTAGTTACAAGAAGACTAATAAGTGCATCTAAATTACTTGGAGTTCAATTATTAGATCATATAATTATCGCAAAAGAACGGATGCCAAAGTATTATGAAATTTATATAGAAACTACATAATATACATGGAAAGGAATGATATTAATATGGGCTTTTTTAATTTTGGTTCAAAAGATATTGGAATAGATTTGGGAACTGCAAATATACTTGTAACATTAAAAGGTAAAGGTATAGTATTGGTTGAGCCATCAGTAGTTGCAATCGATAGAAAAACAGGAGAGATTGTTGCAACAGGGGATGATGCAAAGGAAATGCTAGGACGCACTCCTGAACAAATAAAAGCAGTAAGACCTTTAAAAGATGGTGTTATTGCAGATTTTACTGCAACAAGATTAATGCTTAAAAATCTAATAGAAAAAATATCTGCAAGATATAATATAGGAAAACCGAGAGTAGTAGTAGGTGTGCCTTCTGGTATTACGGAAGTAGAGGAAAGAGCCGTTGAAGAGTCAGTTATGCATGCAGGTGCAAAAGAGGTATATTTAATGGAAGAACCTATGGCAGCGGCAATTGGAGCAGGATTAGATGTTGCAGAACCTAGTGGAAATATAATAGTTGACATTGGTGGAGGTACAACTGAAGTTGCAGTTATCTCACTTGGAGGAATTGTAATTAGTAATTCTTTAAGAATTGCTGGAGATGAATTAGACGAAGATATAGTAAGTTATATAAAGAAAAAATATAATACAGCAATTGGCGAAACTATGGCAGAGGAAATAAAAAAAGAGATTGGCTGTGCAATGCCACTTATGACAGAAAAGAGTATGGAGATAAGAGGAAGAGACTTAAGTACAGGACTTCCAAAAAATATAGAGATAAACTCAACAGAAATGCAAGAAGCTATGGAAGAATCTATAAATGATATAATAGATATTATAAAAGCAACACTAGAAAAAACGCCTCCAGAACTTTCATCTGATATAATGGAAAAAGGTATTATTTTAGCAGGAGGAGGAGCACTGATTGAAAATATTGACAAATTAGTTAGTGAAAGAACTGGTATGCCAGTATTTATCGCAGAAAATCCACTTGAATGTGTTGTAAAAGGTACAGAAAGAACATTAGAAGATTTAGAAAAATTGAAAACGGTATTAATAAATGCTAGAAAAATGAGATAAAGTAGAAAGGAAGCAAAGGGTAAGTGTTTAGGAAGAAAACAGGAATTATAGGAATAATTATAACTGCCATAATATTGATTCTTTTAGTTTTTTTATCAAATGTAAAGACAGGCAGTTTGTCATACATAGAAAATGTACTCTCAAGCATCATAATGCCTATTCAAGACCGGATATACTTACCTAAAAAATAAGATTTCAGGCAATACAAATTTCTTTTCAGATATGGATAGTTTGAAAGCTGAAAATGAAAAATTAAGAGAAGAAAATGATAAACTTGCACAAAGTTTAAGAGAATTAGAAGTAATAAAAGCAGAAAATCGGTACATTAAAAGAATATTTAGCTCTTACAGAGAAATATACAGATTATAAAACGATTCCAGCTTACATTATAAGCAAAGATATAAGTAATTATAGCAGTACATTTATAGTAAATGTTGGAAGAAAAGATGGTATAGAAGAAAATATGACAGTAATTGCAAATGAAGGACTTGTTGGATATGTAATCTCTGTTACAGATTCTACTTCAAAAGTACAAACAATTATAGATTCTTCAAGTTCTGTAACTGCAAATTTACTAAATTCAGATAGCAGTATTATTTGCAAAGGAAGTTTAAATGATAAAATGCTTAGAGCTACATATATTCCAACAGACGCAGATATTTCAGAGGAGGATGAGATTCAAACTTCTGGAATGGGTGGAATATATCCTAAAGGAATTGTTATTCGGAAAGATAAATAAAATAGAAGAAACTATGAATATACTTGATAGATATGCATGGATTAAGCCAAATGTTGATTTTGATAAGGTACAAACTGTTTTAATAATTACTAACTAGGAAAGGATTAATTATAGTGAAAAAAGCAATATCAGTTGTTATATTATTTTTATCATTTATAATAATATATTTTTTGCAATTAGATTTTTTCTCTTGGTTTACAATAGCTGGAGTGAAGCCTAATATATTTGTGATTTTAGTATTATTTATAGGACTTTATGCAGGAAGAAGAATGGGTACAATATTTGGAGTTATATTTGGACTAATAATTGACTTAATAGGAAGCACAGTATTTGGAGCATCAAGCGTGGCACTTGGAGTTTTAGGCTTTATGGGTGGATATCTTGAAAAAAATTTATCAAAAGATAGCAAGATTACTGTAATGATATTAGTCGCAATAGGAACAATAAGCTATGAAACATTTATATATTTATATAGAGCAATGATATATTCATCAAACATAGAAATACTTTTATTTATAAGAATATTAGCGATAGAGGTTTTATTTAATACACTACTTACAATAATTATATATCCACTAATGCAAAAGCTAGGATATATATTAGAAAATATTTTCAAAAGAGAGCAGATTTTAACTAGGTATTTTTAAATTATGTATGAAGTAGGAAGGATAGAAATTTGGATAAGTATAGAAGAGGTAAAACACCAAATTTGAATTTAAGATATAATGTACTAACTGTACTTGTTTATGTTATTGGATTTATTTTAATAATACAGCTGTTTAATTTGCAGATAGTAAATGGCTCTACATATAGGGAAACTTCAAATACAAGACTTACAAGAGACAGCACACTGTATGCTGCAAGAGGAAATATATTAGACAGGAATGGTAGTATTATTGCAGGTTCCGAAATGACATTTGCACTTGAAATGTATAAAACGAAGATTGAAAATGATTTATTAAATGATACAATCTTAGAAGTAATAAAAACACTGGAGAGCAATGGAGACGGCTACACAGATACATTTCCAGTATCGATAGATCCATTTAGATTTGAATTTTCAAGTGATGAGCGAAAAAATGAATGGATAAAAAAATATAATTTGCCTGAAAATGCTACACCAGAAGATGCTTTTAATTTCTTCAAAGATAAATATGAGATAAAAAATGAGGATATAGGCGATATAAGAAGAATAATAACAGTGCGTTATAGAATAAGTTCAGAAGGATATAGTGTTTCAAAGTCTTTGACAATTTCAAATAATATAAGTAGACAAAGTGCTCTAATATTTGATGAGCAGGGGGATAGGTATCCAGGAATCGATGTTGTTGTAAGTTCTAAGAGATATTATCCAAATGGAAGTGTTGCATCACATATAATCGGATATATAAACTCAATAAAAGAGGAGCAATACAATGCACATAAAGACGAGGGTTACACGATGAATGATATCTATGGACAAGACGGTATTGAGTATGTTTTTGAAAAATACTTGAAAGGCAAGAATGGAATAAAGCAAATAGACATGTCAGTTGATGGAGAAACAGTAAATGAAGAAGTAGAAGAAGAAGCAATTGCAGGAGCAAATGTAGTGCTTACAATTGATGCAAATCTTCAAAAAGTTGCTGAAAATTCGCTAAAACAAGCAATCGAAGATGCAAAAAAAACAGATTCAGGTAAAGATGCATTAGCTCGGAGCAATTGTTGCAATGAATATTAATTCTGGAGAAATTCTAGCAATGGCAAGTTTCCCAGATTTTGATCCTACATCTTGGGTTGGAGGTCTATCAACAGATACATGGAATTATTATAGAGATCCTAAAAATCATGATCCACTCGTAAATAGAGCAGTTAGTCGGAACATACGCACCAGGTTCAACATTTAAAATGGTTACAGCAGTTGCAGCACTTCAAACAGGAAATGTTACAGTTAATGAAAAAGTAAATGATACTGGTATCTATCCAAAAGGTCATAATCCAAAGTGCTGGATATATGCATCTACTCATCACGGACATGGATACTTGAATATAACAAATGCAATAAAAAGGTCTTGCAACTATTTCTTCTATGAAATGGGATCAAGAGTTGGAATTGCAGAACTTTCAAAATATGAAAAAGCATTTGGACTTGGTTCTAAAACAGGAGTTGAACTCACACAGGAAAAGGCAGGAATTATTGCAAGCCCAGAGGTTGCTAAACAAAACGGAGAAACTTGGACAATTGGATACACATTATCTGCTTCAATTGGACAGTCATATAATAGCTTTACACCAATACAGATGGCAAAATATGTAAGCATTTTAGTAAGAGGTGGTAAACAGATAAATCCAACAATTGTAAAAACAGTAATAAATGCAGATGGCACAGATATTCCAAAATCAGAAATTAGAAATACTGCAAATACTGCACTTGGAAATGAGGAAAATAATGCAGAAGATATTGAAATTGCACCTGAAAACCTAAAAGCTATTATGGAAGGAATGAGGGGCGTTGTTAACGAAAGTTCAGGTACAGCTTATTCAGCATTTAGAAACTTTAATATAGAAGTTGGAGGAAAGACAGGTTCAGCACAAACAGAGGATTCAACCAATGCATGGTTCGTAGGATTTGCACCATATACAAATCCTGAGATTGCTGTCGCATGCGTTGTAGAAAAGGGAGGTACTAGTAATATTGCTTGTATTCCAGCGCGTGAAGTAATTAGTGCGTATTTTGGAATGAATGAGATTGCAATTAATGAGGATATTACGGCAAAGCCTATTACAGAATTTAGTAATTAAATAAATAATAATATAAGGAGGAAAAAATGGGACAGGGAAGACACAGTATGGATACACAAGAAGAAAAGAAAAAAGGAGAACTAGGACTTCATGCAATAACTCATGGATTTAATAGAGATATAGAGGAGACTGTTACAAAAGTAATAGATGGTTCTTTAAGAGCTGGAAAAAAGGTAGAGTTTGAAGGTACAATTGTTGTAATCGGAGATGTAAATGCAGGAGCCGAAGTTATTGCAGAAGATAATATTATAGTATTTGGAACTCTTAGGGGACTTGCACATGCAGGAGCTAAAGGAAACAGAAATGCTATAATTGTTGCAAACAAAATAGATGTAAAGCAGCTTAGAATTGCAGATATTGTAAAAGAGATAGAAGAACCTGTATTTGAGGAAGATGAAGAACAAGAAGAGGAAAGTGCAAAAGATAAAAAGAAAAAGAAAAAAGAGAAGAAGGAAGAAAAAGAATTAGAAGAAGAAATATATGAGGAAATAAAAACTAGGGCATATATAAAGGAACAGGAAATTGTGCTAGAATAAAGGATAAATGGATATGCAAATCGCATATTCATTTATTTTTTTTTGTAACTTTTTTTAAGATGCAGCATATATTAGAACAAGAGAAATTTTTAAGTGGAGGTATTAAAATTAATGGATAATGTAGATATAAAGAAAATGATGGAAATGCTTTCTAAAATGGATAAAAGAGAACTTGAGGCAGGGCTTGAGAAGGTATCTAAAATGATGAAGGAAGAAAGCAAAGATGAAATTTTAAGGAAGATTAATAATTCTAAATAGATATAAACAAAATGCAAAAGACAACAAACAGAGGGTTTGAATTAAAGGAGTTTTTTTGCAAATGAATAATGATGAAATGTCAGAACTTTTTAATAAGTTTAGTAATATGGTAAAAGAGGGGAATATCCCTGATGAGATGAAAAATGTTTTATCAAATTTAGGAAATAGCAAACAAAACAACGAAAGAGTAGAAAGAGAAGAGTCTTCAAATGAAAGTGGCTCAATAGATTTTGAAACATTTATGAGAATGAAGAATATTATGGAGCAAATGAATAATGGAAAAAAAGATCCGAGAGCAAATTTACTTTTATCTCTTAAACCTTACTTAAAGGAAAGTAGAAAGGATAAAGTAGACGAATACATAAAATTATTTAATATGAGTAAAGTTTTTGATATGTTCAATAATGGAGGAGGTGCAGTAAATAAATAATGAACTTTATTCCAGGTTTTAGAATGCCACCATTTTTTATGGGAAATAGATACATAAATGGTAACTTGCGGAATAAATAATATGCAAAGCGCAAAGCTAAGGGAAGAGATGAATAAAAGGGAAGAGCAAAATAGACAAACTGATAGAAAAATGGATGATGTAAATGCAAAAAGTTATAAAGAGCAAGAAAAGGCATTTTTTGAAATCCTTGGAATAAAGCTATATTTTGATGATGTTTTAATTATTTCTTTGATATTATTTCTATACAATGAGGGTGTGAGAGACAACCTACTTTTTATATCTTTAATACTAATTCTTATGTCATAATTTTCTCCTAAACATGTCGTATCCCTAAGAAAAAACTATTACTGTAAAATTTCTGACATTTAAAAGTAATGAAAATTTAATATGAAAGCCTAAAATGCCGTAATATACCTTCCGTAAACGGAAAAATCCAGCAATTACGCAAGACAAAAATAGATACTTGCAAAAAATGCAAAATAATGTAAAATATTATAGAAGCATAATATAAGAAAAAATATATTGTAGAAAGAACAGAATTTACATAAAAAATATACTAAAAAGCATTGAAAAATGTAAAAAAAGCGTGTATAATATAATTATGCATGTAAAATAAAAAAATTATGGGAGGAAATTTCTATGAACACAAAAATTTTAACTAAAGTCTTTGCGAGCATTTTAGCATTTATAATGTCATTTGCAAATTTGACATTAGTTGGAAGCTATATGGACAAGACATATGCTGCATCAGAAGATTTAGAACAACAAGCGACAAGCGTAAAAAAAGCAGAAATCGAATTTGATGCATACTTTGAAGAAAATGGTAAAAATGTACATAGCAAGACGATTGATGTAAATAGCGAAGGAGAAATATTAAAACTAAGCTTTAAAGTTGAAGATGGATATCTTGCAAGTGGAAAAGTAAAAATCGATGGCGCAAACTTTAAAGTACAAGAAACAGATGAAGAATTAGTTTCTGTGCAAAGTATATCTTCTGAAAATAATGAAATAGTTTTAAATCAAATCGGTAAAGATGAATCAGTTATTCTTTCAATTCCAGTTAAGATAAATGCTGATTCTAGTTTTGATGCTAAAAACTTAAGCAAGCTTGCATCAGTAAAATTAGAAGGTGTATATGTAAATAATAAGGGTAAAGAAATAAAGATTGAAAAGACAATAGAAATCAAAACAACTTTAGACGGAACAGCAGATAGCAATTTAAGTGAAAGATTAACTAAATATGTTCCTTTCGAAGTAAACGGACAAAAAGGAGTAATTCTTCAAACTCTTATAGAATCTAATTTAATAGACAATAAATTACCAGTTAAGTCAAATGTTTTAGAAATAGAAATTCCTACAATAAATAAATTATCACCAAAAGTTATAACACTTTCTGCAAAATCACTTAAAGCAACAAGTGGTGAAGATGTAAAAGTATTTGGTGAAAATGACTATAAAGTAGAAGACGGAAAAATAATATTAACATTAAATAATAATAACGATGTTCTTTCATGGAATAAAGATGCGAAAGATGAAATAGTACTTACTTGTGTATATGGAGAAGAAGCATCAAACTTTAATGGAGAAATAAATCTAAGTGCAAAATCAAAAATATCATATTATGGAAAAGAAGTAAAAACATCAGAAAAAGAATTTTCTGACAAAGTTCAAGTTAATGGTAAAGTAGGAGAGATAATTACTTTTGAAACAGAAGTATCTGAAAATGAATTATATAAAGGATACATGATGACACAAGGTGGAAAACATACAGAATTTTCAAATGTAATTAGCTTAGATATTGGATATCATGAAATAATGGATAAAATTTCATTCAAAGATGAAATACAATATGTAGATAAAAATGGAAATATATTCCCATCAAGTGCTGCATATACATATTCAAAAGTTTCAAAAGACAACTTAGTTCAAATCTTAGGAGAAGATGGATATATAAATGTATATGATAGTAATAATAAATTAATTACTACATTAAATAAGGACAACCTAGAATATAAATATGAAGGAATTACAGCAGGCTTATCTTTTGAAACAAGTAAACCTGTTGAAGAAGGAATATTAAAATTAGAAAACGGAAGAAGTATTCTTCCACTTGAATATTCAAAAGTTCAAGAAGAAAGTTTTGCAAATATCAAAGTTAATATAAAAGGAAATATAATAAAAGATGACCAGACAATAATAAGTAGCAATGGAGAAAAGACTATAGAATTAAAAGATGCTATGTCAAAAGCAGAATTAGAATTAAGTAATTCTAACTTATCTACTATTGTAAAAAATGATGGAGTTGGAATGAGAATTACATTAGACACAAATGATATGAGCACAAAACTTTATAAAAACCCAGAAATAAATATAACTTTCCCAAGTTATGTATCTAATGTTAAAGTAGAAAATGTAAAACTTGTATATGAAAAAGAATTAAAAATTGAAAGTGCCAAATTATATAAAAACGATGCTGGAAATATAGAGATAGGAATCAAACTTCAAGGAGAACAAACAGCATATAATGAAGAATATAATGCAGATGGTGCTATGCTTGTAATGAATGCAGATATTACGACAGATAAATTAACTCCTGCAAAAGCTGATAATATTCATTTAAAAGTTAAAAATGAAAATGCAGATGAAACAGTAGAAAATAATGCAGAAGTAAAATTTGTAGCACCTGCAGGAATTGCTGCAATAAGTGAAGTATCTGGATATTCAGATAAAGAACAAAATGCAATTTCTATAAATGGAACAAAAGAAATAGGAAAAATAGAAGAAAATGCAAGTGCAAAAGAAGCTACAATGAAAATAATTGCAATGAATAATTATGATTATAGTTGCAATAACATAGTAATACTAGGAAGAACTCCATTTGCAGGAAACAAGAGTATAGAAGGACAAAAAGATTTAGGCTCTACCTTTGATGCAAAAATGATAGGAGAAATCGCATCTGAAAATGCAGATCTTTCTAATATGACAGTTTACTATTCTGCAAATAAAACAGCAAATAAGAATTTAGAAGATAGACAAAACGGTTGGACAACAAATAGAAATGAAGTTGAAAATGTTGCTTCATATATGATAGTATTAAATGACTTTGAATTTAAAGCAGGAGAAATGCTTACATTTACATATAAGATACAAATACCAGAAAATATTTCTAAAAATCAACAAACATTTGGTACATTTGGAGTATATTATGAAACAACAATGGGAGACGATGTAGTTAGAACAATTAGTTTACCTACAACATATGTAGAAGGAACACCTGTTGGAATCGCAACAGAGGTTGGAGTAGAATTAAAAGTTACTCTTCAATCTAATTTAGAAGAAGGACATTCTATACAAGTTGGAGAGAATATAACTTACACAGCAAAGGTAGAAAACTTAAGTAGTATAAAAGCAGAGAATGTAAAATTAAAAATATACATGTCAAAAAATACTGTATTTGTAAAGACAGATGGAACACATGATGGTGGTGGAATTAACCGTACTATAATATTAGATGTAGGAGACATTGAAGGAAATAGTAGCAAAAATGTAGTGTTTACTTTAAATGTTACAAGTTATGATACAAGTGAAGATGAACAAATGGAAGCACTAATTAAAAGCTATGAAGAAGAACAAGAAAAGATTAAAGAAGAAGAAGAAAGAATAGCAAAGGAAGAAGAAGAAAAAGGTTATTCAGAAGAACAAAAACAAGCAGCAGCTAAAGCAAGAGAAGAAGCAAAATGGGGAAAACCAGGAGATGACAATTACGAAGAATTACAACAACAAAAGAAAGAATATGAAGAAACTCAAAAGAATATTAAGAAATATATAGAAGAATATAAAAACAGAAATAAAATTACAACAAAGGTTACAGTATATACAGAGGCAGATGCTAATACAGAATATGGAAGCGATGGTTCTGTTGGTGAAGGAGATGTAGGACAAAGTGGAAATCAAAACAGCCAAAATGTAAATCCAAATCCTTCACAAGGTTCAAGCATTGCTGACTTAAGATTAAATTTAAGTACAATGCAAGATGGAATTTTATCAGAAGGACAAGATGTAATATGTACTCTAAGAGTTACACAAAATACAACAAAAGAATTAAGCAATGTTAAACTTACATGTGTAATACCTGAAGGACTTACATTTAAAAAGGCATCAAACGCTGAAAAATATGATTATAATCCAGACACAAGAACAGTAACATATACCTTCGATAAAATGGTAGGTGCTAAAACAATGACACTTATATGTTCAGTAGATAAATTGCCAGCTGGAAGTTATGAGAAACAATATGATATAGCATTTTCAGGAACATATGATGGATTAGATAGAGATCCATATCAAAGTAATGTTATTAGCATGACAGCTTATAGAGATGGATTTTCAATAAGTCAAAACAGCAGTGTATCAAGTGGAGTGCTATATGAAGGAGATAAGATAACATATAATATAATAGTAAATAACTTAACATCAAAAGATACTATAGCAACTGTTTATGATGTTTTACCAAATGAACTACAATTTGAAGAAGGATATTATACACAAGATGAAGTTCAAAGAGGAATTACATCTGCAGGAGCAAATAATATAAGAACAGATTTAGTATTAAAAGCTAATGAGCAATTAATCTTACATATTGTTGCAAAAGTTAAAGAAGTAAATAATACTCCAGTTAAGATAACTAATAAAGTATACTTAACTTCAACAGATATTGAAAGATTAGATGCAAATGATATATCTCATACAATATATAAAAAGGGAGATGTAGTAGATCCAAACAATCCAAATAATCCAAATGACCCAAATAATCCAAATGGTCAAGGTGGAGATGAAAAAAATGGATATACAATTTCTGGTGTTGCATGGATAGATGAAGATAAAGATGGTTTAAGAGAAGATAATGAGCAATTATTAGAAAATATAAAAGTATATCTATTAAATAGTAGAACAAATGCAGTAATTAGTGAAACACAAACTAACAAAAACGGAGTATATGAGTTTAAAGGCGTAAAGAATGGTTCATATGTAGTAGCATTTGATTATGATAATAATCAATACGAAGTAACAGTATATCAAGCAGAGAATGCTGGAGATAGTGTAAACTCAGATGCAATTAAGATGGAATTAACAATAAAAGGAAACAGCAAAGAATATGCCTTAACAAATACATTAGTAATTAATGATAATCAATATAATATAGACTTAGGTTTAACTTATAACAGAAAATTTGAATTAAGTGTAAATAAAGGAATAAGTTTAGTACAATTAACAAATGCAAATGGAACTAAAAATTATAACTTCAATGATGGAGATGCTAAGATAGAAATTCCAGAAAAATATATTGATAGTTCTACTATCGCAATAACATATAAGATAACTATAAAGAATACAGGAACAATCCCTGGATATGTAGGAAAAGTAGTAGATTATAAAGCAAGAGATTTAGACTTTAATTCAGCTCTAAATCCAGAATGGTATGAAGACTCAAATGGAAATCTATATAACACATCACTTGCAGGAAGAGTTATAAACCCAGGTGAAACAGTAGAATTATCTATAATTCTTACAAAAACAGTTAATGGAGAAAATATAGGAATTTCGAATAATACAGCAGAAATTGCAGAGGCTTCAAATGATTATGGAATACCACTATCAACAACACCAGGAAATAAGAATGGAACAGAAGCTGACTTAGGCTCATGTGACATAATCGTTGCAGTTCAATCAGGTGGAATAATTTTCTACGGAGGAATACTACTATTAGTTCTTGCAATATTTGCACTTCGGTGGATATATAATAAATAAAAAAGTTTTGATGAAAATATAGGAAGAGAGGAGGGAAAAAAGATGGAGACAAAAAATATATTAAAAAGAGCAATACTAATATTTGTTATAATGATAATTAGTACTCTGTTTGTAGCAATTCCAGTATCTACTGCATATGAGTTTATAGCAAATGGAGTTGCATCATTTACAGAAGATATAGATAATGGAGTATATAATATATATGAGCACCCAAAATTAATATATTCAGCACGAGGAGCGACCTTTTGGTGTAGTGAGCGTCACACAAAAGTATTAAAAGCTTTGACAGCAAGTGTAAAATTCTTCGAAGCTATGCAAGAGAAAAAATGGTCAAATATACCATATGATCCAGAAAATCCATACTTCCAATATAAAAAGACAGAAGAAAAGGGATTTTTAGACTCATTTGAAACAAAATATACTGAATTTGGAACAACTCTTTCTAATAAAGCAGATGATTCTTCATTATATGGTATTACTAGTCCTGAAGATGGAGAAGGAGATAGTAAAACAATTGAAGCATATGAAGCAGTTTTGCCAGGCCTTGGAGACAATGACCCATTACAATCTATTGAATGGGAGCTAAGTGAAAGTGTAGATACAAATACTCACCAAGGTGCTGCATATGCACTAACAGCTATGCCATTTTACACAGTTCAAGAACAACCATTAGATGAATGGGCGTATGAAGGAATAGAATTAAGTCATGATGAATTAGTAAAAGGATATTTCTCTACATATGAAAAACAATCTGCTATTTGGGAAAAATTATTAAATGTCAATGTTGGTGGAGAAAAAGATAGATCAGATAGAGGACTTTCAACAATTGCTCTTGGATATCAGAATTTCCATGAGAGATTAAAAAGTTTACCAAAAGGTTATGAAAATATAGTACAAGCATATTACCTAGAAAAAGATGGTACACTAAATGTTGATGGAAATAATGAACCAATACAACCAGACAAAGATAAACATATTGAATTATCAGAAACAGAAATTGATGGAGAGAGATACACTACATATAAATATAAAGATACAACTGTAGAGACAGATCAAAAAAATAGTTGTTATGTTCTTCGGACCTTATTGTATAGATTATACAGTAGATGATGAGACATTAGATAGATATAGTTCATATACATGGACAAATCCAGACGGTAGTGTTGAATCAAATGTAGTTTCATATAACTCAATAGAAAATATAACAGTATACAACCAAGATAAACAAGATATCACAAAACTTGGAGGTTCATTTAAAATAGCTTACAGCTATGATAGTGGAGAAGCTGACTTATCAGATGAAGGAAAAGTTCATAGAATTAGTGATTCATATTATTATGAACTTGCAGATTATAAAGAAATCTCTGGATTCGATTCAAGAAAGCCATTCTATATAGTAGTATATAGAGGTTCAATGAGACCAGAACAATTCAAAGGATTTTATGCTAAAATAGATTTCCAATATCTTGATAATATTACAGCTACAATGGAAAAATATTATGGACATATTAGAGAATATAAATATGAAAAGAAATCACTAGGAGACGAGGAAGTAACTCTTAGTGGATGGTATAAAACTAAAGATGGTAGTCATTTAGAAGGACCAGAAGGAAGTCAATATGAAGTTCCAGACTATACAAAACATGATTACTCAGAAAAAATAAAAGTTCCAACTTATATGTTTGAATTAGTAGCAAAAAGAATAGAAGATGATCATGCACAAGAGATGCTTGCATATCATCATGATGGATGGAGAACTTATAAAACATATAGTATTGTACTTACATCTACTTGGGAACATGAACAAAGACCATGTATCGAATTACACAAGACAGATTTAAGTACTAACCATAGCCTATATGGAGCAAAATATAATGTAACATTAGATATTGATGGAGAAGACTTGCGTGGAAATGAAATCAATAAGACAGTAGACTTTACTAGAGTAACAAATCCTAAAGGATACTTTGCAATAACTACATCTGCAGTAGAATCAAAAGGAGTATACCTTGGAACATTTACAGGAACAATACATGCTGAATTCGAAGAAACAAAAGCACCAGCAGGACATGTAATTGATGATGCGGTTACATCTTTAGATCTAGAATTAGAAGATGGTAAAATTATTGGTGGAGATAGTGATGTAAATGAAACAAGAAACTGTGCAATGTTGACATTACAAAACAGAGAAGGTGGAACTCCAACAATTCAAATTGCAAAAGTAAACAAAAATAATAGCTTAATTGAAGAAGCATGTTTTGAAATACATGTAGCATATACAGAACCAAATGGAGTAATATATGATAGTAACGGAAATGTTACAAAATATGGAAAACTAGTTGATGAAAAAACAAATATCATAAGAGGACAAACAAAGAATGGATATTTAAATATTACTCGTTCAGATTTGGCAAATATGGATGATGGATTTGACATATCTGGATATACAGGAGCATTAACACTACAAGTTGCCGAAGTTGGAGTATTAGATGGAGGATACTCAATAAGCTCTGACTCATTAAGTATGACTTTGGAATATAAAAATGGAGAACTTGAAGATTATACAGAAAATACAGATGCAGGAGTATTAGTACATTATCTATATGATGAGCCAATGTTAAACATCTACAATTGGGCAAAAGGAGAAGGAACACTTTATAAATATGTAGAAGAATCTGTAAACAAATGGGCTACTAGCCAAATGCAAAATCATGGAGAAATGAGCTATGATGATGTAAAAGCTTGGCTTGTAAAATATATTGAAGATAACAAACTTAATGTAGGTTCAAATACAGAAGAATGGAAAGCATCTACATTTACAAAACAATTCCAATCTAACACAGGTTCAAATGTAGTACAATTAGTAGTAGAAGATGCACCAGGTAGTGTAATTTTACCAGATATTCCAGACTCACCAAAAACACCAATATTCATGGAAGTTGCAGGTACAGTATTCTTAGATCAAACAACAAGTAAAGCACATGAAAATGAGTCAGATGGAAAATTAACTACGGGAGAAGAATTACTAAAAGGAATAGAAGTAACATTATATGAAGAAAATGGAACACTTGCAAAATTAGTTGAAGAAGATGGAACAGTAAGAGCTAACCCTACAATGACAGATGAAAATGGATTCTATCGCTTCACAGGTGTTGATCCACTTAAGAAATACTATGTAGAATTCTCATATAATGGAATAGAATATAGAGCAACAGATAGTTCTGATACTTCATTTAATTCAGATGAATGGATGGTTTCATCTAAGGGATCAGAAGTTAAATCTGGAAGAAATGGATATAACACAGTTACTCCAAATACAGTTGCATATGATTATTATGACATAAGAGGTATCTATGAGGAAATTGCAAATTATACATTAGATTATATTAATAAGAATAATAGCTATCCTGATTGGAGTGCAGTAAGATCATATGTAAGTGGAAATCATAGAGAGGATAATTTAATTGGAAGTAAATTAGATTATATAAAGAATGTTCAAACAGTAGCAAGAGCAGGATATTCTTCTCAAAATAGCACAGGAAGATATCCACATGAAAGCCTTGGAGATAGTTACTTATCAAGTTACCAATTAGTAAATGAAGGAAAACTTGAAATAGAATTTGCAGGAGATTCATTAAAACTATTATATCCAGGACAATTACAAGTAAACTTAGGACTTGTTGAAAGAGATTCAACAGACCTTGAATTACTATCAGACATTGTGGATACAAAAGTATCAATGAATAGGTATGATACAATATATGATTATAATCAAGGAAAATCATCATATCATCAATACATTTATGAAGAAGATTATAATTATGAAACTTCTCCAAGAGAAGATGGAAAAGCATATTATACAGAGGATAATGTACATTTCTATATTACTTATGAAAATGTTATAAAGAACTCATCATTAACACCTACATCAGTAATGGAAATTATAGATTACTATAATAAAGAATTAACATGGAAGTCACAATATACAACAACAAAGGGAAATGTTATAAAAGGATTGGAAGCTTGGTTTAATGATGCAGAAATTACAGGAGATATTTCAGTTTCAAATTCTCCAAAATATGGAATAGGAACAATGAATCAAAATACATCAAGTGGAGAATATAAAGCTAATGCATTAACACTTTCAAGTAGACATGATATGAAAGATGGAGATACATTAAGAATTAGAATAACTTACGAATTAGTAGGAGATTCTGATAATGCAAAAGAAGTTTTAAAGAAATATCTATTACAAGAAAGAGAAGCTCAGTATTCTAAACAATTTGATATACCACATTTTGCTGAAATAAATGCTTACTCAACAAATGGTGGATATCTAGATATGGATTCTCGTCCAGGAAACTTCGTAATTGCAGACTATGAGAAACAAAAACAAGCATATCAACAAGCATATATGAGTTACTTACTTGGAGGTTTAACTGAAGAGGGAGCTCGTAGAGTAAAATTAGAACTAACAAGAATGGAAAAAATTAGAGAAGATGATGCTTGGCAAGTTGATTTAATACTTACAAACAGTGGATATGTAAGAACAATCAAAGGTAATGTTTGGGAAGCAATCGATGATAAAGTTAAGAGCTCACTTGATTTACAATCAGAATATGGAACAAGATATGTAACATGGAATGGAGACAGTAATCTAGCACTTGGTGGAATTAAAGTAGAACTTGTAGAGTTATTAAAAACAGGAGATACAGAAAACGGTGCAAACCAAGTTGTAAGAGCTGTAACAACAACAAACGATGATGGATCTTATGAATTTAAGTCATTCATCGCAGGAGATTATACAGTAAGATTTGTATACGGAGAAGATGGAAATAACAGAAGCAAAGTTACAAGAAATAAAGCAAATATGCTTCTTCCACTAAACGGACAATATTATCAATCAACTAAGGCAAACCCTGACACTGATACTGAGAAATATTGGTATAGTGAAAAAGCATATGATGTAAAAGGCAGTGTATCAAACCCAGTCGCAAGAGAAAGATACTCAGATGCTTATGACGATAGCTTCTCAAGATTAACTCAAATGAATAGTAAGATAGAGAATGCAGAAAATTCTACATCTTCAGAATATGATTATGATGGAGAACTTGAAGTAGAATTAACTCGTCATACAGACCCAATATATGCATATACATCTACAATGGAAATTGAAATAGAATATATTCGTCCAGAAGTTGCCGGAGACAATAACAACTCATGGTATGAATATAAAATAAATAATATAGACTTCGGTCTAACTCCAAGAGCTTATAACGATATGAATATTAGAGATTATGTATCTAATATTAAGTTATACAAAGAAGGAGAAACTACACCATTAATAGATGTAAACTTTAATGAAGCAGGACAAGTTATAGATAGAGAGCATACAGTTGGAGCTATCTATGTAAAAGATGCTACAACTGCAGAGCAAACACTTAAAGAGATTATAGACATTGAATATGAAGGAATTGCACAAAACCGTTCACATCTTGAAATAACATACAAGATAGTTGTTACAAATGATAGTTTACATGATGGAGAAATATATGATACTATAAAATATATAATGAAAGACGGTAAAATAGTTGGAGTTGTATATTATAACGAAGAGACAAACAAACTAGTTTCTTATGAAAGCTTAGATAGAGAAGCTCCATCAATTATATATCATAATGATATGAACGATAATGGATATTCAACTGGCTTAAAAGGAGAAAATAGAAACCAAGCAAATATTACAAATGCTAGACTTACAAAATACAATGTAGTTACAGGATTTAATGAAGGACAAAGAAATATTATTACATCTCGTGCAACAAACATTGTAGATTTCCCAAATGAACCTTTAGACTTTACACAGAAGAACCACATTGGAGAGGATATAAATAAATATTGGGAAAGTACTAAGCCAAGTGATTATGTATCTAGCCGTGAATACTATAAAATAGAAAATGGTGAAATTACTTGGGGTGGAAGAAATCAAAGTATAACTGATCAAAACAGATTAGTTACAAGATCTCATATAATTAGAGCAACAAACAATAGCCCATTATATAAATACTTGCTACCAGGAGAGTCTACAACTGATGAATTAGTATTACAACATACATTACTTGTAAACCAAGGCGATATATCAGGAAATCCTGAGGATACAAACTTAAAAGGAACAGATGAGACATATTCTAACTTAGTTGAGATAACAAGACTTGGAAATATAGCAGGTAAGATAACAGATATTGAAGGATATGATGTTACAGGAAAACTAGATCATGAGACTTCTAAAGTAAGAGCTCCTGAAGATGTTGATGGAGATGATCCAAAATATACTCCAACAATTTCTACAGGAAAATCACAAGTTGTAGTAATCACACCTCCAACAGGACTTACAGCAGTTCAAAATGCAATACATTCTAACTTAGGAATTGTATTAATCGCACTAGTAGTTTTAGCAGCCGGAATAGTATTAATAAAAGTATTTGTAATAGACTCGAAGAAAAAAGAAAAGACAGAATAAAAAATAATATAAAAACCAAACTAAAATAGTGGAGGAGAAATCCTTCACTATTTTTTTGCATATTTTCTATAATTTAGGCAAGACTAAATAGGAAAAAAGCAAAGAGAGGCGAGATGCGTTTGAAGGGGCAAAGTGAATTAAGTACAAAAGGCATAGTTATAAACAAAGAAGAGCTTAAAAATTATTTAGAAAATATGGCGTCAGATCATGTTATAACAGATAAATCAGATAAAACAACTTATCCAGTTTTTAGATTAATGGATAATTTTGAGTATATAACTAAAACATATGATATGCTAAATCAGCATTTAAAACTTGGAATTAATATTCATCAAGCTGGAGAATGGCTTTTAGATAACTATTATGTTATAGAGGAAACTGTAAAAGAGGTTAGAAAAAACTTACCTCTAAAAAAATATATAAAATGTACAGGGATTGCTTCTGGTAAGTTTAAGGGATACGCAAGGGCATATGTAGTTGCAAGTGAGATTGTAAAATATACAGATGGAAACTTTGATGAAGATGATATAGAAGAATTTTTGGCAAGTTATCAGAATAAAAAAACATTGAATATGAGTGAAATTTGGGATATAAGTTTATTCTTTAAAATAGCACTTATTGAAAAAATAAGAGAAATTTCAGAAAAAATATATTCAGCACAAATGCAGAAAATAAGGGTCGAGAGTATTATAGAAAGACTTGTTGAAAATAAACCTAAGGAAGAACTTAAATTTATACCAAAGACAAAGATTTTACGGCACACATAGAGAGAACAGTTATACATTTATTGAATACATGTCATATAAATTAAAAAAGCATGGAAAAAGGGGAATTGCATACTTAAATATTTTAGAAGAGGAAGTAAATAAGCAGGGCTTAAGTGTAAGCGAAGTAATAAAAAAAGAGCATTTTGATATAGCATTAAATAAAGTTGCAATGGGAAACAGCTTTAAAAGTATTCACGCCTTGCAAAGAATGAATTTTTCTGAGATTTTTGAAAAAATAAATGGAGTTCATGAAATTCTAAAACAAGATCCAGCAGGGATTTATGCTAAAATGGATTATAAAACTAAAGAATATTATAGGAATGCGATAAAAGAAATTGCAGATAAATCTAAAATTTCGGAAGTATACATTGCAAAAAAAGCAATTGCTCTTGCAAATGAGAATAAAGATGCAGGGGAAAAGGAAGGACATGTTGGATATTATCTAATAGGAAAACGGAAGATATAAGTTATATCAAAAACTTGGAAAAGAAGTACCAACAGAAGATGCTAAAATCAATTTTAAGACAAATTTATATATTTATAGCATTATTTTATTTAGTATAGTGTTTTCACTGCTTACAGGCTATTTTACATTTAAAGAAACAGATAATATTTATTTTGGCATTATAGAGGCTATTCTTATATTTATACCGATATCGGAAATATATATAAAAATACTACAATATATACTCGCAAAATGTATAAAACCAAAGCTTATTCCTAAAATGGATTTTAGTTTGGGCGTGCCAGAAGATTGTAAAACTATGATAGTTATACCTTTTGCCTCACAAAACGCAGAAGATGTAAGAAATATTTTTGATAAGCTGGAGGTATATTTTCTTGCAAATAAATCGAAAAATATTTTTTGCACAGCACTTGCAGATCCTATGTCTTCAGATAAAGAATATTCAGAAGAAGATAGAAAAATAATAGAGGAAGGACTTTTTCAAGTAGATAGATTAAACAAAAAGTATAAAGATATTCAAAATGCAAATATCTTTAATTTTGTTTATAGAAAAAGACTTTGGAATAATAATGAACATTGTTATATAGGTTGGGAAAGAAAAAGAGGATTTTTGATGGAGATAAGTAATTTCCTTCAAAAGAAAAAAATGGAGTATACATTTGCAGTAAATACATTAGAGAAAAGTAACTTAGATATTAAGTATATTATAACTTTAGATGAGGATACATCTCTTACATTAAATGCAGGAATAGAATTAATAGAAGCTATGGCGCATCCTTTAAATAAACCAGAAATAGAAGGGGAGAAGGTAAAGGATGGATATGGAATTATTGCTCCAAGAATCGGAGTTAATCTAGATAAATCAAATGGAACTAGTATATTTTCTGAAATATTTTCAGGAAGCAGGGGAACAGATTCGTATACAAATGCAATTTCTGATATATACCAAGATAATTTTGAAGAAGGAAGCTATGCAGGTAAAGGTATATATGATGTAGAAGTATTTTGCAAAGTAATGGATGATAAGATTCCAGAAAATACAGTTTTAAGCCATGATTTGCTAGAAGGTTGTTATTTAAGATGCGGCCTAGCCTCTGATATTATGCTTTTAGACCGGCTACCCTAATAGTTATTTATCATTTCTTACAAGATTAAATAGATGGATTAGAGGAGATTATCAGATAATTCGGATATCTTTCTAAAAAAGCTAAACTAAATAAGTTATCTAAATTTAAGATAATTGATAATATAAGGAGAAGCTTACTAGAAATTGCAGTTGTTTTAAATATTATTATATTATTTTTATTTAAAATAATAAGCTCAAAGAGAATTTTTGGCCTTTTGCTAATAACATTTATAAGTATTTGTTTGCCGTTTTTACTTACAGTCTTTGGATTGATTGTTTTTAGAAAAGAGAATGTAAAAAAACAGAGAAAATTTACAAAAGAGATAGATTCTAACCGGCTTATCTGGAAGCTTTTATAGAGCAATAATTGAAATTATGACTCTTCCTACTAAAGCTTATGTATCATTTAATGCAGCTTGTAAGGCAATATATAGAATGAGAGTAAGTAAGGAATATTTATTAGAGTGGACTACATCAAAAGAAATAGAAAATAAAAATAAAAATGAATTAGAATTGGTATATAAAAAATGTTTTCCAAATGTTATTTTTGGGATACTACTTTTTATATTTACTTTTGTTTTAAATGCAAAACTTTATATAAAACTACCACTATACATTTTAGGGGTAATGTATATCCTATTTCCAATCGTTATACAGAAAATCAGTAAAACTAAATATGAGAGTAAAAAAATTAATAAACTATCAAAAGATGAAGTCTTATATATAAAAGATATTGCAAAAAGAACTTGGGACTATTTTTCAAACTATATGGATAAAGAAAATTCATATCTTCCTCCAGACAATTATCAAGAAAGCAGGAGAGAAAAATTAGTTCATAGGACATCATCGACGAATATTGGACTTGGAATTTTAAGCATTATATCAGCATATGACTTGAAATTTATAAGCTTAGAAGATGCAGTAATCAAACTAGAAAATACATTATATACAATAGAAAAATTAGAAAAATGGAATGGACATTTATTTAATTGGTATGATACTAGAACTCTTTTGCCATTAAGACCAAAGTATGTTTCAACTGTGGATAGTGGAAATTTTGTAGGGTATATGTATACTTTGAAAGCTTTTTTAGAGGAAAAATTAAATACCGTATATAAAGATAGAATAAAAGAATTAATAGAGATTACGGATAAATTAATTGATGATACAGATTTTTCGTATTTATATAATGATAAAAACAGGCTATTATCTATTGGATACAATGTAGAAGAAAATGAGCTTACTGATAATTATTACGATTTACTTGCAACTGAGGCAAGGCAAGCAAGTTTGATTGCAATTGCTAAAAAACAAGTACCATCTAAACATTGGAATAATTTAAGTAGAACTTTAACAAAGCTTGGAAAGTATAAAGGCTTAATTTCATGGTCTGGAACAGCGTTTGAATATCTTATGCCAAATGTAAATATAAAAAAATATGAAGGAAGCTTGCTTGACGAATCATGCAAATTTATGATTATGAGTCAAATGAAATATGCATCAAAACTTCGGTATTCCTTGGGGAATATCAGAAGCGGCATTTAATCTTAAAGACTTAAATTCAAATTATCAATATAAGGCATTTGGAGTACCATGGCTTGGACTTAAAAGAGGACTTGGAGATGAGATGGTTGTATCAAGTTATGGCTCGATACTTGCAATAGCAGATTTTCCAAAAGAAGTTCTGCAAAATATAAAAAGTCTAGAAAAATATGGAATGCTTGGTAAATATGGACTTTTTGAATCAATAGATTTTACTCCAGAAAGGCTTAAAACTCGGAAAAGAGTATGCAGTAATTGAAACCTATATGGCACATCATCAGGCTTTAATCTTACTTTCTATAAATAACCTTATAAATAATAATATATTGCAAAAGAGGTTTATGAAAAATCCTGAGATAAAAGCAATTGATATACTTCTTCAGGAAAGAATGCCAAGAGATATGTTAATTACTAAAGAGAAAAAAGAGAAAACAAGAAGAATAAAATATACAGGATATGATAATTATACTGAGAATAAATACACTGATATAAATGATATTGAAAGAAAATGTAATGTACTTTCAAGTGAAGATTATTTAATAAAAATCGATGCTAAAGGAGAAGGATTTAGTAAATATAAAGATATTTATATAAATAAATATAAAAGTACAAATAGCAGTCCTTGTGGAATTTTCTTTTATATAAAGAATAAAAAGACTGAAGAAATTTGGACGGTTAATTCTAAAGAAAATTGTGAAAAATATGAAGTTACATTTGCCGAAGATTTTGCTAAAATTTCAAAGAGAAAAAATGGTATAGATGCAGAGCTGAAGGTAACTGCAGGCTCAAGACTTGGAAGTGAAATTAGAAGCTTAAATGTAAAAAACAATTTAGAAGAAGATATAGAAATAGAAGTTATATCATATTTTGAACCAAATTTATCTAGGATGGAGGACGATAATTCACATCCAGCATTTAATAATTTATTCTTAAAATTTGAAATGAAGGAAAATAATAATTTACTTGTAAAAAGAAATAGAAGAGGAAAAGGAGAAAGTATATATTTAGGAATAAATTTTAATACTGACGAAAATTGCCAAAATAATATTAGATACGAAATAGATAAAGAAAAGTTTCATAAGATAAAAAAAGACAAAAAAGATTTTTCAAATGAGATAGGTTTAGTTACTGAACCATGCATTGCTCTAAAGCATACGGTAAAAATAGAAAGTGGTAAAGATATAACTTTTAATTTAAGTTTAAGTGTTGGCACAGATGAAGAAGCAGTAATAGAGAATCTAGAATATTATAAAATTCCAGAAAATGTAGAAAAAGAGTGGAGTATAGCAAGGACGAAGGCAGAAGAGGAAGTAAGGTATTTGAATTTGAGTAATCAGGATATAAATACATTTAATCTTATTCTTCCTTATGTGATGTCAGATACAAGCCCAATTAAAGCTTTATATATGGAAAAACTTCCAAAGATACAGTATTTTCAAAGTGATTTTTGGAAATATGGAATATCAGGCGATTTGCCAATCATTGTGATTTTAGTCAAATCGCCAGATGATGTTTATATGATAAAAGAACTTTTAAATGTTCATGAATATTTGAGGGCAAAGGGAATAAAAACAGATTTAGTAATACTTGATTATGAAAAAAACATCTATGAGAGATATGTAAAAGATCTAATAATTCAAGAAATATTAAATATGCAAATTGGATATATGCAAAATACAAGTGGTGGAATATTTTTATTAAATAGCAATGAAATTGAGGATGAAGATTTATTTAAGATAAGAGCAAATATTGTAATTGATGCACAAAGGGGCAGTATTTTGCAATATATAGAAGAAATGGAAGAAGAATATAGAAAAAGTTTAATTCATATAGAAGATGATAAAAATGTAATTTCTGATAATGCAAAATTCGAGGAGATAAAACTAAATATAGATTTTGAGAATTTAAAATTTAATAATGGATTCGGTGGATTTTCAGAAGACCGGAAGAGAATATATCATAAGAATAAATAAAGAAAATGATATAAATTTGCCTTGGAGTAATGTCCTTGCAAATGAAAAGTT
This sequence comes from uncultured Clostridia bacterium, assembly GCA_947624725.1. The sequence goes on from CANQLP010000002.1 coordinate 30,456, forward strand.
TGGAACTATCATTACGCAGAATCTAGGAGGATTTACTTATTCAAGAAATAGTAGATTAGGTAGAATTACAAGCTGGGCAAATACTCCAAGTTTTGATATTCCGTCTGAAATAATTTATATAAAAGATAAAACTTATCGGAAAAGCTTGGACATTAAATGCAAATGTTATGCAAGGTGCAGACGATATATATGTAACTTATGGATTTGGATATGTAAAATTAAATTGTGCATGTTTTGGCTTAATTCAAGAAGATGAAATATTTGTGCCACAAAATGATGCTATAAAAATAAATTTGATTAGATTTAAAAATACATTATCAGAAAAAAGAAATATTAAGATATTATATTATTTAAAACCAGTCATAGGAGAAGATGAGACCAAAACGAATGGGTATATAGATTTAAAATTAGATAGAGAAAAAAATATTTTGTATGCAAGAAGCATTTATGGAGATAATCTTCTTAAAAATGTTTATATTTCAAGTAGTGAAGAGATAAAATCATATACAGGAAACAATTTAAGCTTTATAGGGACATTTGGAAGTATCCAAAATCCAGAAGCAATAAATAAGGATAGCTTAAATTTCCAAAATGGACTTCGGAGTTCCATCATGTATAGCAATAGAGATGGAATTTGAAATAGATGCTTATGGAGATAAAGAAATTGTTTTAAGCTTTGGAGAAGAAGAGGAAAAAGAAAAAATAGCGGAAATTGCAAAAAAATATAGCGATGTAAAAACTGTAAAAGAGGAGCTTAAGTTAGAAAAAGACTATTGGAATAATATTTTAAGAAAAGTACAAGTAAAGACAAAAGATGATGAGATAGATTTCATGTTAAATGGCTTTGCTATGTATCAGACAATTGTATGTAGATTGTTTTCTAGGAGTGCATATTATCAATCAGGAGGTGCTTTTGGATTTAGAGATCAGCTTCAAGATACACTAAGTACGAAGTTTATTTCACCAGAAATTTTGAAAAAGCAGATATTAAAACATGCAGAGCATCAATTTGAAGATGGAGATGTAGAACATTGGTGGCATGATGAAACTAGTCGTGGTATAAGAACTAGATTTTCAGATGATTATTTGTGGCTTGTATATAGTGTATGTGAATATATAGAATTTACAGGAGATAAGAGTATACTTGATGAGGAATGCAGATATACTATTGGAAATAAACTAGAAAGCTTTGAAGATGAAAAATATGATATTCATTGGAAAACTGAATATAAAGAAAGTATTTATAAACATTTAATAAAGGCAATAGAAAGGGCATTGGATTTTGGAGAAAATGGACTTCCAAAAATCGGCTCTGGAGATTGGAATGATGGTTTTAGCAAAGTTCGGAAACAGGGGAAAAGGAGAAAGCATCTGGCTTCGGATTTTTCCTTTATGATATTTTAGATAGATTTGATAGAATTTGTAAAAATACAGAGGGTAAATCAGAATATGTTGAAAAATATGAAAAAATAAAGGAAAACTTAAAGCATACACTAAACACAAATGCATGGGATGGAAGTTGGTATAGAAGAGCATATACAGATGATGGACAGATTTTAGGTCATAAGGATAATGATGAATGTAAAATCGACAGCATTGCACAAAGTTGGTCTGTGATTTCTCATGCAGGGGATATTGATAAAGCAAAAATTGCAATGGAAAGTTTAGAAAAATATTTAGTAGATAAAGATGTTCGGAATAATAAAACTGCTTACTCCACCATTTGAAAATGGAACAATAGAACCTGGGTATATAAAGGCATATTTACCGGGAGTTAGAGAAAATGGAGGACAATACACTCATGCTGCAATTTGGGCAATTTTGGCTTTTGCAATGTTAAATGAAAACCAAAAAGCATATGACTTTTATAAAATGATAAATCCAATAGAACATTCATTTCCAAGAGAAAAGGCACTAATCTATAAAGTAGAACCATATGTAATACCAGCAGACATCTATGGTGCATCTAATTTAATCGGAAGAGGAGGTTGGACATGGTATACAGGTTCTAGTAGTTGGTTTTATAAGGCAGGAATTGAATATATATTAGGCTTAAGAATTGAAGAAGGAAATTTAAAACTCTCTCCTCATATTCCAAAAAGTTTAGATGAATACTATATAAGGTATGAGTATAAAACAAGTATTTATAATATAAAAGTCAAAAATGTAAGTAGGAGAGATATATGTGAAGTTAGAAAGTTTACTCTAGATGGTCAAGAGATAAAAGAAAAACAAATAAAATTAATTGACAATGGAAGAATATATGAGATTGAAATAGAATTATGATTTTTTATGGAGCGATATTGTTAATATATTGCTCCTTTATTTTCTTGACACATACTTTTAATCTTTGATATAATAAAAACAAATAAATTTAAGAAAAGGAGGACAGAGTATATGAACAGAAAAGGTGCTATATTATCAGTAATATTAATTATTTTAGTTATTGCTATAATTATAGGTTTGGGCTTACAAACAATCAAATTAAATAGAACTATTCAAATGCAAAACCCAAGTGGACAAGAATATTCTTCTAATGTAACTGATAATAAATAAATTCATATATAATGTCTAAAGTAAAATACAATTGAAAAAAAGTAAAAAAGATAATAAGAAAAAAAATAACTCCAATTTTGGAGTGAGTGGCAAAAGGCTAGTTACTACAGCAGTTTGCATGATAATAATTTTTGTACTTCTTATTATAAGAATTGGTTGGATACAGTTTGTACAAGGCTCTGAACTTAAAGAGGCAGCATCTAGACAACAGACATTAAGTAAAATAATAAGTCCTAAAAGAGGAACAATATACGATACAAATGGTAAAGCCATTGCAATAAGTGCACCAGTAGATACTATAACTATTAATCCTAACTATATAGTAGCTCAAGATAAAGATAAAGAAGTAGAAAAACAAAAAACAAAAGAATTAAAAGAAAAGGTAGCAAAGGGATTATCTGATATTTTTGCTCTTGATTATGGAACTGTGCTTGCACAAGTAAATAGTGAAAAATCAATTGAAACAATAATAAAGAAGGTAGAATATGACAAGGTAGAAGAACTTAAAAAATGGATGGAGGATAATAAAATAACAACTGGGATAAATATTGAAGAAGATAGTAAAAGATATTATCCTTATGGAAATTTAGCGTCTCATTTGATAGGATTTACTGGTACTGATTCTCAAGGCTTATATGGATTAGAGTACAAATGGGATTCTATTTTAAAAGGAACTTCTGGAAAGATTGTAACTGCTGCCGATTTGTACAAAAGTGAAATATCTGATAATGCTGAACAATATGTGGAAGAACAAGATGGAGCAGATTTATATCTTACAATAGATGTAAATTTACAAAGTATTGTAGAGAAATATTTGCAAGAAGGAGTAACTGCAAATGGAGCAGATGCAGGCTCTGTAATTTTGATGAAACCAAAGACTGGAGATATTCTTGCAATGGCTACATATCCAAGCTATGATTTGAATGCTCCGTTTACTATAAATAATGATGAAGATAAAGAAAAATGGGATACATATTCAGTAGAAGAAAAAAATGCAAAACTAGGAACAATGTGGACAGACAGAAATTATAATAGAACATACGAACCAGGTTCTACTTTTAAATTAATAGTTTCAGCGACAGCTTTGGAAGAAAATATTACTGGAACAGATGTTGCAGGAGATTTTCACTGCGAAGGAGTAATGAAAGTTGCAGATAAAGATATAAAATGTGCAGCTTCTGAAGTTCATGGCAAGCAATCTTTAAGACAAGCATTAAGAAACTCTTGCAATGGAGCATTTATACAATTAGGACAAAGAATAGGTAAGGAAACTTTATATAAATATTTTGATGCTTTTGGTTTATTTGAAAAAACTGGAGCACAAATTTACGGGGAAAGTAGTAGTAATTTTCATGATATAGATGAAGTAGGACCAGTAGAACTTGCAACAACTTCATTTGGACAAAGATTTGATATTACACCACTTCAATTAATCACAGCAGTATCAGCTATTGTAAATGATGGAAAGTTAATGACACCAAGGATAGTTAAAAAAATATCAAATACTAATACAGATACAGAAATAGAAGTAGAAACAAATGAAGTAAGAAAAGTAATATCTGAAGAAACTTCGAAAAAAATGAGAGATTTAATGAAATCTGTTGCAGAAAATAGAGAAAATTTATATGGTAGTGTTGCAGGATATACAATTGGAGGAAAAACAGGTACATCAGAACCAGCACAAAATAGATTAGAAGAAGGATATGTGGTTTCATATATCGCAATTGCACCAGTAGAAGAACCAGAGGTAATAGGTCTTGTAGTAGTGTATAACCCAGCTTCAAGCAATCCATACGGTAGTAGAATTGCAGCACCTATAATGTCTAAAATATTGACTGAATGTTTACCTCTAATCGGAATTGCATCAGAAAATTCTGATACCAAAGGTGCATCAGTTACATCTAGCAAAATAACAAGTCTTGTAGATGTTACAAATAAGACTTTGTCAGAAGCAAAGAAAAAGTTAGAAAATTTAGGCTTTAAAGTTATCGCAAGTGATACACAAAATAGTAATTCAGTACTTGTTACTGAACAAGTTCCAAAGGCAGGAACTGCTATTTATGAAGGAGGAACAGTTGCTCTTTATACAGAGGAAAATAGTGTAAGAACATCAATAGAAGTTCCAAATCTGATTCGGAAAAACTCTTCAAGAGGCAAAAGCAGCACTTTCTTCACAGGATTTGAATATTTCATACACAGGAAGTGGAAAAGTTGTTTCTCAAAATATTCGGAGAAGGACAATTTGTAGAAAAGGGAACTATAATTACCTTAAAATTAGAATGATTAAGAGGATAAAATGAAAGACATGGAATATATTGATATAAAGTATGGTTATAAAATTATAGATGTAGAAAAAGTTGTAGATGGTTTAAAAGATGGCAGCATTGTGATTCTTCCTACAGATACGGTTTATGGAATTAGCTGTGATGCCATAAATCAAAATGCTGTAAGGGAAATATATAAGTTAAAGCATAGGAAAATAAATAATCCTATGAATATACTTGTATCAGATATTGACATGATACGAAAAGTTGTAAAGAGTGTTTCTAAAACTGAAGAAAAATTGATAAAAGAGTTTTTACCAGGTGCTATGACAATTATATTTGAAAAAAATGAGATAATACCTGACTGTGTAACATCAGGTTTAAATACATTAGGTATAAGAATACCAGATAATAAATTCCTTTTAGATGTAATAAAAAAGCTTGGTAGACCTATTGTTGCAACGAGCTGCAATATAGCAGGGGAGAAGGAAATGATTTTTCCAAATGAGATTTTGGAAAAATTTAAAAGTAAGGTTCGGAATTATTGTAGATGGAGGCATACCTAAAATTGGTATGGCATCTACTGTTGTTAGAGTAAATAATGGAAAAATTAATATTTTGAGAGAAGGACCAATAAAAGAAGAAGATATATTACAAATAACAGAGGGATAGGAGAATATAGATATGTTAATACGGTTATTTAGTTACATTTATTGTTAGTATGATACCAATAATAGAGCTTAGAGGAGCAATTCCAATTGCAGTTTTGGGATTTCATCTTTCATATTTTGAGGCGTTTATTATAAGCTTTATAGGAAATATTTTGCCTGTATATTTTATAGTTAAGTTTATAAGACCAATATTTGATTTACTTGGTAAGATAAAAATATTAAAGAAAATAATTGATTGGGCAACAGAGAAGGCAACAAATAAAATTGCTGAAAGTAAGAAGTGGCAAAACGGAGCACTTATTGCATTATTTCTTTTTGTTGCGATTCCAGTTCCAGGTACAGGTGCATGGATGGGTTCTTTGATTGCAAACTTTTTAGGACTTAAACCAAAACAGGCTGTTCCTGTAATTTGCATAGGTGTGTTTACTGCTGGTATTATAATGCTTGCTGCAACTGCTGTTGCAAATGGAGGAATTAATTATCTTTTCGCACATATGTAATATAAAAAAGCATGAAGATTGTTAGAATTTTCTTGACAAATTATAATAAACATAATATACTAAATAGATAATAAGCTTAAGTATTAAGAGCTTATTATCTATTTTATTTTATATAGTGAAAAATCTTTTTAAAATTCACTATTCAAAAAATTAATTCTTAGCATTTCGCTAAAAAAATTCAAAAAATAAAATCAAATTTAAGTTGTAATATTATAGCAAATATGATATAATATAAATACAGCAGAAAGGAAGGACTATTTGTACAATATAGAATTTTATGAAGATAGAAATGGAGTAAGTGAGACATATGATTATATTAAAAAACTTATAGAGAAGCCTACTAAAGAAAATATGCAAAAATTGAAAAAGTTAGATATGTATTTAACGCTACTATCTAAACATGGATTAATGCTAGGAGAACCATATATAAAAAAGATAAATAATAAAATATGGGAATTAAGACCTTTAAGAGATAGATTTTTATTTATATATTGTAAAGACAATAAATTTTTAATATTAAATTACTTTACAAAAAAGACGAAAAAAACGCCAAAAATGGAAATAGAAAAGGCGGAAAGGCTAATTAAGGATTATGAAAAAAGGGGGAATATAGTTTGAGAAAATGGGAAGATGTAAAAAGTGAAATTGAACAGAATTTCACAAAAGAAGATTTAAAAGAGATAGATTTTGAAATGCAAATAATAGAAGCCACAATAGAGGCAAGAAAAAAGAAAAAAATATCTCAACAAGAATTAAGTAAGCTTACTGGAATAACTCAATCATCAATTGCAAGAGTGGAGAGTGGTACACATTCTCCAAGTATGAATACATTAATAAGAATGCTTACTCCAATGGGATATACATTAAAAGTAGTTCCAATTAAGAAAATTAATAAGTTTAAGAATCATTAAATTGTTTTATATTAAGTTCTATCATATGAACAAACCCAATATACTATACTTTAGAGAGGTTTGGGTGATAGAATATGTCTCGTATTAGCCAAAAAAGAAGAATAAGGAATGCTTTTTTAGTGGTTATAATAATATATGCATTGTTAAGCATAAGACTTGGATATTTGCAATTTGTTAAAGGAGAAGAACTGCAGACTATGGCATATGTTCAGCAGACATTGGATAGAGGGATAAATCCAAATCGTGGCACGATATATGATAGAAATGGAAAAGAACTTGCAGTGTCTGCAAGTGTAGAAACTGTTACAATCAATCCAACTAATATTTCTAAAGAGAATAAAGCAAAAGTTGCTAAAGCCTTATCTGAAATATTTGAACTAGATTATGAGACAATCTTAAAAAGAGTAAATAGAAAAACATCAATTGAAACCATTGCAAAAAAAGTAGATAAAGAGAAAACAGATACTTTAAGAAAATGGATGGAAGAAAATGATATTATTTATGGAATAAATATAGATGAAGATACAAAAAGATATTATCCGTTTGGAAATTTAGCATCTCATATTATCGGATTTACTGGAAGTGATAATCAAGGATTAGATGGGATAGAAGCAAAATATAATGAAACTTTAAGTGGAGAAAAGGGTAAGATTATTCGTAAATCAGATGCTTCTGGAAGCGTAATCGGAACTGGAGAAGAAGATTATATTGAAGCAATCAATGGAGATAGTATTGTCCTTACAATTGATGCAAATGTACAGTCAATAGTTACAAAATATATGGAAGAAGCGTGCATTGATAATGAATGTGAAGAGGGTGGAGTTTGCATTATTATGGATCCGAATAATGGAGATATTTTGTCTATGGTAACATATCCAGAATATGACCTAAATGATCCATTTACAATAAATAATGAAGAGTTAAAAAATAAATGGAGTGAGCTTTCAACCCAAGATAGAAATAATTATCTTCAAAAGATGTGGAGAAATAAAGGTGTTGCAGATACTTATGAGCCGGGGTCTACATTTAAACTTATTACAACATCTGCAGCCTTGCAAGAGGGGATTGTAAAAGAAACTGATAAAGCAGGAGAATTTGTTTGTACTGGTGGAATTGACATTGCAGGAACTTATATAAAATGCTGGAGATATTATAGACCACATGGAGCAGAATCTTTAAGAGATGCACTTATGAATTCTTGCAATCCTGTGTTTATTGGACTTGGCCAAAAAATAGGTGTTAAAACATATTATGATTATCTAAGAAGGTTTGGACTTCTAGATAGAACTGGGATTGATTTACCTGGAGAAGCAGGCAGTATATTTCTAGCAGAGGATAAAATGGGACCTGTAGAACTTGCAACTGTTTCATTTGGGCAAAGATTTGAAATTACTCCAATTCAGTTATCTACTGCAGTATCTAGTATTGCAAATGGTGGAAAACTCGTAAAGCCGAGACTTGTAAAACAAGTTATTGATTCTAAAACAGGAGAAAAAAGTGATATTGATACAGTTATTAAAAGTGAGTCTATAACAGAAGAGACAGCAGCAAAAGTAAGAGATATGATGGAGTCTGTTGTAGCAGAGGGAACTGGAAAAAATGCAAAGGTTGCAGGATACAAAATAGGTGGAAAAACAGGAACATCTGAAGACCGGAGTAAATACAAATAAATATATTACTTCATTTATGGGAATTGCTCCAACAGATGAACCAGAAATTGTAATACTTGTTATATTATATAATCCAAAAGGGCAAGGAGGCCATCAAGGAGGAGCTGTCGCGGCACCAACAGCTGGTAAAATTTTGTCAGAGGTTTTGCCATATTTAGAAGTAAAAAAGGAAGAAGAAGAAATAGAAAATGTGACTGTTCCAAATGTAATTCGGAATGACTGTTAAAGAAGCAGAAAAGCTTTTGAAGGAATCTGGAATTACTTTAAAGCTTAATGTAGAAAATGAAAAAGAGGTAGATAAGAAAAATACTGTAATTAAAGATCAAACACCAAAAAGTGGAATAATTACAAAGAAAAATGGTATGGTTATGTGTGATATATAGTAAATTAGCTATAAATTGGTCTTAAATGCTTGAAAAGCTTGATAAATCTGACCAAAAGTGCTATAATAAAAAAAGATAGGTTAAAACCTATACTAAACATAAAGGAGAGAAACAAATGAACAACACTAAGCGGAAACATGTAGGAATGGCTGGGGCAATACTGCTCTTAAGCCTAGTAGCCCCTGCTACTGCATTTGCAAGTAGTGGGGAGGAAATTACCCAAGTCGAACCGAAGCCAGAAATTGTAGAAGAAGTAGAAGTTGATGCAGAAGATGTAAGTATTGACGAGGTAATCCTCGTTGATGGACCTCTTGGACCAGGTTATGAAACTGTTGAGGAAGTTGTTGAGGAAGTTCAAGCTTCATCAGGGCCACTTGGACCAATTGCTGTAGAAGTAGCAGTAGCAAATGAGGAAGTAGCCGAAGAAGTTCAGCAGGAGGCATCCCAGAGCGAGGACTTAGCATCAGATACTGCAGATATGGCATATACAGCAGACGATACCAGTGTGCAGGAGTCACCTTCTATCGAAAAAGCTCCATATATTCCATATACTGCAGAGGATGTAAGAATTCTTGCAAGAGCAGCTTATTTCGAGATGGGAACGGCGATGGGCCGTGGAGATGCTGAATATGTATTAAAAATGACGATGTCTGTTATCTTAAATAGAGTAACAGCTCCGGAATTCCCCAATACTGTTACGGCAGTTGTATTTTCTGGTGGGTATGCTAAGCGTACCCAACGACTGGTAAATTCTGATACAGCAGTGCCTGACATATTATATGTTTGGGCAGAAGACCTTTTGAAAAATGGTCCAAGTGTTCCAACGAATGTCATATATCAGGCAGGTTTCAAGCAGGGACATGGTGTGTATGATAGAGTAATGGGTGATTATTTCTGCGTAAGATAGTTGGTAATTCATTTGAAATCTCAAGATAAGCAAGAGAAATTTTTTGCTTATTCTAAAGTCAGGGGGATACAAATTCCCCCTGATTTTCTTTGTATAATACTGTAAAACTTCCAAATACTTGAAATATAAGGAAAAAGGTGCTATAATAATATTAGATAGGCTGAATGCCTAAATAAAAAAACATAAGGAGAGAGAAAATGGGTAGCAAAAGGACAAGGCGGGCAAATGATTTAGGCTTTTTCTGGGGAATGGTATTAACCATTCTGTGTCTGACCTTCGCAATTACTGCGTTGGCAGATGAACCCGCCGAAGACACAGAGGAGGCAGTATCCGAGGAGGCAGTGCTTGAATCTGAGGTAGAGGTAATTACTGTTACGACAGCTGCAGAAGAAATTGAAGCAGATACTATTGAAACAGAAACTGATCCAGAACTTGTGGTTCAGAAAGAAAGTATTTCAGTAGTACCTACAGAAGAAGAGACTACTGTGTCATCTTCTATATCTCTATCGGATGGCGACTACGACTTGCTTTGCAAAATCGTAGAGGCTGAAGCGACTGGCCAGGAAGTCGAAGGCAAAATGTATGTTGCAGCGGCAATTATGAATCGGATAAACAGCGATTCATTTCCTGATACTGTTTCGGGAGTGGTATATGAAAGGGGGCAATTTAGCCCTGTGAGGGATGGCAGAATTAACTGCACTCCGACAGAAACCACATATGAAGCGGTAAACCGTGTCTTATCTGGAGAAACGGATGCTCAAGGAGCAACTTACTTCATGAACCCAACAATTTCCAGCCAAAAGAATGTCAATTGGTTTAGAAGCCATTTGACATACCTCTTTAGCTATGGTGGACATGAATTTTATCGGTAAGGCCTGCGCCTTGTTATAAGGCACTTTCCTTAAACAGGAGGTATCCCCACTTGCAGAATTTGCTTGTGGGGGTGCTTCTTTTTTATTTTTTTCTTATTTTATTTTTTCAAATTTTTTAAAAATTATAAAAAGATAATACAAAATTCCAAAATTAAAATAATTTGTATAAATTAATCGTAAAATGACATACTATTTTTTAGAAAATACTAAAAATCAAAAAATAGTATTAAATTATATAATTTAGAAAGGAATTGTTGATTATGAGAAACATAAGAAAAATAACTTTAACATTAATAGTATTATTAATGGCTTTAATTTTAGCACCAAATACTTCAAAAGCTGCAAAATCAACTTATGAAGTAGATAATGGTACAGAATTTGCTGAAAAAGTAGAAGCTGCAGAAACAGGTGATACTATTGTTCTTTCAGAAGATATAGAAATCGATGCTCCAGTAGAAATAAGTGATAAAGATATTACTATAGAAGGTAACAATTTTTCTATAACTAAAAGTGCATCTTGGTCTACAAGCTCTGCAAACGGAACATTAATTACAGCAGGAAAAGGTGCAAAAGTTATATTACAAAACATTACTCTAACTGGTAGCCAAAAATATGGTGCTCAAGCATATAATGGAGGACATCTTGTATTAAATAATGTAACAGCTGAAAACAATGCCTATGGTGGAGTTATGGCAAATGGTGGTACTATTGAAATAATAAAATTAACTTTAGGGAAAAATAGACCAGAAGGAAACAATGGTATTGAAATCGCAAGAGGAAGCGGAATTGACGAAGAAAATATACCAGTATTAATTATGAATGGTGAATTAATTTCAGAAGAAACAGAAGGAGTTATAACAATAGCAACAAATAACCAAGATTCACTTCATGAATTTAAAGTAGAAAATGGAGAAAATGCAGTAGATAAAATATTTATAGATGAAGGAAAAGTTATCGTAACAGACTCTCAAAATAGAGTTTTATTTACAAGTAATGAAGGTGTAGGAGTTGAAGCAGAAGGAGAAACATTTGTTGAAAATGCTATAGCAACAGTTTATTTAAAGGATAAAAAAGTTTTAGTTTCAGTTGAGAGAGGAACAACTCTTTCAAAAGAAAGATTAATGTCTGAAATAAATTTAGAAGAACTTGGACTTACAAATTATAATTTAACTGGATTTTATTCAGATGCAAATTATGAAACAGTATTTGATTTCGAGAAAGTAATTACTGATGATATAGATATATTTGCAAAATTAGATCATAAAAATACAGATAGAACACCAGCAACAGGAACTAAAGATTATGTAGGACTTGCAATATTACTAATGGTTTCATCAATCGCAGGAATCATTTATTTAAAGAAAAAAGATTAAAAAAAGTATTTTCAAAGTAAAAATAAACCCATGATAAAAAATTGTGGGTTTATTTTACTATATTAACCCCGTATATATTAATATTTATTGTCAAAACATATCACGGGTCTCTCAATTAGGTCTTGACGAATAAATATTAATATATACGGGGGTTATCTATAAAGCTATAAATAATACTTATTTTGTTAAAATTTTTAAATAAGACTGTACAAATAAAAAATTTAATTATATAATATTGATTGAAAAATTGTAAATATTAAATATAAATGTTACATAGTATAAAATATGAGAAAATATATTGGTGGAGGAATGTATGGAATTAAAACAAATTTTACAAGGGATAGAAGGTATCAAGGCAAAAGGAAACCTTGATATTGATATCAAAGATATAACAAATGATTCCAGAAAAGTAAAAAAAGGCACACTTTTTATAGCAATAAAAGGATTTGAAGTAGATGGGCATAAATTTATAAAGGATGTAATAGAAAAGCAAGCTTCAGCTGTTATGGTACAGGATGTAAAAAGTATAAAAGAATTTACAGAAGTAGAGAATTTAACAATAATTGTTGTTCCAGATACTAGAAAAGCACTAGCTATTGCAAGTTCTAATTTTTATGGAAATCCTGCAAGCAAGCTGAAATTAATTGGAATAACTGGAACAAAGGGTAAAACTACAACATCTTTTATGATAAAAGAAATACTAGAAAAACAAGGAAAAAAAGTAGGCTTAATTGGTACAATTGCTGTATATATAAATGGTAAGAAAAAATTAGATTCATCAAGAACAACTCCAGAGAGCATAGAACTTCAAGAGCTTTTAGCAGAAATGGTAAAGGAGAAAACAGAATATGTCATTATGGAGGTTTCTTCTCAAAGTTTAAAATTAGATAGAGTTTATGGTCTAAATTTTGATATTGGAGTATTTACTAATCTTTCAGAAGACCACATAAGTGCAAAAGAGCATCCAGATATGGAAGATTATTTCAATTCTAAACTAAAATTATTCGATATGTGTAAAATGGGATTTACAAATGTTGATGATTTAAAAGGAAACAAAGTATTAAAACTTGCAAAATGTAAGATGCAAACTTATGGAATAGATAATAGTGCAAATTTACTTGCAAAAGACATAACAATTACAAATACTTATGCAGATTTTAAAGTAAAACTTGGAGATAAAAATGAAAGAGTAAAGGTAGGAATTCCTGGTAGATTTAGTATATATAATGCACTTGCTGCAATTAGCGTTGCACTTTATTTAGGAGTAACTCCTGAAAACATTAAACTAGCATTAGAAGATGTAAGAGTTCCACGGAAGATCAGAACTTGTAAGCAATAAAAAAGATTTGAATATTATGATAGACTATGCACACTCACCAGAAAGCTTACTTAATATATTATCTGCAGTTAAGGCATATACAGTTCGGTAGAGTTATATCTGTCTTTGGTTGTGGAGGAGATAGAGATCCTCGGCAAACGCCCAATAATGGGAGAAATATCAGGTAAAATTGCAGATTACACAATTATAACATCTGATAATCCAAGGACTGAGAAACCAATTGAAATTATAAAAGAAATAGAAAAAGGTATAAAAAAGACAAATGGAAAATATGAATGTATAGAGGATAGAAAAGAGGCAATAAAAAAGGCAATCCAAATGGCAACAAAGCAGGATTTAGTGGTGCTTGCCGGAAAAGGACATGAACCATATCAGGAGATTAACCATAAAACTTATCCTTTTGATGAAAGAGTAATAGTTCGTGAGATTATAGACAAAATGGAATAGCCTATAAGTTATTTAATAGAAAAGATATGTACTCTTAAGGAAGGAATGATAATTAAATGAATACGCATTTTAAAATCGTACTAATTAGTTTTATAGTCTCAATAATGACCGCATTGGTTGTACTCCCTATACTTAAAAAATTAAAAGTTGGTCAAATTGAAAGAAAATTAGGACCTAGAACACACTTAATTAAGCAAGGGACACCAACAATGGGAGGTATTATAATTGCAATTACTTTAATAATTATGACAGTTATTCTTTATAATAAAAGCTCAAATTTATTACCTCTAGTTTTGGTTGTTATTGGATTTGGTGCAGTCGGATTTGTAGATGATTTTAAAAAATTAATATTAAAAGATACAGAAGGATTAAAGCCGATGTATAAAATGCTTCGGACTCCTTATTATTTCTGTTATATATGCACTATATATAATAAAATCTGGAATAGGTACTCGGATGTATTATTCCAATTATTAAATATGAAATTGTTTTACCAGCTTTGATTTATATACCATTTGCTATATTTGTAATGCTTGGGGGATCAAATGCAGTAAATTTGACAGACGGAATAGATGGACTTCGGAGCATCTATTTCAATGATAATAATTGCTTGCCTCGTTGTTATAGCTGTTAAATATCAGGTAGTAGAAATTGCAATACTTGGTTCATGCCTTGTTGGAGCATGCCTTGGATTTTTGATATTTAATTTACATCCAGCAAAAATCTTTATGGGAGATACAGGATCATTACTTCTTGGTGGAGCAATAGTTGTTATGGCACTTTACTTAAAAATGCCACTTATACTTATTGTTACAAGTATCATACCAATTTTAGAGACAATATCAGTAATACTTCAGGTTTTATATTTTAAAAAAACAGGAAACAGAATCTTCAAAATGACACCACTTCATCATCATTTTGAACTTTCTGGATGGAAAGAAGGAAAAATTGTTTCAGTATTTAGCGTTATAACACTTGTGTTCTGCGTAATTGCGATTTTTCTAGTTTAAAACGGAGGGAAAAAGTGTCTAAACCTAAAAATAGTAAATTAATAGAGAAAGAGAAACCTTTTGATTTTATATTAATTGTTACGGTTTTAATTATGCTTTGCCTTGGAATAATTATGGTATTATCTGCAAGTTCACCTTCTTCTATTGCAGAGGGAGGAGACCGGCTATTCATATGTAAAAACACAGGCAGTAGCAGCCATAGCACGGACTAATTTTTATGTATTTTATTTCAAGGATTGATTATAAGATATATAAAAGATTTGATAAAATAGCATATGTTTTAAGTATTATTATTTTGTTATTAGTACTTATTCCAGGACTTGGTAAGTCTTCAGGAGGAGCTACTCGTTGGATAGAGATAAAAGGCATTCGGACTTTCTATACAGCCTTCTGAAATTGTAAAGGTTGCTCTTGTTATATTTTTTGCATCATATTTGACAGATAATAGAGATAAGCTTGGAAATAAATGGGAAGGATTTTTTAGACCAATATTATTTTTCCTTATGCCTATAATTCTTATATTAATTGGTGTACAATCACATTTTAGTGCATCAATTTTAATTATTGCTGTTGTTTCAATAATGATGCTTATGGCAGGAACAAAGCTTAGAAATTTTTTGATTTTTGGTACGATTTTTGGATCTTTGGGAATTGGGGCAATGTATGCTGTATCTAAAATATTAAAAATTGGTACTTTTAGATTTACAAGATTTGTTTCATTTCTAGACCCATGGGCAGATGCAACAGGAACAGGATGGCAAGTTATTCAAGGACTTTATGCGATAGGTTCTGGACGGACTTTTTGGGGTAGGCCTTGGAAATAGTACTCAAAAATATTTATACATACCTGAACCACAAAACGATTTTATTTTTTCTATTATTGCAGAGGAACTTGGATTTATTGGCTCAGCAGTTGTAATATTGCTTTTTGTAATTTTTGTTTGGAGAGGTGTAGTTATTGCAATGAAAGCACCAGATATGTTTGGAAGTTTGGTTGCAATAGGGATAACATCTATTATAGGACTTCAAGCTATTATAAATATTGGAGTTGTTACAGCTTCTATTCCAAATACTGGTATGCAGCTTCCATTCTTTAGTTATGGTGGTACATCACTACTTATTTTGCTGTCGGCCGTACGGAATATTATTGAATATTTCTAGGCAGGGGAAAAAGATTTAAGGAGGTTTTACATGAGAGCTATAATTGCTTGTGCAGGGTCAGGAGGTCACATTTATCCTGCTCTTGCTATTGCAAATAAAATAAAAAAAGAGAATCCTTCGTCTTGTGAAATCTTATTTATTGGAACAGAGAGAGGGCTTGAAAAAGATCTTATTCCAAGAGAAGGATTTAATCTTAAAACGATTGATGCTTATGGTTTAAGTAAAAAAATAAGTATTGA
Source organism: uncultured Clostridia bacterium (assembly GCA_947624725.1). The sequence continues at coordinate 46,759 of CANQLP010000002.1, forward strand.
TAATTTAAAGAAAATGATAAAAACTTTTAAGGGCTTTTTCGAAGCAAAGAAAATAATAAAAGATTTTAAACCTGATGTTGTAATTGGAACTCGGAGGATATATTTGTGGAGCCGTTATTTTTGAAGCACATAGGTTAAAAATCCCAACAGTTTTACATGAAAGTAATAGCTTCCCAGGAAAAGCTGTAAAAATGCTTGCTAAAAGCACAGATGTCATTATGGTAGGATTTGAAGATGCAATTAAAAGAATACCAAATGCTAAAAAGGTAATACTTACAGGAACTCCAACTAGAAGATTAGAAAAAGATTTAAGCCTTTCTGAGAAGATTGCTTTAAAAGAAAAATATAAATTGAATCCTGCAAAACCAACAGTACTTGTATTTGGTGGAAGTCAAGGAGCTAGAGTTTTAAATGAAACGATTGTAGAACTTAGCAAGTTAAAATTAAATAAAAACTATGAAGTTTTACTTGTTGCAGGACAAAAGCAGTATGAAGAAGTCAAAAAAAGTTTAAGTGAGAATAAACAAGATATAGAAAATTTAGATGGCATAAGAGTTGTACCTTACATATATGAGCTTGCAGAAGTTATAAGCTCATCAGAAATTGTTGTTTCAAGGTCTGGAGCAATTACAATAACAGAGATTGCAAATATAGGTAAACCATCTATTCTTGTTCCACTTCCTAATGTTTCTCATAATCATCAACAGTATAATGCAGAAGTATTAGAAAATGCAAAAGCTGCTAAAATTATAAAAAATGATGAATTAAACGCAACTCTTTTAAATAAAGAGATTATGGATATATTAAGTATGGGAAAATTAGAAGAGATGGGAAGTAACGCCAAAAAGATTGCTTTAAATAATGTAGAAGATAAAATATATGAAGAAATAAATAATTTAGTTAAAGAAAAGAATGGTTAAAATATGAAAATATTTAATGAGAAAAACAAAAAAGTTATATTATATTTGTTATCATTTTTAATTCCTTTTATTATATTATTTGGAATTTTGATATATTTAAAAATATATCCTTTTGGAGATAATGTTTATATCCCAATAGATGGACATGAACAATATGAATTTTTCTTAGAGTATTTTAGGGATGTATTATTAGGTAAAAATAGTATATTTTATTCACTATCAAAATCAATTGGTGGGGAAATGTTCGGAACATTTGCCTATTATATGGCAAGTCCATTTAATATAATTTTATTACTTTTCAAAAAATCAGATATAAATATTGCATATCTTGCAATATTACTTATAAAAACAGCATTTGCAGGAGTATCAGCTTTTTATTTATTAAGCAGGAATGGCAAGTATAAGTTTTCAAATTTAATATTCTCTACAAGTTATGCACTTTCTGCATATCTTATCACATATGGCATTAACATTATGTGGATTGATGGAGTAATACTTTTACCGATTATTATTGCAGGCCTTGATGATTTAATAAATAAAGATAAGGCTATTCTTTATACAATATCACTTGCTTTAGCACTTATGACAAATTATTATATAGGCTTTATGATTTGCGTATTTCTTGTGATTTATTTTGTATATAAAATGATATTACAAAGAAAAGAATGCAAAGGAAGAATTTTAAAAATCTTTACAAAATTTGCAATTTATTCAATTTTTGCAGCGCTAATCGCATGTATAATTTTAGTGCCAGCTTACATAGGCTTAAAAGATGGAAGAGCAGAGTTTGATTCATCTTATAAATTAGATTTCAAAACAGAATTTGATATAGAAGATGTGCTTTCAAAGTTTTTTACTTGTGGATTTGATATATATGAAGTAACGAATCTTGGAATGCCACCATTATATTGTGGAATAATAATTAATATATTAGTAGTAATGTTTTTCTTTAATAAAAAAATAAAAATAAAAGAAAAGATAATGACTATATTATTATTTGCCATATTTATTGTAAGTTTTTATTATGAAAAAATAAATATACTTTGGACTTTAGGAAATTATCCTGCATATTTTGAATATAGATATGCATTTGCTTTTACACTAATGTATATATTAATTGCAAAAAAGAGTTTTGATAATATTAAGGAGCGGTTTAAGTGCCCCAAGAACTATAATTCCAATTGCTATTGTTTTGATTATTATATTACTTATATCTCATTTCAAATTAGGTATTATAAATAAAGCAGGAATGATAATTGATGTTATATCTGTTATAACCTTTGGAATAATTGTATTAATTTGTGGAATCAGATATAAGAAAAATGAAGGCAATTTACAAAAAAACATACTTATTATAGCTATATTTATCATAAATACGGTGGCACTTATAATTAATACTGCACATTGCATGGAAGCAATACAAAATAGAGATGGATTTAAAACTTCAGATTTAATTAATGAAGCTGGGGAAAAAATTATTGATTATAATGAAGAAGAATTTGATAAGCTCAAGGAAATGGATAATAGTCTTTATAGAGTAGATAGTAAATATAAAGTAAGTAATAATGAAGGACTTGCATATAATTTTCACGGAATAGGATTTGCTGCTTCAACATTTTCTAGAAGCACATATACATTTTTAAAAGCTTTTGGGTATACAGGAGAGCATGTAACTGTAGCTCTTGATTTAGGAAATACTAAAGCTGCAGATATGTTCTTTGGTATTAAGTATATGACAAATTCAGAAGAAGGAGTTAATCCTAGCGAATATGAAAGACAAGAAATAGATGATAAATATACAGTTTATAAAAATCCATATGCATTAAATTTAGGATTTGCAGTATCTAAAAATATTTTAAATAATACCCCAATAGTAGACAATCCATTTGAATATCAAAACGAGATAATAAAAAGTGCATCTGGACTAGATAAAGATATTTTTACAAGTCATCAAGGGGAAATTAAGGAAAGCATATCTAATATTTCTAAATATCAAGAATATTACTTAAGAGACACTAATAAAGAAGAAGGAATTTTAACATATGAATTCGAAATAGAAAAGGCACAAAATGCTTATTTATATTTCTTGGGATATAGGTTGCAAGATTTAAAAATATATATAAATGGAGAAGAAGTTCCATACAGAAGATATGGTGGATATAATAGAATGATACCACTTGGAAAAAGAGAAGTAGGAGAAAAAATAAAGATAGATTTAAAATTTTCAGGGGATAATTCAAGACTTATAGTATCTTCTAAATATTTATACTATGAAGATGATGCTATTTTAAAGGAACATTATGATATTTTAAGCCAAAACCAAGTAGATTTACAAGAAGTTAAAGGTAATAAATTAAAAGGTAATATTCAAACAAAACAAGATAATGAGTTAATACTATTTACTATACCTTATGATAATGGATGTAGTGTATATGTTGATGGCAAAAAAGTAGATATGGTAAAATTGCAAAATGAATTAATTGGAATTAATATTGCAGAAAAAGGAGAACACAAGATAGAATTTACATTTATTCCAGATGGTTTTATTCTGGGACTCGCAATTAGTATTTTTGGAACAATATTATTTATCATATGTGAAGGAAAAACTATCTTGACTTATTTTAAAAGATAATATAAAATAGCACATTATAGAAAGACAAATAGAAATGGAGGTAAGACATTTGACTGATAAGTTAATAATTGTGGAATCACCTGCTAAAGCGAATACAATTAAAAAATTTTTGGGAGGGAACACAAAAGTTGTTGCATCAATGGGACATATAAGAGATCTTCCAAAATCAAAACTTGGTGTAAATATTGAAAATGATTTCGAACCAGAATATATAAATATTAGGGGAAAGGGAGATTTAATAAAATCATTAAAAAAAGATGCACAAAATGCAAAAAAAGTGTATCTTGCAACTGACCCTGATCGTGAAGGAGAAGCTATTGCTTGGCATTTAGCTCATATATTAGAAATTGATGAAAATAGGGCAAATAGAGTTACATTTAATGAAATTACTAAAAATGCTGTGCAAGAGGCAATGAAGAGTCCAAGAACACTTGACAAAAATCTAATAGATGCTCAGCAAGCAAGAAGAGTTTTAGATAGAATAGTTGGATACCAAATAAGCCCTCTTCTTTGGAAGAAAGTAAGACGTGGGCTTTCTGCAGGAAGAGTTCAATCTGTTGCCGTAAAGCTTATTGTAGATAGGGAAGAAGAAATAGAAAAATTTATTCCAGAGGAATACTGGAATATCTATGTAAAACTTTCTAAATTAGGTTCTAAAAATATATTTGAAGCAAAATATATACGGAAAAAATGGAAAGAAACAAGAATTAAAAAATGAACAAGAAGTAAAAGCAATCTTAAAAGATATAGAAAATGAAAAATTTATTGTAAAAAATATTAAAAAAAGTCAGAAAAAGAGAACTCCAGCTCCACCATTTACAACAAGTACAATGCAACAAGAGGCATCAAGGAAGCTAGGATTTACTCTAAAAAAGACAATGTCTGTTGCTCAAGGCTTGTATGAAGGACTAAAAATAGAAGGAAGAGGACATATAGGATTAATTACTTATATGAGAACTGACTCTACTAGAATTTCAGAAGTGGCAAGAAATGCTGCAAAAAAACAAATAGAGAAGGAATATGGAAAAGAGTACTACGAAAATAGATATTATAGGAAAAATCAAGATGCACAAGATGCACACGAGGCAATAAGACCAACATATGTAGAGCTTACACCAGATAGTATAAAGAATGATTTAACATCAGACCAATATAAACTATATAAATTAATATATAATAGATTTCTTGCAAGCCAAATGGCAAGTGCTATATTTGATAGTGTAGCAGTTGATATTGATTGTGGAAATTATAATTTTAAGGCAAATGGGCAGACTTTAAAATTTAAAGGCTTCATGCTTCTTTATGTTGAAGGAAATATAGAAGAAGATGAAAAAATACCAGAATTAGAAATAAATGAAGAATTAAAAAAGGAAAAGATAGAACCAAAACAAAGCTTTACAGAACCACCTCCAAGATATACTGAAGCAAGTTTAGTTAAGACATTAGAGGAAAAGGGAATAGGAAGACCTAGTACTTATTCTCCAACAATTACTACTATCTTAGAAAGAAGATATATAGAAAAAGAACAAAAGCAATTAGTTCCAACAGAGCTTGGAAAACTTGTAAATAATCTTTTAATTAATTTCTTTACAGATATAGTTAATGTAGATTTTACAGCAAAAATAGAAGAGGAATTTGATAATATCGCAGAAGGAAAAGAAGAATGGAAAAAAATCTTAAGAGATTTTTATAAACCATTTGCAGAAGAATTAGAAAAAGCCCAAAATGAACTAGAAAAAGTAAAGATAGAAGAAGAAGTTACTGATATTCCATGTGAAAAATGCGGAAGAATGATGGTTGTAAAATATGGTAGATTTGGTAAATTTTTAGCATGTCCTCGGTTATCCAGAATGCAAAAATACAAAACCTATTGTAGAAACTATAAAAGAAGTATGTCCAAAGTGTGGAGGACAGATTCAAGTAAAGAAGAGTAAAAAAGGCAGAAAATTTTACGTATGTGAAAATAATAGTAGCCGGAAAATGTGACTATATTTCATGGACAAAACCACGGAAAAAGTCCTACAAAGAAAAGTACAAAAAGAACGGCTAAAAAGGCAAAAACAAAAAAATGATACATTTTTATTACAGAAAAGTTACAGTTATATTACAATTAATAAAAACATATTGACTTTTGACGAAAAAATTATAAAATATAAACATGAATGAATTATTATCAATAATAGCACATAAAATTTGTAAAAAAAACAAATTTTTCAAGTATTAAATGACTTTATTTGTAGAAGATAATAAAAAAAAGAAAAAACAAAGGAGAAGAAAATGGCAAGCTGTTTAGGATTGTGTATAGAAGAAAATATCATAAAATATGCAAAAGTTTCAAAAGATAAAGATGTCATAAAAATCGATTCATTTGGCATTAAGTTTTATGACAGACTAAATGAGGCCATTGACCAAGTTATAGAAGAAACTTATAGCTTTAAAACACCTATAAGTATAAATACTTCTAATGAAACTTATAATTATTTTTATATCTTTAACTTATTAAATCCAAAAGATATGCATAGTTATATCAATACAGAATTCGAATCTATATGTTTTGAAAAAGATTTAAATGTTGATACATTTGAAAACAGGTATATACTTGTTGATGATTTAGAAGATAAAGAAAAAATCAAAGCAATTCATGTATCTGTAAATAAGGGAGATCTTTATAAAAAGACAGAATTATTTAATAAGTATAAGTTGACTAATGTATCACCAGTTTCTCTTAACATATCTAACTTGTTAGAAATAACTAAGAATCAAAATGTAGAAAACATGGCAATTGTTAATATTGAAGATATAACTACAGTTACATCAATTATTGGACAAAAAATATATGATGTAAGTGTCATTGATGCTGGAATTAATGAGATTTTGAGTAAAATAAGTGCAAAAGAAAATTCATACTCAAAAGCCTATGAAATATGCAAAAATTCAACAATATATACAAGCGAAGGAAAAGATCTTCAATACGAAGAAAATGCATATTTAGACGACATAATGCCAACACTTTACAATATCGTAGGTAGAGTAAAGAAATTATTGAATGATAGTTTAAACAAAATAGAAAAAATTTATATAACTGGTATGGCATCAGTAATAAACAATATAGATATTTACTTCCAAGAATATTTGGAAGATGTAAAATGCGAGATTTTAAGACCATACTTTATAAAATCAATAGGAACTGAAATAAATATAAAAGATTATATCGAAGTAAACTCTGCAATAGCACTTGCACTTCAAGGACTAGGAGAAGGATTAAAAGGAATAAACTTCAAGAAAGAAAACTTTGCAGATAAATTACCAAGCTGGCTTAATGTTGAAATCGGAGGAAGCAACAGTATTGGAAAAGATGGAAAGAAGAAGGGATTTAGTTTAGACCTTTCAGGCGAACTTACTCAGGGAGAAAAAGCATTAATAAGAAGTGCTGTTGGTGTATTATTACTGATTATTATCTATGTAGTTTTATCAACTCTGCTATATGGAGAGATGCAAAAGAAAATAGATGAAGTTGCAACTGAAGCTGTAAAAGTTGTTAAGCAAGAGGAAGCAATGAAATCAGATAAAACTAGTGTAGATACAAAAAAATCAGAATATACAAAACTTATAAACAATATAGAAGAAAAGACAAATAGTAATAGCGAAGCAAAGAAATTAAAATATTCTATACCTACACTATTAAATAAAATTATGAATTCAATACCTGTAAATGTACAACTTACATCAATTTCAAATTCAGGTACAAAAATTACAATTACAGCACAATCTGATAGATATGATCCACTTGGAATGTTTATTGCAAAATTAGGAAATGACGGTATACTTAATAACGTAGTATCAGATACATCTAGGAAAGATGCAGATGTAGTAGTAGTTACAATAGAAGGAGAATTGCCATGAGAAAATTATTGATTGGAATTTTAATAGCTATATTACTTGTAATTTTTACTTTGATGTTATATCAAGGAATAAAAATTGGAAATTTTAGATTTGGGTATTCAATTCAAGAAGTAATAAATAAAAATGATGAATTGGACAAGGGCATTGCAGCATTAGGCTCTAAAATTGAAACAGATTATAAACAAACAAAATCAGCTTTAGATCAAAGTTTTCAATTATTACAAGATGAAAAACAAAAATATCAAGATAAAATTTCATATGCTTCTTCTGAAGAATTAAGTTTTTTATCTGAAACAGAGAAGTATAAATTGGATTATTTATGGACAAATATTGGATTATATGCTAGAAAAAATAATGTAACTTTGAAATTAGATTTATCACATGGAAGTTCAGGAATACCTAATCAATATAATATATCTTTTACAACAACAGGTGATTATTTATCAATATCAGAGTTTGTATATGCAATAGAAAAAGATCCAGAATTAGGATTTAGAATAGAAGAATTTGCATTAGTTCCATATTCAGAAGAACAATTGCAAGCAACATTTATAATAAAGAATATAACAATAGATGAGTCTTCTATTAATCAAGCTGCAGCTACACTTGCAACTCCAAATGATACAGAAAATACAAATACAGAAAATACAGGAAGCGCAGCACAAAATATAGCAAATGCAGTCCAAAATAACAATTCTAATAACACAGTTGATAATAACAGCAATAATAATGGAACAACAGTTATTAATCCTTAGGAAAGGGGCAAGATAAATGGTCAAATCATTGATAAAAGAAATTATCATAATATTACTTTTGTTGCTTGCGGTAATACTTGCATTAGGAGTTTTATTCTATGATTATATACCAAATAATAAGACAGTACCTACAGTTCAAGCATATAAAACATCTGAAAGTGTAGAGAGGGAACTTGAAGAAAAAGTTTCAGAAGGCGAAAATGTTATTATAACATATGAGGTTACCAAAGAAGATTTAAAAGATTTACAAAAGACAGATGTATATACAGCAGGGAAGGCAAATCCATTTTCAACTTATGAAGCACCAGTTATTAACGTAGAAGATGGAAATAGTATAACTAATGTTGGTTCTGTTCAAGGAAGTGTTAATACAAGTAATCGGAGGCACATTCTATAAGAACACAAGCATAAAATAGAATTTTGAAATATTTTACAGTATTTCAAACCAAATCATGGTTATATTTAATTAATTAAATATATACAATATTAAACAAAGGAGGAGTTTTTTATGTTAAGACAAGAAAAAGGTATTACTTTAGTAGCTTTAATCATCACAGTTATTATCTTAATAATCTTAGCTGCTGTTTCAATAGCTGCTTTAACATCAGGAGGATTCATTCCACTAACAGTTAATGCATCTCAAGATTATTCAGCTGCTCAAAACAACGAAGCTAGATTCTTTGATTATTGGGATAATTCTCTACAAATGATAGAGTATAACATTAAACACATCGAATCTGGTGCTGGAGCATAAGCCTATTAAAGAGAAATAGATCATGTTGAAAATTGATCAAGAGTACAACTTAGGGCATATACATTTTTATTTAATGTATATGCCCAAAATTTTAAAATGTAAGAACAAAAGATAGGGGGAAATTACATGGTATTCATTCAAGGACTAATATATGCACTAATATTTATAATGGGTACACTATTTGGCAGCTTTTTAACTCTTGCAGTTTATAGAATTCCCCTAGGAATAGACATTGTTTGCAAACATTCATTCTGCCCAAAATGCAAAGCAGAATTAAAATTTAGGGATTTAATACCTATTGTAAGCTATATCTCACTTGGTGGAAAATGCAGATATTGTGGAGAAAAAGTAAGAATAAGGTATTTAGTTCTAGAATTATTGACAGGAATATTGTTTTTATTATTTGCAATTTCTCTAAAAGTAGATGTATTTGATTTAAGCTTAGATACAATTATTTACTTTTGGTTTTTTGTCTTGTATTTTTCAACTCTTTTACTTATTGCAGGAATAGATAAAGAAAAGAAAGTTATTCAAAAATCAGTACTCTTTTTTGGGTTAATTCTTGCTATATGTTTTATGATATATGCATGTATATCATATAATACTGTTATATATACATATATCATAATTTTAGCTATGATAGCTATTTTATTAATTTTAGATAGTACAATTTTAAAGAATAAATTGTCAGAAAATTATACAATAAGCATTTTAATTCTTAGCATGATTATGATTGTATTTTCAGGAGTATTTATATTCTACTACACGGTAGCAAGTGCTTTATTACTGATAGGTCTTTATGGAATTTTAAATATTATAGTTAATTTCTCAAAGTACAGAGCAGTAAAAAATGCAAAAGACACTAATGTAAATATTCCGATTGGATTTTTCCTAGTGCTTTCTAATATTTTTCTAATTGTAGCTTCAAATTTTTTAAAATAAGTTTTAAGGAGATATACGAAAAAATGCTAAAGAATAATGAAAATGGTTTTACAACAGTTGATATAGGAATTGCAATGCTAATAATAGTATTATTTGTTCCAATAATGTCATCAATTCTATATAGTGTATATTTATCTTCAACAGAGGCAAAGAGAACAGGAACAGCAATAAATTATGCTGTTGACATATTTGAAGATATTGCAATAGAAAATTATCATACTATGACACCAGAAGTAGTATTAAAAAAACTAGAAGAAAATTTAGGAATAACTCATATAAGAACAGAGGAACCAGAAGATAAAGAAAGCACAGCACAAATTGCAACAGGAGAAATTGGTAGCTATAAAATAAGACTAGAAATGATAAGCCCTTATACTGATGGAACAATAAAGAGAGCTACTCTAACAATAGAGTATCCTATTTCAAAAAAAGAATCAAGAACGATGGTCTTAGAAAGGTTAAGAACAATTTCGTAGAAGTAAAGAGGATAGTTTATGAAAGAAGAAAAAGGAATTACTTTAATTGCATTAATTATATATATATCTTTGATAACTTTTGTAGTTGCAGGTGTTACAGCAGTAACGAGGTCATTTTATAGTAATATAAATGAGTATGATAAGACTTCAGAAAGTGCTACATCATTTGCAAAGTTTAATATGCATTTTGTAAACGACATTAATGCTAGTAAAGTAAGTGTAATAAATTCTACAGATAGCAGTATAGAGTTATCTGTAAAACCAAAAACTGAAAATTCTATTGAGGAGACAGTAGTTTATTCTGTAATAGATGGAAATTTGTATAGAAATAAAGTAAAAATTTGTGGAAGTATTAAAGATGTAAAAATAGAGGCAGCTCAGAATTCATCAATAGTTAAGGTATACTTGAAAATTAATGATTACGAAAAAACTACAACATATAAATTAGAACCAAAAGAGAAAGATGGAGATGTTCATATAACTGATTAAATTTGATTAATATAACTTTAAAATATGAGGAGGTAATAAACAATGGATGTAAAAAGAAGACAACCTATGGGAATAGAATTAGTAAAAAGAGGCGTAATAAATCAAGAGGATATTAGAATAGCTCTTGATTATCAAAAAGAACATCCAGAAGAGAAATTAGGAGATATTATTCATAAGTTAGATTTATGTGATGAAAGAGTATTACTTTCAGCTATAGGAGATATTTTTGGAGAAAAAACAATTTTAATTAAACCACATGATCTTAAAGTTAAGATGGATGAATATATATCACCAGATGTTTTAAAGAAAAATAATGCGATTTTATTTGATGTAGCAGATGGAAAAGCAAAGGTATGTTTTTCAGATACTGCAAATCCAAGAGCAATAGATACAATAAGACTATTGTTATTAAATCGTGGACTTTTAATGGAAAGATATATAACATTCAAGTCAAATATAGATGAAGTATTAGACAGTATTGAAGGAAAAGTTTCTGATAATATTGCAACTGGAAATGATATTATAGCACTAGTTGATAGTATTATAAAAACAGGAATGGACAGACGTGCAAGTGATATTCACTTCGAACCAATGGATGATAAAATGAGGATTCGTTATAGAATAGATGGTGAACTTTTTGAAGTTGCAGAAATTTCGAAAGATAAACAACCTCAAGTAATAGGAAGATTAAAAGCGATATCTAATATGCATCAAGAAAAACAAGAATCACAAGACGGAAGAATTACATCATATCCTAACTATAATATTCGTGTATCTTCACAAAGAAATGTATATGGAGAAAAATTTGTTTTAAGACTTTTGAAGAAAAATGAAAATGTAAGGGAAATATTTGAGCTAGGATTTCCAAATGATGAAAAATTAGTAAAAGACAGTTTTGATAAGAGAAATAGTATAACTATTATGGCAGCTCCTACAGGTGAAGGTAAAACAACTTCTCTTTATAGTATAGTTCAATATTTGAATAAACCTGAAATAAATATAACAACAATAGAGGAACCAGTAGAAATAAGAATCCCTGGATTAAATCAGATAGAAGTAGATGCTAAGACATCTTTTATCGATTCTTTAAGGACTGTTTTAAGACAAGATCCTGATATAATCTTAGTAGGAGAGATAAGAGATAAAGAAACAGCAGAAACAGCAATGCAAGCTGGACAAACTGGACACTATGTATTATCTACAATCCATACAATAAATGCAATAGAAGTAATAACAAGACTTAGAAAAATGGGTGTTTCTAACTATGATATATCAAGTACAGTTGCAACAACAGCATCACAAAGATTAGTAAGAAGACTTTGCAAAAATTGTGCAAAAGAAAGAGACTTTACACAGCAAGAATTAGATTTTATACATTCTGTTGAAGAAAAATGCAATGTAAAATTTAATTTAGACGGTAAGAAAACATATGATGCAGTTGGATGTGATAAGTGTAATCATGTTGGATATTTTGAGAGAATCGGAATATTTGAAGTATTAATCTTTGATGATAAGATAAGAGATTTAATTACAAAAGATGCATCAACTATTGAAATACAAGAAGCAGCAATGCAAGGAAAATATAGACCATTAATCGTAGATGGTATTAATAAAGTTTTAGACGGAATTACAAATTTAGACGAGCTTAATAGAAAATTGCGTATATATTAATTTATAAAAAGTAAAACAGAAAGGAAGGTTTATTTAATGGTACAAGTTGAAAAAATATTAGATGAAGCCATAAAGAAAGATGCATCTGATATACATTTTATTCGTGGAATAAAACCTATGTTTAGAATAATAAGGGATTTGGTAGAAGCACCTAATACAGAAGTATTAACAGAAGATGATATGGCTGGAATTTATGATTATTTTATAGGTGGAAATATAGAGAGGGATAAAATATTTCACGCTACAAGAAAGCTAGATATGTCTCATCAATATGGAGATATAAGACTAAGGGTAAATATATCTTTAGAAGATGATATTCCAGTATTTACTCTAAGAATTATAAAAAATAAGTTACCACCTTTTGAATCACTTGGAATTCCAGAAGTAGTAACAAATGTAATTAGCCAACCACAAGGATTAATATTAGTTACAGGAAAGACTAACTCAGGAAAAACAACAACTTTGAATGCATTAATTGATATGGTAAATGAAACTCAAAATAGAAAAATTTTAACACTAGAGAACCCAGTTGAATATAGACATAAATCAAAAAAATCAATTATAGTTCAAAAGGAAGTTGGTTCTGGAAAAGACTCTTTATCATTTAGCGATGGTGTTAAGAACTCTTTAAGAGAGGACTGTGATGTAGTTGTAATAGGAGAGATAAGAGATAAAGAAACTATGGAAGCTGCAATTGAAACTGCAGAATCTGGACACTTAGTAATCCGGAACACTTCATACAAAATCTTGTGCTGAAACATTGGACAGAATGATAGACTTTTACGAAGTTAGGGATCAAGCAAGTATTAAATATTTAATTTCTTCATTGCTTAAACTTGTTTTATCACAAAGATTAATAAAGGGAAAAGATGGCAGTTTAGTATTAATTCCTGAAGTTATGATGGTTGATAATGTTATTGCTGGACTTATCAGAAAAGAGAAATTTAGTACATCAGAAATAGAAGATGCAATTCAAAGTAATCCAGAAAAAGGAAACATTAGCTTTATCAATTCACTTGCAAAATTATTTGTAGAAGATAAAATAACATTAGACCAAGCTAAATCTCAAATAGAAGAAAAGAATATAGAAGTATTAAATAGAACAATAATGCAAATGAAGATAAAGAAAGACAGAGTTTTATAATGAAAAGGAGGATGTGATAATGCCAGTATATAGATATAAGGCAATGACAAATACAGGAATGATTGTATCGAACACTATGGAAGAAAGCAGTAAATATTTGGCAATAAAAAAGCTTAAAAGAAATGATTTGATACCTATAAATGTAGAAAAGTCATTGCAAAGGGTAAAATCTAAAAGAACAGTTAGAAAGAATTTGGCAGGTATGTCTGATGTTATCAAAGATGTTGACACGGCAAACCTAGTTAATCTTAAAAGACAAACAAAAACAACTTACTTTGAAAAAATTTATCATAAAATAACAAAGTCTGAAAGAATAACTGTTAATGATGTAATAGTATTTACTCAAAATTTCTATTTATTGAAAAAGGCAAACTTTAATAATATTCATGCATTAAATACAATTATAGAGAGTACAGAAAACTTTACTTTTAGAGGTATCCTAGAAGATATCTTGGCAGGAGTAGAGGCCGGAGATAGTATGTATTCTACTATGGAATATTATGAAGATGTGTTCCCTTACCTATATGTAAATATGGTAAAAGTTGGTGAGATGTCAGGAAACTTAACGAATTCATTAGAGCAAGCATTAAAGTATCTAGAAGATACAACTGCAATAAATAGAACACTTAGAGGAATCTTAATACCTAACCTTGTTCAATTCGGTGCAATCTTAGTAATGTTAATCTTAGGTACACTTATCGGACTTCCAGCAATTCAAAACTTGTATGAAAGTTTTGGATCTTCAGCAACACTTCCACCTATCAGTGTATGGTTTTCTAATGTTGTTAACTGGATACTGGAATTTTGGTATATACCTACAGCAATAATTATGGGAATTATAGGATTTGTAACTTGGTATATAAATACACCGAAAGGAAAATATAATTTCCACTACTTTAAATATACAATGCCAATATTTGGACAATTAATATTTGCAATAGATTTCTCAAGATTAATGAGAGCAATGCTTTTAAACTTAAAAAATGGTATCAGAATACAGGAATCATTGGAAGTTGCAAAAAATACAACAAAGAATTTAGTGCTATTATCAATTATAGAAGCATCAATTAACAATATATTAATTGGTGAAAGCTGGATTGATCCATTCGAAAGATCACATTTGGCTACACCTATGATGACAGAAATGTTAAGAATAGGTATGAGTACAGACTTAGCTGAGATGATGGAGAAATTAGTTGAATACATGGAAATAGATATAAACAATTTGCTTAATAAGACAATAAAAGTATTACCTCAACTTGTTTATGCAATTGTAGGTATCGTATTAATATTCTTCGTACTCGTTGTTTTAGTTCCTTGTATAGAGCTTTACATGGGTACTTGGTTACTCGATGCCTATGGTTTAGCATAAAAATAAAAAAACCAAACCAAACCAAAAAGAATCCCAAAAACTTGGGATTTTTTTTGGTTTAACTTATTAGTTTTAAATTTTTCATTTCTTGAATAAGTATTTTCTTATTCTTTTCAGTCATCTCAGTTAAAGGAAGTCTTGGTGTTCCATAGTTATAACCTAAAATATTTAGTGCAGCTTTTACAGGTATTGGATTTACTTCAGAAAATAGTGCTGAAATTAATGGTAAAAATTTAAGCTGAAGATTTCTTGCACTTTCTATATTTCCGATTAAGAAAATCATGAACCATAGTAGTAGTTTCTTTTGGCATGATATTTGATAGAACCGAAATTACACCGGATTCCTCCAAGAGATAGAACTGGCAGAACTTCTCCATCATTTCCAGAATAAATATATAGATCATCTTTACATAGTGCTTTAATTTTAGCAACTTGAGAAATATCACCGACTTGCTTCTTTAATAGCAATAATATTTGGAATTTTTGAAAGCTCCAAACAAGTTTCAGGCTCAATATTTACACCTGTTCTAGATTTTACACTATAAAGAATTATCGGAATAGATACAGAAGATGCAATTTTTGTGTAGTGCTCAATAAGTCCTTTTTGTGTACATTTGTTATAATATGGAGTGACAAGTAAAATACCATCTGCACCGCATGCTTTCTGCATACTTTGACATTTGAATAGAACTTTCGGTATTATTTGTTCCAGTACCTGCAATTACGGGGACTTGTTTGTTTACTGTTTGCACAGCAAATTTAATTGCTTCTTTTTTTTCTTCCAGAGTCATTGTAGCAGATTCTCCAGTAGTTCCACAGACGATAAGAGCGTCTATGCCTTCTTTGATTTGATGCTCGATTAGTTTTTTAAATTCATCAAAATTTATACCTGAAGAAGTAAAAGGCGTTGAAATTGCTGTTCCACAGCCATAAAATAAAGGCTTTTTCATAGATATACCTTCTTTTTTAAAATTTTTATGTAGAATATATAATTATATATTTCTAATAGTTATATATAATATGATATTTTTAAGAAAAAAGTTAGAAAAAAGTATACAAAATCAGATTTAAGTGTTATACTATTATAGGTTAAAAGAAAGAGAGGAAATGAATATGGCAAATTATTTAAGAAAAACAAAAATTGTATGTACAATCGGACCTGCAAGTGAAGATAAGTTAGAAGAATTGATGAATGCAGGAATGGATGTTGTTAGGATAAATTTTTCTCATGGAAGTTATCCAGAACAAAAGGAAAAAATTGAAAAATTTTTTAAAGCAAGAGAGAAGGTAGAAAAACCTGTTGCATTACTTTTAGATATGCAAGGACCAGAAATTAGAACTGAGATGCTAGAAAATGCACCTGTAACTTTGGAGAAAGGACAAACATTTACTTTAGTAAATGAAGATATTACAGGAGATAATACTAAAGTTTCTGTAACATATAAATCTTTATATGAAGATGTAAATGTTGGAACAAAAATATTATTAGATGATGCCTTGATTGAACTAGAAGTTATTGAAGTTAAAGGTAAAGATGTAGTTTGCAAAGTAAATAACGGAGGAAAACTTGGAAATAGAAAGAGTGTAAATATTCCAGGAATTCATGTAAATTTACCAGCTTTAAAAGATAAAGATGTTCAAGACTTAAAAGATGGAGCAAGAGTCGGATTTGATTATATTGCAGCATCTTTTGTAAGAAATAAAGAAGATGTATTGGCTGTTAGAAAAGTATTAGACGAAAATGGCGGAAAAGATATCAAGATTATTTGTAAAATCGAAAATCAAGAAGGATTAGATAATCTAGAAGAAATAATAGACAATTCAGCAGGAATTATGATTGGTAGAGGAGACCTTGGTGTAGAAATTCCTTTCCAAGAAGTTCCAATTGCACAAAAGGATATTATAAAGCTTTGCAATAGAAAGGGAAAAGCAGTAATTACAGCAACACAAATGCTTGAATCTATGACACATAGTCCTAGACCAACAAGAGCAGAAGTTAGCGATGTTGCAAATGCGATTTATGATAGAACAGGTGCTATAATGCTTTCAGGAGAATGTGCAACAGGTGAATATCCAGTAGAATGTGTTAAGACAATGGTTGATATTTCAGAAACTATTGAAAAACAAATAAAATATTGGGAGAGATTTAATAATAAATATCAAAAAGTTGAAACAGAAGACCTTGAATATAATGTAAATTACACTGTTTGTAGAATGGCTAGAAAGATTAATGCAAGAGCAGTTGTTGCTTATACTAATACTGGAGATACAGCAAGATATTTATCAGGTCTTGGAATCAAATGCCCAGTATTTGCAGTAACTTCAAATGAGAAGACATATAGACAACTTGCACTTATTTGGAATGTTTTCCCAATATTACTTCCAAAACAAGATACAATCGAAGATTTACTAGAGGTTGGTCTTGAAAAACTAGAAAAAGATGGATATGTAGAAAAGGGAGATAAGGTTATTATTGCAGGTGGTTCAAAGATTCTTCCAAAGAGAGAAAATAGTAAAGTTATAGGTGGAATTGTGATAATTTAGTTAAAAAGGGTTGACAACTGGAGATTTTTTTAGTATAATATTTAAGCATTGTATGGATATAAGTTATCATATAGATAAAGTCGTAATAAGAAGGAGGTAATTGAATATGGCACAACCAAAAAGAAGATGGTCAAAAGCAAGGACAGGACTAAGAAGATCTACATGGAAGGTAGAAAAACCAAGTATTGCGACTTGCCCACATTGTCATGAGCCTGTACTTCCACACAGAGCTTGCAAGAATTGTGGATACTATGACGGAAAACAAGTACTAAAAGTAAATGAAGAAAATGATTAAGATTAAAAAATAGAGCCTTTCTTATGTTTTAGACATAAGAGAGGCTTATTTTTTTAAAGATTATTTTCACTGTTTTCTTCTTTGACAGAATCATTAGGCTTTTTTAATAGCATCTTTAGAAATATGCTAAATATTAATATGAATATAATATTTACTATAACATTAATTAAGTTATCTTTTTTTAACGATTTTTCCATTTCTTCTTCTGAAGAAAAATCATCAGATATTGTCCAACCATGTGTACTATCAGTTTCAGAATGATTATTAGCATCTCTAATTACTGTAACCGTATCTCCAATAGAATAGTATTTATTTGCGTATAGTCTTCCAGTTTCACCATTATGGTCATCATATGAAACCCAAGTTGAATAAGAACCTGGCTCTGCACCGGGTGAACTTGACTCAAGCCCAGATGTAATCCATACAGTTTTTGTTTCTAATTGAACAGAAAATAATGATGGAATATTAATTAAAAGAGCTAATATAAGGAATATGAGAAATGCGACACATAAAGTAAGAAGAATATTTTTTTTCATTTGTTACCTCCATATAAAATTAAATTAATTATAATATATCATTAATAATATTTTTTTGCAATGTTTATGGATTATTTTTTTTCACATATTGGCAATTTTCGACATAGTATATAATATAAAATTACACAAGGAGGAGTTTTAAATATGTGCAATTGTAGACGAAGAAAATGTTATTGGTTAAATAATAACCATAATGATAAATGCGATTATGAAACATTATGCAATAATGTTCCAAGCAATGATGAAATGTATAATAGCAATTGCAGTTGTGGTTTTGACGAAGATGATACAGGTTTCCCAAGTAATCCAATGTATGCACAAAGCTATGTTCCTTTTCAAGTAATGAATAACACTTATGTGCCATGTAAAGGGTTAGAAAATGGAACAATATTCCCAGAACTTGTAAGCCCATATTGCCCTCGGTCAATCTATGGCTGAAATCGATTATATTAGGGATATGAATAAGATAAAGGAGGGCTGTAACAGATGAATGAAGATATAGATTATGATGTTTCTTTAGATGAGATTGAAGCAAGAGCATCTTGTGGATGTGAATGCGAAGGAAAAACTCGTGAAGAAATGTTGAAACAAATTAAATGTTATAATTTTGCAATAATAGAACTTGGATTATATTTAGATACTCATCCAAATGATGAAAGAGCAATTTGCCTTCATAATAATTATTGCAAAACTTTAAAAGATTTGAAAGATAAATATCAAAAAGTATATGGCCCACTTACTATATATTATCCTTGCAACATGTGGCGTTGGCTTGAAGAACCATGGCCATGGGAAGGAGGTAACAGATAATGTGGACTTATGATAAAATGTTAGAGTATCCGATAAATATAAAAGAAACAGATACTGCACTTGCTAAAAATATTATATCGCAATACGGTGGACCAGATGGCGAACTCGCAGCATCTCTTAGATATTTATCACAGAGATTTGGAATGCCAGACCAAAAAGCAAAAGCAATTTTAAATGATATTGGAACAGAAGAATTAGCACACTTAGAAATGGTTGGAACTATTGTACACCAATTGACTAAAAATGCAACTATTGAAGAAATTGAAAGAGGAGGACTTGCACCTTACTATACAGATAGAAAGCTTGGAGTATATCCACAATCAGCAGGAGGTACACCATTTACAGCAGCATATATTGCAGTAAAGGGAGATCCTATTGCAGATTTACAAGAAGATTTGGCAGCAGAGCAAAAGGCAAGAGCGACATATGAAAGCTTGATAGATTTATGTAGAGACCATCCTGATGTAGTAGAGCCACTTAAATTCTTAAGACAAAGGGAAATTGTTCACTTCCAAAGATTTGGTGAGGCTTTAAGATCAGTTCAAGATAAACTTGCACAAAAGAAATTTTATATGAATTCAGACAGCCCAATGTTTGTAAATAATAATCAAGATATGGGAAATAATGCTCAAAACAATATGCAAAATTATTCAAATATGGGAAATATGAATAATGGATGCGGCTGTGGAAGATAAAAGTTTAAGAAAAATTATGGGGGTACTTAAAAAAGTACCCCCCTATGTTTGTGGCTTTAGGATTATATCCCATTTGTTTTTTAGAATAATTTATGATACAATATAAAACAATAATTGTAAGAAAAAAGGAAGTATAGTAATGAATGAAGAACAAATATTAATTATTTTGAAAGGAGAGGACAAAACAAAAGAAGTAGAGTACTATTCAGAAGTAAATAATAAAAAAATAAGTATTAAATTCCTTAATAAAGAAGATGTTTATCTATATAATAAATCAAATGTACGTATAATAGAAGAACATGAAAATATTGATTTAAATGACAAAGATATTTATTATAACAATCAAATATTATTTAATGTAAACAAAGCAATAAGATTTAAGCAATATATAAAAATTATATTTGAAAGTGAAGAAACAGAGCTTTTTAGATATAATGAAATATCATTAAAGCCTAATTCTACAGAAAATTTAAGTAGAGATGTAATAAAGTATTTTAGAGAAATATCTAAATATGTAAAAGATAAAAATAGTGAGAAACAAATTGAAAATAGTACAAAAGAAGAAACCTTCTTGAATAGGGAATATAGAAAACTTAATTATATAGATGATAACAGTGTTTTAAATTATTATATCAATAAAATTGCCCCTGTAAAACCAAAAATAGAACATTACAATATAATATATCCATTTAAATTTAATTTAAGCCAAAAACAAGCAATGGAGAATGTGTATAAAAGTAATATATCAGTTATACAAGGACCTCCAGGTACAGGGAAAACACAAACTATTTTAAACATAATAGCAAATTTGGCTATTATGCAAAATAAAACCGTAGCAGTAGTATCGAATAATAATGAAGCGGTAAAAAATGTAAAAGATAAACTAGCAAAGAATGGATATGATTTTATAGTTGCAGATTTGGGAAGGCAAGAAAAAAGAAAACAATTTTTTGAAAATATTCATCAACCAAATATAGAAAATTTCAAAATACAAGATGAAGAAAAATTATTGGATAAATTGGATATATTGAATAAACAATTAAACGAATTACTTGAAAAAAACAATAAAAAAGCTATTTTAGAGAAAGAAATAGATGCTTATAAATTAGAGCAAAAGTATTTTGAAGAATACTAC
Source organism: uncultured Clostridia bacterium (assembly GCA_947624725.1). The sequence continues at coordinate 67,832 of CANQLP010000002.1, forward strand.
AAAAAACAAGATATTGATAAAATTGAAGAATTGTCTTTTTATCATAAAACGAATGATAGAATATTAGAATTTCTATTAGATATCCAGTTGCTATGTGAAGATAAAGTAAGATTTGAATGGCTTCATAAGATTAAATTAGTACTTAAGTATGGTATTAAAAACCTAAAACAATTAGATGAACATTTAGTAGACATTATATTACAATTACAAAAAGAATACTATGAAAAAAAGATTGAAAGTTTAGATAAAGAATTTATAAATATAGAGCAAGAATTAAAAATACACAATCTTGAAAAATTACAAAAAGAGCATCAGGAAATTTCTGAGAAAATTTTTAAAAGTAGGCTATATAAAAGATATAATGGAAAAACGAATGAATTCAATTATGGAAATTATCAAGAAAATATGAAAGAATTTATGCAAGCATTTCCTATCATATTAAGTACGACCTATTCATTAAGAGATTCTATAAAAAATGGTTTTATGTTTGATTATGTAATTATGGATGAATCATCACAAGTAGACTTGTTAGCTGGTTCACTTGCTTTATCTTGTGCAAAAAATGCAATAATAGTTGGAGATGAAAAACAATTACCACAAATAGTAGATGAAAGCATAAAAGGAAAAATATCCAATTGTGATGTTGATATTTGTCATGATTATTTTCAAAATAGTATGTTAAAAGCAATTACAAGAACTTATGGAGACGCAATACCAGAACAGACTTTAAAAGAACATTATAGATGTCATCCTAAAATTATAGAATTTTGCAATAAAAGATTCTATAATAATGAATTAATTGCATTTTCAACAAAAGAACATTTGAAAGTTAAAAAACCACTAGTCTTATATTATACAGCTGAAGGTAATCATATGAGAAAACTAAAAGAAGGTGCAAAAACACATACATATAATTATCGAGAACAAGAGGTTATAACTGAGGAAATTTTAAAACAAAGAGTCTTGAATGATGATAGAGTGAATTTATATAGTGATGACGAAATAGGAATAGTAACTCCTTATAAAAGACAGGCAGATAATATACAAAATGCAACTGAAAAAGGAATTAAAAGTAATACAGTTCATAAATTCCAAGGAGGAGAAAAGAAATTGATCATATTTTCTACAGTTTTAGATAGTTCATATAGAGGGAAAATGGGAATAGATTTTGTTGACAAAGCATGTATGGTGAATGTTGCAGTATCAAGAGCAATAGAACAATTTGTAATTGTTACTGATAATAAATTATTTAATGAAAATGGAAATGACATAAAAGCATTGCTAAAATACATTAAATATAACGAGTTGGATTCTGATATAATTAACAGTCAAATAGTTTCAGTATTTGATTTGTTATATAAGGATCATTCAAATAAACTAGAAAAATTAGATAAAAATCTGTTACATAGATCAAAGTACAAAAGTGAAAATATAATGGATACTATTTTAAACAAAGCATTCTTAAATGAAGAATTTAAAAACTTTAAATATGAAAGAGAAATATTTATAAAAAATTTATTTAAAAATCTAGAAAATTTAAATGAAAAAGAAAGAAGATATGTTAACAATGGAGCTAGTTTAGATTTTGTTATATATAATAATATGGATAATACACCTTTGCTATTTATAGAAGTTGACGGATTTGCATTTCATAAGAATAATCCTAGACAACTTGAAAAGGATAAGCTAAAAGATAGTATTTCAAAAAAGAATGGAATTAATATCTTAAGATTTGAAACAGGTGAGAAATCTTACGATGAAGAATATATATTATGTGAAATTAAAAAGAAATTAAATATATAAAAATGGAGAAATAATATGCAAAACAATAAAAAAATGAAATATGTAATTGACAAATAAACAAATGTTTGATATTATATAACAAACAAGAAACGAGGTTGATGTTATATGGATAACAAACTAACAGATAATGAGAAAAATTTATTAATTTATAAAAGCGAAGAAGGAAATATAATTGTAGATGCCATATTTAAAGATGAAACTTTATGGTTAACTCAAAAAGGAATGGCAAAAGTTTTTGACTGTAGTATAGATAATATATCTTTGCACTTAAAAAATATTTTTAAAGATAATGAATTAGATGAAAATTTAGTTGCCGAGAAATCCTCGATAACTGCTTCTGATGGAAAAAAATATCAAACAAAGATATACAATTTAGATGCAATTATATCTGTTGGATATAGAATTAACTCTAAAAAAGCAACTGAGTTTAGGATTTGGGCTACAAAAATACTAAAAGAATATCTTATAAAGGGATTCGCCTTAAACGATGAGAGATTTATTAAAGGTAACAAATATGATGCTAAATATTTTGATGAGTTACTAGAAAGAATAAAAGCAATTCGTACAAGTGAAAGAATGGTTTATCAAAAAATAACAGATTTATTTATAGCAACTGCAGTTGATTACAATCCAAACTCAGAAGAAGCATATACATTTTTTAAAATAGTTCAAAACAAATTGCATTACGCAATTTCTGGACATACTGCTGCAGAACTTATTTATAGTAGAGTAGATTCGAGTAAAAAACATATGGGACTTACCAGTTGGAAAAACAGTCCAGATGGTTTAATATATAAATATGATGTTACTATAGCTAAAAATTATTTAAATGAAGAAGAATTAAATAAATTAAATGATTTAACTAATTTTTTTATAGTCTTTGCAGAAACTGAAGCAAAGGAGAGACATGTAATGACAATGCAAGATTGGATAGAAGCAACAGATGATTTATTGAAATTTAGAAGAAAAAGAGTATTAGATAATGCTGGTTCTATTTCTCACGACCAAGCTATTGAAAAAGCCAATAAAGAGTATGAAAAATTTAGAATAAAACAAGATATGCAATATATTTCTAGTATGGATGAAATGTATCAAAGATATTTGAAAGAGAGTAATAATAAATAATATGAAATTTTAGATGTAGTTGTGGAAGATAAAATTTTAGGGTGAAAGCAATGCTCTCACCCTAAATCAATTACTTATTAATTTTTATCATCAACCTTGCATAATATATAATGGCAATAGAGACGAAAACTAATAATATTTTAAAATAAATTATATTATTAAGAAAGCTAATAGCAAAAAGTATTGTATATCCAATAAGTCTAGCAATATTAAGCGACATCTCAGATATTACTTGATGCTCTGCTAAATAATCTTGAGTGATTGTTTTATCTGCGTTTATAATGCTATATCGTTTTTCTTCTGCATTATTTATTAATATTATTAAGAATACACTATTTATCAAATTATATATAATTACAGTTATTTTACTTATATTAAATAATAGTAAAATGACTCCTAATACAGACATAATAGCACTTGCAATTAATACAGTATTATTATTTTTTAATCTTTTTTGAAATATGTATACAGATAATATTGAGCAAAAAGCAAATATTGTTGTCAAAATTCCTAAACTGATATTAGTTTTGAAAGTAAGGACAATCATTATGGTTACAAGAGTTTCTAAAAGATAGTTAACGATTCCCTCATAAAACATTATTTTATAAAAATTTTTTATTTTCTCATTTTTACTTTCTTTTAAATATGTAATAAAGCTATTTAAACTATATTTCTTTGCTTTAGTTAAATCTTTTTCTTTTATTAATAGAGAAAAAGAAAATTGTATTATAGATAAAATTACAACAACCGCTGCAACGCTTGAAAAAGATGTTAGTTCTATTGATGTTCCAAATATGAATGGAAAAATAATTTTAAGTGTTTTTGATATCATAGATTTAGTAGAAACAAACTTATTTGAAACATCACTTGCATATTCATTTACTAATAAGTGTCCAGCAGACCATAGAAAACCTTGTACAATACCGTAAAAAATTCCAAGATAAATATAATAATTAATTATTTTATCTTTTAATAATGATATTGTTAAGACATATATGCAGTATAAAATAATACCAAATCTAAAAATTGGTACTTGCATTTTATTTTTTATGATTTTTCCTAAAATTATAAAAGTCAGTATTATGAATATAAAAGACATTATATAAAATACAGAAATTATTTTATAATTATAGTTAGTTAATGTATAAAAATATGCTACCATAAATGTATTTATAAACATATATAGTATATTATTTATTAGTAGAGAGCCCATTAGACCTATAATGCTTCGTTCTTTTTCCATTTCTTTCTCCTTAGTATTTATATTTGTATAATAATATTATAAACTGTAAAATATATAAAATCAATTTATTTTTTTCTATGAAGCTAATAATTAAATAATTTTTTAGATAAAACAAAATTTTCTTGCTTTCTATTGACGAAATATGTAAAATGTTGTATTATATTATTCATAGAGTAAGAAATAAATAGTTAAGACTTATCATACGGGAAGTTGATGATAGGGCAAAAGGAGGAATCCTTGCTTATTTATTTTTGCATTCCGCTATGAAATTGAAGAAATATTTTTATATTAATTTAATCTTCTTTCATGGGCTCTAGAGAAAGGAGCTTTTTTTATGCAAACTATGTCAAAGACAAAAAAACTTATACTTTCAGCATTGTTACTTACACTATCTATTATACTATCTAGATTTTTATCTATCAAAACCCCATTACTTGCAATAAGTTTTAATTTTGTGCCATTAATGCTTGCAGCATTTTGGTTAGGACCAAAGTACACCGTAATCATATCTGTACTTTCAGACCTTATTGGAGCAATACTATTTCCATTTGGGGAATATTTTGTAGGATTTACTGTAACAGCTGGAATATTAGGCTTGATTTTTGGACTATCACTTTATAAAAAAGGTGAAGAATATGGAAATAAAGAATTAATCGTGAGATTAATAATTGCAAGTGTTTTAGGTGGAATACTTGTAAATCTTTTGCTAAATACACTTTGGCTTGTTATTATGTATGATAAAGCATTTTTTGCAGTACTTTCTACAAGAATTGTAAAAGAAGTTATAATGGTTCCAATACAAGTTATTGTAATGTTTGCACTTATTACAGCACTAAAGCCAATTACTAAAAAATATTTATTTGAAGAACAGGAAACAAAAGAAGAATAAAAATTAAGGGTGGAATTTTACTTCCACCCTATCTAAAAAAGAGTTAGAAGGAGAAAACAATGAATATAGAAGAATACTTGTCAAAATTTGCAGTAGTTACAAGAGAACCAACACTTGATGCTATGAAATATTTTATGGAGGAATTTGGAAATCCTCATAAAAAAACGAAATTTATACATATTGCAGGTACTAATGGAAAAGGTAGCGTATGCGAAATGATTAATAATATTCTAGTAAATGCCGGATATAAAGTTGGAAAATATATTTCACCACACCTTGTAAAATATAATGAAAGAATTGCAATAAATAATAAAGAAATTACGGATAAAGAAATATCAGAAATTTTAGAAAGAATCTCAAAAAAGGTGGATATATACAATAGCACACATGATATTAAGGTAAAGGAATTTGAAGTTGTAACAACACTTGCACTTATTTATTTTGCAGAGAATAACTGCGATTTTGTAGTATTAGAGACAGGACTTCGGCGGAATAGATGACTGTACAAATATTGCAGATGGAATGATTTCTGTAATTACTGATATTGGATATGATCATATGGATATTTTGGGAAAAACTATAGAGGAGATAACAAGAAAAAAGGCAGGAATCATCAAAGAAAATAATGATACTGTTATGTATGAACAAGAAAAGACAATTACAGATATAATAAAAGATACTTGTACAAAGAAAAATAATACTTTGCATTTAGTAAGTAGTGAAAAAATAGAAAATTATTCATTTAATAAAGAATTTCAAAAATTTGATTATAAAAATTATAAAGATATTTGCATAAATCTAAAAGGAAAATGCCAAACATCAAATGCAATTCTTGCACTTGAATGTATGGATATTTTAAAAAGTAAAGGATATGAGATTAAAGATGAAGCAATAAGAAAAGGACTAAAAACAGTTATTCATAGGGCAAGATTTGAGCTTTTAAGTAAAAATCCAGAAGTTATATATGATGGTGGGCACAATGAAAATGCAATTAAAAATTTAAAGGAAATGATAAATCAGTATTATCCAAATGAAAAGAAGATATATATAATTTCTATTTTGAAATCAAAGGACTATAAAACAGTGATAAGGCTTTTAACAGAAGATAAATCAGGTATATTCATTTTTACAAGTGGAAATGATGAAAATAGGTATGTTGCTAAAGAGGAATTGTTTAGGGAAGCGGAAAAATATTTAAAACAAAATATATATAAAGCAGAATTAATATCTGCAATAAATGAAGCAAAGACAAAATGCAGAAATGAAGTAATTATGATTATACGGAAGTTTCTATGTTTATGGAGATGTTATTAAATTATTTTAGAAGGGATAAAAATACATGATAGAAATTTCAAATTTAAGTTATAAATATAAAAATGGAGAAAAAGTATTAGAGGATATAAATCTAAAAATCAAAGAAGGAGAAATTGTATCTATTATTGGAAAAAATGGATCTGGAAAATCAACTTTAGGGAGACTAATTTCAGGAATTACTTATCCAAGTCATGGCGATATTTTGATAGATGATATAAATACAAAAAATAAGGAAAAATTTATTGAACTTAGAAAAAAGATAGGAATCGTATTTCAAAATCCAGAGAACCAAATAATATTTAATAATGTGCATGATGATTTGGTATTTGCTTTGGATAATCTTAAAATAGAGGATAAGGAAGAAAAAATTGATGAGGCACTAAAAAAAGTAGGAATGTATGAATACAAAAACAAAGAAGCATATGATTTATCACTTGGACAAAAACAGAGAATAACGATTGCAGGGGTACTTTCTATAGCACCTAAATATATTGTTATGGACGAGCCTACTGCAATGCTTGACACGGCAGGAAAAAATGATGTAAGAGAAATCGTAAAAAATCTTAAAAAAAGTGGCTTTACTATAATTTATATAACAAATATTATAGAAGAAGTATATATGTCTGATAGGATTATCGTATTAGATAAAGGAAAAATTGTAAGAGAATTTGAAACCAAAAATATTTCAGAAAATATTGAATTTTTAAGAAATAATGGTTTTATAATAGAAGAAAAACTTTAGAAGGGGTTAATGTTAATATGATTGTGGCATTAGAATTTTTAACATTTTTGATATATGCAAGTTTAATATTTTTCATAAAAAACTATAGTAATTTAGTTATAGTTTTATTAATTAATCTTATTTTGATGGTTATTTTAAGAATAAATGCAAGAAAAACATTATTATTTTTATTAAAATGCTCGCCATTCATACTATTTACTGGAATTATAAATATACTTTTAAGTAATATAGAATATGGCATTTTAATATCGATTAGATTAATTTTAGTATGCCAAGTAACTTATATTTTTTCAAGAAAAATGACACCGAAAAAGATGCAAACTGCAATAGAAAAAATTTGTATACCACTTAAAATATTTAGGATAAATCCAAGAGAAATAGGAGTAATGGTAAGTATTAGCATTGCATTTATTCCAATTCTAAAAAAAGAGTTAGAAAATATTAAATATTCGTTGACTTCAAAGGGATTTAAAGTAAATTTCCTAAATATTGTAAAAAATCCAAATGCAGTATTTTTACCACTTATTACTTCAGTTATAAAAAGAACATCAGAAATAGAATATAGTATGATTGCAAAGGGATATGTGAGCTAGATTACATATGAAAAACAGGTACTTTACTTTTTTACAAAAAGATTGTATAATATTAGTTAATTAGTGCGAAAAGGGGCAAGTAAAATGAGTAATGTTTTAGAAGAACTAGAAAAAAGAGGATATGTAGAACAATTAACAAATGGAGAAGAATTAAGAAAATTATTAAATAAAGAAAGTGTTAGATTTTATATAGGAATAGATCCAACAGCTGATAGTTTGCATATAGGGCACTTTGTATCATTAATGGTGGCTTCAAGGCTTCAAAAAGCAGGACATAAGCCAATAATTTTAATGGGCGGTGGAACAGCATCTATTGGTGATCCATCAGGTAAAACTGATATGAGAAAAATGATGACAAGAGAGACAATTGACAAAAACGTAGAAGCTATAAAAAAACAAGTAGAAAGATTTGTATCATTTGAAGGAGAAAATGCTGCAATAATTGTAAATAATGCAGATTGGCTACTTGGACTTAAATATATAGATTTCATGAGAGATATTGGAACACAGTTTTCAGTAAATAAGATGCTTGCTGCAGAATGTTATAAAGCAAGATTAGATACAGGTCTTACATTTTTTGAAATGGGATATATGTTAATGCAAAGTTACGATTTCCTATATTTATATGATAAATACAATTGTAAATTAGAAATCGGTGGAAATGACCAGTGGTCTAATATAATAGGTGGAGTAGAATTAGTTAGGAAGATGAGAACAGATGAAGCATATGGGCTTACATTTAAACTACTTACTACTGCAGAAGGTAAAAAAATGGGAAAAACTGAAAAAGGAGCTTTATGGCTAAACCCTGAAAAAACATCTCCTTATGAATTTTACCAATACTGGAGAAATATAGGAGATACAGAGGTAGAAAAAGTCTTAAGCTTACTTACATTTTTACCTGATGAAGAAGTTAAAAGATTATCTAGTCTAAAAGATGAGAAGATAAATGAAGCAAAGGAATTAGCTGCATTTGAAATTACTAAATTAATACATGGTGAAGTTGAAGCCATAAAGGCAAAAGACGCTGCAAAAGCATTGTTTGAAGGACAAGGAAATACAGAAAATATGCCAAAAACAAAAATCCAAAATGCAAATATTTCTTTAGTAGATGCAATAGTATCTTCTGGAATTGCACCATCTAAAGGGCAAGCAAGAACTTTAATTTCACAAGGTGGAATATCATTAAACGATGAAACTATAAAAGATATAAGTTATATGCTATCAGAAAAGGACTTTAAAGATGGATATGCAATACTTAAAAAAGGTAAAAAAGTATATCATAAATTAGAATTATAAGAAAATTTATGAAAACCGTTGAAAAATAAAAAAAAATGTGATACAATATTTAATGCTTTATAAGAGTTTTAGAAAGGAATGTAAAAGACATGGAAATTATTAAAAATATATTATTAGTTATATATGTTATTGTAACATTAGTTTTAATAGTACTTACATTAATGCAAACAAAGGATGATTCAGGAGTATCAAGTACAATAACAGGTTCTAGTACAAATAATTTTTATAATCAAAATAAAGGTAGAACAAAAGAAGGAAGAATGAAGAGATGGACAATTGGGCTTGGAATTGCATTTGCAGTTTTAGCAGTTGTACTTTCAATATTTTATGTATAATAAGAAAGATATAAGGGGAGTAGAGGGAAAACCTCTATTTCTTTTTTCTATTTTTTAGCCAAAAAATGCAGGAAAGTATAAATGGATTTTCGGCTAAATGTGATTAAAGTTATTCTAGAAAAGGAGGGAAATCTACATGCTTGATGATATGTTTATACCAGAAGATGAAAAAATAGTTTTAAATCTTCATGATATGCAAGAAGACGAGGCAAGATTTTATTTAGAAAAAGCAATAGACACGGCAGAAGATAAAATAAAAGAAATTGTTGTAGTTCATCGGGTATAGAAAAGGACAAACTTTGCTTAACATGATTAGAAAAAATTTCAAGCATGAAAGAATAGAAAGGAAGGAAATTCCGTATAATAAAGGAATAACTATTATTTATTTGAAGCCGAGAGAATAAGCTTTTTTGAAAAATAAGAAGTGCATAAATAAACCTTTTTTGGAAATAATAATCTAAGGAGCGAAAGATTATTTACCAAAGGAGGTTTTTTGTTTGATAAAGAAGGTTGAAATATGTGGTGTTAACACATCAAAATTACCTGTACTATCAAATGAAGAAAAAAATGAACTATTTGAGAGAATAAAGCAAGGAGACGAAAGCGCGAGAGAAGAATTTATAAATGGAAATTTAAGATTAGTTTTGAGTGTGATACAAAGATTTGGAGGCCGTGGAGAAAATTCAGATGATTTATTCCAAGTTGGATGTATTGGTTTAATAAAAGCAATAGATAATTTTGATACAAGTTTAAATGTACAGTTTAGTACTTATGCTGTGCCAATGATAATAGGAGAGGTAAGGCGTTATTTAAGGGATAATAATCCAATTAGGGTTAGCAGATCTGTAAGAGATTTAGCATATAAGGCAATGCAAATGAAGGAGAAGTTAACAAAGGAGAATGGAAAAGAACCAACGATAGATATGATTGCTAAAAATTTGGGCATTGCAAGAGAGGAGATTGCATTTAGTTTTGATGCAATACAAGATCCGATATCTCTTCAAGAGCCAGTATATAAAGAGGGAACGGAAAGTATTTTTGTGATGGATCAAGTAAAAGATAGCAAAAATACTGATGAGAAATGGGCAGAGAACTTGAGTATAGCTGAAGCTATGAAGAAGCTAAATAAGAGAGAAAAGTATATTATTACAAAGAGATTTTTTGATGGGAAGACTCAAATGGAGGTGGCAGAGGAGATTGGTATTTCTCAAGCCCAGGTGTCAAGGCTGGAAAAAACGGCAATTCAGAGGATAAGGAAGAAGTTGTAGAGGAGGTAGAACATTAATACTTATTTGACTTATAAATATTATTAATATAAAAAATACTTGGATTTTAATAAAAAAGTCCAAGTATTTTTTAAAACAATTTTATGTTTATGGAATAAATTTCAAAAGTAGAAAATGCAGTTAAAAATGCAAATGGTAAAACAGGAAAAAAGATTTAGATTATGTAATAAATCATAAATTAGGATTAAGACAATTTGAGAATATATTGAAAAAAGTATGGATAATTTAAGAGAATTATATAATTAAATAAATAGATTATAAGTGAAAGGGTATGTTTGATGGTGTGAAAAACTTGTTGTTGCTAAAGAAACTATAAAAGTAACTAACAAGATTAAAAATACTAAAAAAGAAATTTGGTATTGTAATGATATTGTTGCAGTGTAATTATTTTCTGTTGTTGAATTGAATATAGTTATTAATAAAATTTGTCAAATGTTGTTGTTAAATTAGTAATTTTATGATATAAAATATTATAGAGTAATTATAATATATGGGGGAATGAAAATGGCAGGTAAATCAGTTCAATCAATCGAACCAATTATTGCAGATTTAGTTAATAGTTGGCTTAAAGAATATAAACTAGATTATAAATTAGAGCAAGAATCATTAAATCTTGAAATAGATACAGCTCTTGATGAATACTATTCGAAAAACGGAGGTACTGGAGGAAATAGACCAGATGCTAAATTATTATTACAAGATAAAGAATTAAACTATTATCCAATATTAATAGAATACAAGGGGTATAAAGATAAATTGGTTAAGCTGGATTCAAATGGACAAGTTGAGAATAGAACAGATAAAAACGAACCAATTTTTAAAAATATTAATAATTATGCTGTAAATGGTGCTGTTCACTATGCAAATGCGATATTACATTATACAAGTTATACAAATATAATCTCTATTGGAGTTACGGGATATAAAGATGAATTTGGGGCAATTGTTCCTACAATTGGAGTTTACTATGTATCTAAGGATAATTTTGGTGTTGGTCAAAAAGTAGATGATTATACTGATCTATCATTTTTAAAAAAAGAAAATTTTGATAAATTTATTGAAAAAGTAAAAGTACTTAAATTAACTAGTGAAGAAATTGATTCATTAAAAGAAAAAAGAGAAAAAGAAATTGAAGCGAGCTTAACCAAATTAAATAATGATATTTATCAAAATGAAAAAGGGTTAGGTGAAAATGATAGGGTTTATCTTGTTGCAGCTTCTATTATTGCAACTATAGGTGTTCCAGGAAAAGTTGCACCACTAGAAAAAGCTGATTTGAAATCTTCTAATGAAGAAAATAATCGAGATGGTGATATTATATTAAGAAAAATCAAAGCGTTTTTAAGTGAAAAAAGTCTTCCTACTGAAAAGAAAGAATTAATTGTAAGAACCCTGCAAAATACATTAACAACAGAAAATATAAATAAGGCTATAAATGGAGAAAGTCAGTTAAAAAGGGTTTTTACAAAAATAGTTGATGATTTGGGGATATATTACAAGATAGGCTTATCTACAGATTTTACAGGTAAGTTATTCAATGAGATGTATAGTTGGCTTGGATTTACACAAGATAAATTAAATGATGTCGTTTTAACACCTTCGTATATTGCAAGTCTATTAGTAAGACTTGCTCGTGTTAATAAAGATTCTTATGTATGGGATTTTGCAACAGGTTCAGCAGGACTTTTAGTTTCTGCGATGAATGAAATGATAGTTGATGCCATGTCAAGCATTAAATCTCCAGAAGAATTAAATCAAAAAATTATAAATATTAAAGCAAATCAATTATTGGGTATAGAAATTTTAACAAATATTTATATGTTAGCAATTTTGAATATGATATTAATGGGAGATGGAAGTTCTAATATTTTGAATGAAGATTCTCTTTATTTTGATGGAAATTATGGATTTGTTGATAAAAAGAGAAAATTTCCCGCTAATGCATTTGTTTTAAATCCCCCATATTCAGCTCCAGGAAATGGAATGATATTTGTCGAAAAAGCTTTAAGAATGATGGAAAAAGGATATGGAGCAATTATCATCCAAGCATCAGCTGGCTCAGGAAAAGCAACTAAATATAATAAAGAGATTTTAAAGCATAGCACACTCTTAGCTAGTATAAAAATGCCAACAGATTTATTTGTTGGTAAATCAAGTGTTCAAACTTATGTATATGTATTTAGAGTCGGAGAAGCACATAAGAATGACGATATAGTTAAATTTATAGATTTTTCAAATGATGGTTATACTCGTACCAATAGAAAAAAAGCAAGTAATAACTTAAAAGATACAGATCATGCAAAAGAACGCTATCAAGAGCTTATTGATTTAGTTAGATTTGGAAAATCAAAATTAAAGTATTTTACAGAAGATGAGTACTATGAGTGTAAATAATGGTAACGATTGGAATCAGAGTGCACCTATAGACACTACACCTCAATTAGAAGATTTTAAAAAGACAGTAAGTGATTATTTGTCATACAAAGTAAGTACTTTATTAAGTGAGGATAATGAAAAGTTGGGAAAATAGATGCCCCCTCTTTAAAAAAATTAGAAGAAGAATTTATTAAAGACGGGGGCTTATACAAAGAATTTAAACTATCAGACGATAGGCTTTTTGATGTTGTTGGAACAAGGTCATTAGATGAGGGAAAATTATCCTTTATAAATGAAGGTATTAATTTTGTAGGAAGAGTTAATGAGAATAATGGAATAAAAGGAAAAATATGTAGACAAAATTTTGAACCTAATGAACCGTATACAATTACTGCAACAGTAATTGGTAATTATAAATATGTAAAATATCAACAAGAACCATATTATTGTTCGCAAAATATCAATAAATTAATTCCAAAATTTGAAATTAATTTAAAAATAGCACTTTATATTATACCTTTTATTCAAAAATTTATATCAATGTATGATGGTCAACAAGGTGGATATAAATTAGAAGAACTAAGAAATCATAAAATAAAATTACCTATTAACAAATATGGAAATATTGATTTTAATTTTATGGAAGCTTATATAAGCGAACTCGAAGAGGAGCGTATAAGCGAACTTACTGCTTACCTAACGATAAGCGGACTAGATAATTATGAATTATCTAGTGAGGAAATTAAAATCTTAAATAGTAAGACTAATTTAAAAGAATTTAAAATTGAAAATCTTTTTAAAGCAAAAACAGGAGATGTTGATTTGCAACAAAAAGATATAAATGGTAAAGGTGAATATTTTATAAATTCTGGTGCAGAAAATTTTGGAATTAAAGGAAAAACTGATAGAGTGGCTAGAATATTTGAAGCAAATACTATTACAGTAGATTTTTGGGGATTTTCAAATTATAGAGATTTCAAATATAAGATGGCAACACATAATCATGTATTTTCTTTATCAGGAAATGTTATAAAAAATGAAAAAGTTGGCTTGTATCTATCAGCTTGTATGAGATATTTTACTAAAATATTTTCATATAATAATATGGGGACATGGAATAAAATAAAAAAGATGACGATATTATTACCAGTAAATGAGCAAGATGAAATTGATTATAATTATATCAAATAGTACATAACTGCTATTCAAAAATTATCTATAAAAAATGTTATTTTATGGAGAGATAAAATAATTGAAAAAAAATAAAAAAATGCATATAAATATTATAGAAATAAAGAAGGAATAAAATATGGGAATAGGAAAATTAAAAGAAGTTGATATAAGAGAACTATGGCAACATGAGCAATATGATTTTTCTGAATGGTTATCTAAAAAAGAAAATATAGAAAATTTAAATGAAATTTTAGGATTAACTTTAGTTGATATTAGTAAAGAAACATATGTAGGAGCATACAGGTGTGATTTATTTGCGAAAGATGAAACTACAGGAATAAAAGTAATTATAGAAAATCAACTTGAAGTATCTAATCATGACCATTTAGGAAAAGTAATTACTTATGCTTCAGGGTTAGATGCAAAGGTTATTGTATGGATTGTAAAAGAAGCAAGAGAAGAACATAGGAGTGCTATTGAATGGTTAAATAATAATACTAATAGCAAAGTTAATTTCTTTCTAATAGAAATACATGCTTATAAAATTGGAGAATCTGATCCTGCACCAATGTTTCAAGTTGTAGAACAACCAAATGATTTTATAAAAAATAATAAAACATCTAGCAAGGATGAAAGCATGAACAAATCTCAATCTCAAAGATTTGAATTTTGGAACCAGTTTAATAATGTAATAATTGAAAGAGGAAAACCTTTTAATATAAGAAAAGCAACAACTGATCATTGGTATAGTGTAGCCATAGGAACAAGTGAAGCACATATAGATATTACATTAGTAAATAAGGATTCGGTAATTGGAGTAGAGTTATATATTTCAGATAATAAAGAATTGTATGATAAATTATTTGAACTTAAAGATAAAATTGAAGAAGAATTAGGATTTAAATTAGAATGGAGAAGGCTAGATAATAGTAAAGCTTCAAGAATAATTTATTATATAAAAGGATTAAATTTTGATAATCATAGTAATTATAATGAATTGATGAATAAAATTATAGACATTGCAGTTATATTAAGGGATACATTCAAGAAATATATATAGAGGATTGATTATATGAAACTTAAATGTTTAATTTGTGGAGATATAATTGAATCAAAAAATGTACATGATTTAGTATCTTGTAAATGCGAGTCATGTTATATAGATGGAGGAAGCAATTATATACATATAGGTGCAAAAGATTTTAGTAAAATAATTAAAATCTTAGATGATGGAACAGAAGTTAAATGTAATGAGTAATTGAATAACAAAAGACAAGCAAAATAATATGTAATTAATTATACAAAATTATTTTGCTTTTTTGATAATAAATTACAAATTTCTACATATATTTATTTAATATATAAAAGCATAAATAAAATAATTAAAGAAAGGCAAATAATGTAAAAATGAAAATAGTAAAGATAAATACTTTAAAAAATGTTGGAATATTAGATGAAGATACTTATAAAAATGAATTTCAACTTTACAAAACAGAAAATAAAAATGGACAAATTAATACTAAATATATGAGTAAAATTTTAATAAGGGGAGATAATGGAACAGGAAAAAGTACATTATCTAATATTTTTAGAAGTGTTGAGGAAAAAACAAAGACAGAAGAAATAATTAACAAGATAAAAGATATTAATATCAATGAAGAAGTACAAATTGAAATTGAACTAGATAATGGAAATATATTAAAATATGATAATATACAAAAGAAATGGCTTAATGATGAAGAAATATGTATAAAAGTATTTAATGAGGATTATATAAACGAAAATTTAAATTTAGAAGAATTTAGTCAAAATAAAATCGATGGAAAGTATGAAGCGAAAGAAGTAGAAATTTCAATAGAAAAAAAAGAATATGAAGAAAGTAAAAAAAGAAAAGAAGAAATTATAGAAGAGGGAAGAAAAATCAGTAAAGAGATTTTAGATAAAATAAATAAATCTAATAGTGAAATAAAAAAAGATTTTGATCAATATTGTGCAATAGATACTAAAATAGAACAATATAATGAATTAGATAATGAGGAAATATATTTAAAAGCAAAAAGTGATATTGAGAATTATATGAATAATTTTAACAAATTAAAAACTTCAGAGACTTTTACCCCATTAAAAACTAATAATGTTTGTAATAATATAAATATAGATGAATTATATTCATTTCTGGAGTATACAGAAGATAGTAGCAAGATTAACTTTATAGATCAATTCTTAGAGATGGATATAGAGAGAAAGGAATGGATGGATAAAGGAACTCAATATATTAAAGATAAAAAATGTCCATTTTGTAAAAATGATATATCAAAAAATGATTTTATTAATGAATATATCAAGTATCGAAATAGTAATAACAAAAAAGTTGAAGAAAACCTAGTAAAATATAAAAAAGAATTAGAAAATTATAGAGATAATGTACAAAAAGATATAAAAATTTTATTATCAAAAAATAATGAATATAAAGGTATAGTAGATATTAAAGAAGACATTTCTGAAAATACATGGAGTACATATACAAATTCTATTGAAAATATAATAAATGTAATAGATGAAAAATTAAAAGATGTTTCTAAAATTATAAGTAATGAAATGATGAGTTCATTGCCAGAAAACTTAAATATAATTCAAACAGTTATTGATAAAAGTGGTAAAATTGATAAAGAGACAGAAAATATAAATAAAGTAATGTTAAATTCAAAAAAGGAATTATCTAGTATAAGATTAAAAGTAAAAGATTTAAAGAAAAATATTTTGGAATATGAAATGAGAGAAAATCTAAATAAGAGAAAAAAATTATTAAAGGAATTGGAGGTAGAGGAAAAAAACAATAAAGAGAAGAAAATAAAATATGAAAAAAAGCTAGAAGATGCAGATATAACCATAAAAGAAATGAATATCTGGTTAGAATTTTTTGGAATGAGCATGTATAAAGTAAATAAAGATTTTAACCTGATTTATAAAGATAATAACATCAATAATAGAACATTTATATTAAGTACAGGAGAAGTTTCAGCATTAGCATTTTCATATTATTTAGCAACATTAGTTGTAGGATTAACAGAAGAAGAAAAAAGAAGTTAATAATCATTATAGATGATCCTGTTAATTCATTAGACTATAATAAAATATACTCATTTGCAACAGCAATTAAAATAATTCAAAATAAAGTGGACCAAAGTAGTAATCCTCAACTATTAATTTTTACACATAATATGTTGTTTTTTAACATATTGGTACAAACAAATTGGATGAAAAATAGCAATAATGCTATGGTTTTTGAATTATATAAAGAAAGAGATATTTCAAAAATCAGGAAAACAAAAAATTATAAAGATAGTATATTTATAACTCAATTAGCAGATGTAATAAAATGTGCAAATGATGAGACTAATAGTATTACAATTGAAAAATCATATATATATAATGATATAAGATCAGTAATAGAAAATTTATGTTATTTATTAAATCCCAAATATGTAGATAATGATGATAAATATAATGTAATAAAAGAGTTCTTTAATATAAAAGAAGAAGACTTTATGAAATTGGATTATATTGTTAATAATAATAGTCACAATGAGCCAATGCTAAATATAGAGAAATGGTTTGATCCTAAAATTCTACAGCAATCTTGTATAATTATTTCAAATATGATAAGAGAAAGATTTAGTCAACTATATGATTATTGTTTGAAATTTAATAAAGAAGAAATTTAAATATGCAATTAAAGTGTGAAAGATGAGAAGTAAATCTTAAATTTCACACTTTGTTTTTTTATATTTTTGAAAAATTAATAAAGGCATATGTTTTTTTAAATTTTCACAGACAAGCTAATTAATTATTACTCCACCAATCAACTGTACTCCATCAACAAAACCATTTCTATAATACTTCTTATTCCAATAAATAAGATAATCCATAAAATTTTTATCAAGCACATCTAATTGTTTCTGAACAAATTTTTTATTTTGATTAGGAACATTTTTCAATATCTTTTCAGATATTTCATCAAAACATATACAATATTTTTTATCCTGAGGGGACAATTCACAAAAAGCCGTTTCCTCTCTAAATTCTAACCATTCCTTAAAAATATCATTATCGTTTACTTCTCTAAAATTTATCATAATAAAACCTCCAATTATAAAAATTTTCTTAAAAATTTATAATTTGCAAATGCTATTTTGAAACTATTGTGTAACAATCCTTTTCAGACTTTGGGGACACAATGGGGACAAAAGTACCCAAAAATGACCTAAAAACGCACAAAAGTTCTTTAAATAAAAATAGCCAAAAACGCTGATATTTAGATAAAAACTTAACTTTTCATTAAATCACAAAAAACGATGCGTAAATTCTCATACCCAAAATGCACAACAACCTTCCTGAATAAATATCTAATTAAAAATATATTTACAATTATTTTTATTTTTGTTATACTTCTAATTAATTAGATATTAAGTTTAATAAAAGAGAAAGGAGAAATTGTATGAAAGAAAATACAGTAAAAATAATAATTGCAATAGTAGTCGTAGCTTTAATTATTGGAATATGTTTTTTTGCACCAAAAATCATTTCAAATAATGATGCAGAAACTTCACAAAATACTGATGCAAACAACGGATATGTCCATAAAGAAACAATGGAGATTTTATTTAGAGACTTTAATCTTCAAATAGAAGAAAATTCTGGACTTGGCACTATATTTAATGAGGAGTTTACAGTTAAAGAAGGTAAATATTGGTACAAAATAACAGATGGTATTTATTTAATAGTTAATCCAATTGAAAACCACAATAGCAATCAAGATATTGTATCTTCTATGAGTATCTATTGTGAAAAAGATTATAAAGATGATCCACAAGTACCTGCTTATGCAAGATTATTAATTGTAGCTAATAATAAAGAAATTAAATCTGAAGAAGCACAGACTTTAATGGACGAAGCTGTAAAATTAGCAAGTCAGAATTTAGCAAGCAATAATGGCAAAGGTATTTCAGTCAAATATTTAGAAAAAGATGGAAAGCTCGAATATCAAGTTATAAGACTTTATAAATAATATTTCATTGCATAAATAAAGGGCAAGTGAAATAATATGATTTATTTTATAAAACATGTAGAGGAATTATTATAGTGTAAATAATATGTATGTTTAACTCTTATTGATTTATTAATCAAGTATAAATGAAAAAATACTTCATAAAGGTAGATAAATTATTAAAAATGTGATAAGATTATAAAAAATAATATAAAGAGGTAAAAAGAATGTCAGAAAAAGCAAAACCATTTGTAAAATGGGCGGGAGGTAAAGGAAGTTTAATATCACAATTAAGCAATTTCTACCCATATGAATTAAAAAATGGAATAATAGAAAGATATATAGAACCATTTGTTGGTGGAGGAGCAGTATTAATAGATATATTACAAAATTACGATGTAAGACAAGCATATGCATTTGATATAAATATTGATCTAATAAATTCATACAATGTCATAAAAAACAATGTAGAAGAAATTATAACAAATCTAAAAGAAATGGAAACAGAATATTTGCAATTAGAACAAGAAGAAAGAAAGAATTACTTCTATAATAAAAGAAATGAATATAATGATTATACATTACAAGAAAATGAACAAAATGTCAAAAAAGCATCACAGTTCATATATTTAAATAGGACATGTTTTAATGGATTATATAGAGTAAATAAAGATGGAAAATTTAATGTTCCAGTTGGAAGTTATAAGAATCCTACAATATGTGATGAAGAAAACTTAAGAAACTTATCAGAATTAATACAAAATGTACAATTTCAATATGGAGATTATAGAAAAAGTATGGAATATGTAACAGAAAATACATTTGTATATTTCGATCCACCATATAGGCCATTAAATATAACATCAGGATTTACATCTTACACAAAAGAAGATTTTAATGATGACAATCAGAGAGAATTAGCAATGTTTTATAGAGAATTAAATGAAAAAAATGCAAAATTAATGTTAAGTAATTCAAACCCAAAGAACATAAATGAAGAAGATCATTTTTTTGATACTATATATCAAGGATTCAATATTGATGAAATATATGCAAGTAGAATGATTAATGCCAATTCAAACGGAAGAGGAAAAATATCAGAAATATTAGTAACAAATTACAATACATAATGGAGTGTGATAATGTATACAGGAAAATATTATTATGATAAGGACCATTTCAAATTAATCAAAGGTGATACATTTAGAGTATTGAAAAGGTTTGAAGATAAAACAGCAGATATAATATTTGCAGATCCACCATATTTTCTATCAAATGATGGAATAACCTGTAGTGGTGGGAAAATGGTAAAAGTAAATAAAGGGAAATGGGATGAGTGTGATTCATTAAAGTACAAACACAAATTTAATAAAAAGTGGATAAAAGAGTGTTACAGAATATTAAAAGACAATGGAACAATATGGATTAGTGGAACTTTGCATAACATTTATTCAATAGGTATGGCACTTGAAGAAGAAGGATTTAAAATAATAAATAATATAACATGGCAGAAATCAAATCCACCACCAAACCTAGCTTGTAAAACATTCACACATTCAACTGAAACAATATTATGGGCAAGAAAAGATTTAAAGAATTGTAAGTATAAATTTAATTATGAGATAATGAAAGAAATAAACAAAGGAAAGCAAATGAGAGATGTATGGACTACAAGTTTAACAAAACCATCAGAAAAAAAGTGCGGTAAACATCCAACACAAAAACCATTAGAAATATTAGAAAAAATAATAATATCCTCTACAGATGAAAATGATATAATTTTAGATCCATTTAGCGGAAGCGGAACAACAGGAATTGCAGCATATAAGTTAGGAAGGAATTATATTGGAATTGAAAGAGAAAAACAATATTTAGATTTATCAATAAAAAGATATGAAGTAATAAAGGAGGCAATGAAATGATTAAAGATGGAGTAGGAGGAGCTAATACATTAACAGGCTTAGCATTTGAAGGTAAAACAGATTTAGCTACTTTCTTAAATAAACAAAAAGGATATAAAGTAGATAAGGACAAAGTATATTATAAAGATGAACTAGTGGCTAGAGTATTTAAGAAACACCAATTTTATAGTTTCTTGGAAGAATATAATATAAACTGGAAGGAAATAATATCAAAACAATTATTACCAGATGATTGCATTTATGTTATAGTTGATAATACTCTTTTTATCATAGAATGTAAATTTCAACAAGTTGCAGGTTCAGTAGATGAAAAATTGCAGACATGCGATTTTAAAAAGAAACAGTATCAAAAATTGTTATCAAGAGTAAATATAGAAGTAGAGTATGTCTATCTTTTAAGTGAGTGGTTTAGGAAACCACAATACAAAGATGTATTAGACTATATAATAAGTGTAAGATGTCAATATTACTTTGAATACATACCATTGAAAAAATTGGGATTACCAGTTCCAGAAGAAAATTAATAATCAAAGAGAAAGATTGTGGGGGCAACTTTTATTAGTTGTCCTTTTATGTTTTCTAGAAGGAGGAATGAATTTGAAACATAAACCAGAACAATTTGAGCTAGAAGAGACAACGATATTAAGGCTTACACGCTCATGCCCAGAAGACGAACCAAAATATCCTAGCATAAAAAATCCTACACAAATCCACAAAGTTTGCAAAATGCGAGAAAATGTGCTATTATTAACATAATAGCAAGAAGCTATGTAGAAACCGAAAAAATATAACAAGGAGAAAAAAGCTTATGAAAAATCGGTATTGCAAATTAGTACTTGAGGCAGAAGAGGGCATAATCTTCGAAACCTCAGAAGGAGAAAATGGAGAGTTAATTATCAAGGCTTCGCTTCTAAATACCAACGAAGAGGAGAGTTATTTGGAAAGCCAAGACAACACTTCTTATGAAGCTACCAATTCAGAAAGCTTAGATAGTTCTGAAGCTAGCAATGAAACATCAGAAATTTCAGAAACATCAGAATCATCTGAGCTTTCTTGCAATTATGAAACACCACCAATTCCAGATGGATACAAGCATATTTGTGGAGAGTGGAACGACGGCTTTGTAATTGAAAGAAGCTTGGATGGTAGTCAGTTTGTATGGATTCCTGTTGGAAGCCTAGACCCTGATGGAACACTTAATGGCAAAGATTTTTCAGAAAAATTTGGCAGAAGAAACTATCAGAAAGATGACTTTTCTGAGTCTGGATTTCATGAAGAGTTAACGGATGAACTTGTATTACAGATTGAAAGCGTTGAGAAATATGGCGGATTTTATATTTCTCGTTATAACATTTCTGAAAACAAGAAAACCCGTAAGCTACAGTCGGTAAAAGGAGCTATGCCATTGGTAAACATCGGGTTTTATGGTACCATGCAATCAGCATCTGAAATAGAAGCTACTGAAGCAGTTAAAAGTCATCTGATTTTTGGTGCAGAATATGATTCTGTATTAGCATGGCTTATCAAATCAGGTGCTAAAACTCTTAATGAAATTGCAGAAAATTCTTCTAGTTGGGGCAACTTCTGGAATTATGATGAATGGGGGTGGAACCCGAAGGGAATGCCTGAAACAGGAAGCTCTGAAGAATGGAAAGCCAATAACATTTATGATTTAGCGGGACAAGTAGCGGTATGGACACAGGAAGAATGGGGAGATGGTAAGTTCCATGTTATTCGTAATCGATGCTGTGTTATTCCTGATGATGAAACTACTGTGGCATATCGTGACTATAGCTTTTCAGATTATGGCTCACCCATATTTGGATTCCGTGTTGGACTTTATATAAAATGATACGAAATCTGCTAAATTAACCTAATTCATTTTCAAGTACAAGAAAAGGAAGAGAATCTAAAATTTTAGATTCTTTTTCTTTTTGAAATAAATAAGAGACAGCCTATACGAATAAACTATTGCTAAGGAGGTATTTTTATGGGAGCAAGGGGACTAGACTTCAAACACAAAGAAGTAATAAACATCACAGACGGAAGGAGACTTCGGATATGTACAAGATGTAACGGCAGACTTAGAATCAGGAATTATTACCTCTATCATAGTACCAGGAACCAACAGCAAACTTAGCATATTTGCAGGAAACAACGAAATCGTAATTCCATGGAAAAATATAAAATGCATAGGAGATGAAATCATTCTCGTAGAAATATAACAAAAATACAACTGTAACTAAAAAAACTAATTTTATTCACAGTATGGACATAATGGGCATATATAATGTATAATATAATTGTATTTAAGGAGGACAAGCTATATGAATACTACTATTTTAGTTGTAGATGATGAACAAAGAATGAGAACTCTTTTAAAAGACTTTTTAATGAAAAAAAATTATCAAATCCTAGAAGCTAAGGATCGGAGAAGAAGCAATAGAAATATTTAATGAAAAGCAAGAGCAAATAAATCTTATTTTGTTAGATGTAATGATGCCAAAACTAGACGGGTGGTCAGTATTAAGACAAATAAGACAAACATCAAATATACCAGTCATAATGCTTACAGCAAGAGGAGAAGAACAAGATGAACTATTTGGGTTTGAACTAGGAGTTGACGAATACATTTCAAAACCATTTAGCCCTAAAATTCTTGTAGCGAGAGTAGAAGCAATACTAAAAAGAACAACACCAACTGCTAAATCAGTAGAAGATGTAGGTGGAATAGAAATAGATGCAGAAGGAAGAACAGTAAAAATAGATGGAAAAGTAGTAGAAATGAGCTTAAGAGAATATGAACTTTTAAAATATCTAATAGATAATACAGGAATTGCTCTTTCTAGAGATAAGATATTAAATAATGTTTGGAACTACGACTATTATGGAGATTCTAGAACGATAGATAGTCATATAAAAAAGATAAGACATAAGCTTGGCAAAAAAGGTAAATATATAAAAACTATGAGAGGTATAGGATATAAATTTGAAGTTAAATAGTAAAAATATAATCAATAATATAAAAAGTAAATTTCAGAGCATAAGAGTAAAACTATTTTTAAGTTTAAGTATAACAGTTATCGTAATAATAGTTTTTCTTATATTAATCAATAGTATTGGACTTGAAGCATATTATATTTATTCTAAAGAAGCTGTTTTACTTAGGACATATAATGCAATAAATGGATATTATAATGGAGAAATAAGAGAAGGTAATATAGAAACAGAACTTGAAAAATTGTCTTTAAGTAACGATTTCGACATACTGATTAAAACAGATAAAGGAATATATGCATCAAGCAAAGACTTTTTATCATCACTTAATTTATTTGATGATACGGTAGATTTGGAAAAAACTATAGAGCAAGATATATTATATGATGACAAAAATGTAGAAATAAAAAGAACAACAGATAGAGAAACTGAATTGTCATTTATATTACTTTCAGCAAATCTTGATAGTGGTTATGAACTATATATAAGAGTTGCAGTAGCACCGATACAAGCAAGTGCAAGAACTTCTAATAGACTTCTAATCATTATGGGATGTTTTACAATTGTTATAGGAGGAATTATAGTTTTAGCAATATCAAAGAAATTTACATCTCCAATTGAAGAATTGAACAGCATAACAAAGGAAATATCAGAACTTAACTTTGAACATAAATACGAAGTGAATAATTCAGAAGATGAAATAAATAATCTTGGAAAGAATATAAATGCCATGTCAAAAACGCTAGAGGCAACAATAAAAGAACTTAAGAAATCAAATATTGAGCTTGAAAAAGACATAGAAGAAAAATCGAAGACAGATGAAATGAGAAAACAATTTATATCAGATGTATCGCACGAATTGAAAACACCAATTGCTTTAATACAAGGATATGCAGAAGGACTTGTAGAGAATGTAGCAGAGGATGAAGAAAGCAGAAAATTCTATGCAGAGGTTATCTTAGATGAATCAAATAAAATGGATATACTAGTAAAAAAATTGCTAGAATTGATGAAATTAGAGTATGGAAAAAATACATTGACACCTACAAGATTTAATATATCTGAATTAATAAAAGAAGTTATAAGAAAATCAAAGAAATTGTTAGATGAAAACAATATAAATATTGAATTTTCAGCTGAAGAAATATTTGTATTGGCAGACGAATTCTATACAGAGCAAGTATTTAACAACTATTTTACAAATGCAATAAAAAATGCTTCAGAAGTCGATGGAAAGAAAGTAATAAAAATAACTTATAAAAAAGAAGAAACAAAGCTAAGAATATCTGTATTTAATACAGGTGAAAATATAGAAGAAGAAAATTTAAATAGAATCTGGAATAGATTTTATAAAGTAGATTCTTCGAGAAATAGAGAAAATGGTGGTACAGGAATAGGACTAGCACTTGTAAAAGCGATAATGACTAATATAGGAAATAAGTATGGAGTAGAAAATAAAGAAAATGGTGTTGAGTTTTACTTTGAATTAGATTTAGATATGAAAAATTAAGATGATTAAATAAAGCTCTATGTGAATCTTCAAATTCATATAGGGCTTTACATAATTGACATTTTATAAAAAATTTAGTATAATATAAACTGAATTTAGTTATTGTAAAAGAGGTAAAAAATGAAATTAAGAGAAGAAGATATTGCAAAAAGATATTTAGAATTTTTAGAAAAAAATAATAGAAAACCGAGGGCATGTTTTTGTAAAAATGGGAAAAAATTATCTTTAAAAGATCTTGAGCCAGAGCAGAAAAGAGAGATAAATTTATATCTAAAGGCTCAAAAATATCAATTACTTACTTTTATGCCAAAAGACGCATCAGAAGAATATAAAGATACAATAAAGAAGATTAGAGAACTATTAAGGGAAATAACAATCAAAAAAGATTTAGAACAAGCACAGGAGTATTTAAAATTTATAGAAGAAAATGGAAGAGAGCCAAGTGGTGCCTTTGCCCAAAAAGGAAAAACTATTAAATCAAAATATTTGACAGAAAGTCAAAAGGCAGAGAAATTATTATATAATAGATGGAGAAATTGTAATATAAATCTTATATATCAACAAAATCTATATGAAAGTATAGAAAAAGTACCAGAAGAATATAGAGAAATAGTTGCTAAAGTAAGAGAAGTATATAAAGAACTAGAGAGAAAAAAGTATGATAGTGTAATAGATGAATATATAGAATATGTGAAAAAGAATAAAAGGTATCCAAGAAGTTGCTCTTATGATAATCATAAGCAACTAACAATGGAAGAAATGACAGAGGAACAACGAAAAGAAGTAAGGCTATATCAGAAGTTATACTCAACTGGGTTAAGAGAAATAATAATTCTTTGCGAGGGAAAAACATTAGATGAAATACCAAATCAATACAAACATATAGCAAGCAAAATAATTGAATTAAATGCATTAATGAATCCAAAAGGAGAGCTACAATTAGCCTACGATTATGTGGATTTTGTAAAGAAGAATAAAAGAAGACCAAAAAGGGCTTTTTATGAAAATCGCAAGGTAGTTTCTAGAAGTGTTCTTACAGATGAACAAAGAGAAGAAATAAAGTTCAAAGAAAAGCTAGATAAGTCAGGAATTTGGAAGAAATTGTTAGAATATAAGGAGGAAGAAGAAGAGAAAATACCAGAGGAATACAAAGAAATTGTAAGAATGCTAAAATCAGCTGATTTAATTGTAGATGCAAATTCAAGAGGAATACTAAAATATATTGAATTTATAGAAAAAAATGGTAGATTACCAAGAGGAAATTTTTCAGACAATAATAAAGAATCAAAAGCATATAATTTAAATTTGACAGACGAACAGAAAGAAGAAAGAAACATATATACAACATGGGTAAATAGTTCAGTTCATTATCTTTTACTAAAATATAATGGACAAGATATATCAAATGTACCAGAAGAATATAGAGAGACAATAGGAAAGATTAGAAAGTTATATGCTGAAATAGATAAAAAAACAGAACTTGATTTGATGAATAAGTATATAAGCTTCATAGAAAAGAATGGAAGAAAACCAAGAAAAGATTTTTATGAAACAGGAACAAGAATTATAAAGCAAAATCTAACAGACGAAGAAATTGCAGAATTAAACTTATATAGAAAAACATTTAAAAAAGGTATTGCGAAGAAAATAGAAAGATTAAATGTAGAGAATTTAGATGACATACCTGAAGAATATAGAGAAGCAATTTCTAAACTAAGAAAAATAAAGCTAGTAGGGGATGGCAAATTACATAACAAATTAGAATCGATTAAAGAGTTAAGAGAAGCAAAATCTGAAAGAGATAATGCACAAGAGATAAATTTAAAAGCCAAAGAGCTGGAAAATGAAGTAAGAGAGAAAACAGAACAAGAAGTTAATAAAGAAAAGGAATAATGAAAAGAAGCGCAAATTTTAAAAATAAATTTAAAATTTGTGCTTTGTTTTTTAAATTATTACTACAATGCAAGGACTAAGAAGAGATACAAATGCTAATATCGTGATTATAATTCCAGCAGTTTTGTTGGAATTATTTTTATATTCATAAATTGCATACCCTAGAGTTCTAAAAAAGACAAATATGCTCAATATTAAGATGATAAATATCATAAATACCTCCTAAAAATTACAATATTATGAGATTAAATAGCTTGATATTACTGAAATATTTGCATCTACCTTAAAGAAAGAATTTTTATAATTTTCAAGCCAGTCATATTCTATCCAATCGTTCCATGTTGGAAAATACTTTACTGCATATCTTCCAAATAAATCAATATCTGCATTATAATTTTTTGAAATTTTGTATAAATAATCTTCTAGTTTAGCATTTATATAAGAAGTAGCATATTCTTCTATTAGCTTCAAATTATCCTTTTGCAAATAATTTGAGTCAGTATCTGTAGATAATAGTTTAGCATTAAGTTTTACATTGACTGTGATAAAAGGAGAACCATTGATGATTTTTACATCTGATTTGGTGTTCTTATCTAATGTCAAATATAAATCTATTGTATTATTTTCTTCAAAAGGACTAGGAATAGTTATAATACATTCTTCCATTTCATTTATTATAATTAGGTGGCAAAGGGTTTCAATCGAAGTAAGTTCTCCGAACTAAAGTATCGCCTTTGAAAACAGCAAGACCAACGACATCGATATTAGAGGAAGCGGTAGCATTATTTCCAGAGCCAGAAGTAGTTTCTCCAGCAATTGTATCAGTATCAACATTAGAAGCACCAGATGCACTATCTTGATTTGTAGCACTAGATGTTATAGAACCTAAAATTGCAACAGGTTCTCCAAAAGTATCTGATATAGCATCAAATACATTTGCAACTGTTATGTTTGCAGTATATCCTGTGTATTTACTAGAATTTGCAACTATTTCGTAATATTTTGCAGTTATGCTTTCAATTTCTGATTTTGAATTAGATAAGAAATCATAAGCAGTAGAACGGCTAACTGCAACATTACAATCTGGTCTTAATTCAACATTATTTATTAAAGTATATATAATGTCCGAAATACCATTTGTTGCAACCTCCTCAGATATAACTAAAACCTTACAATGCGATAAATTTAATTTTTTACTTACGAAACCATTTGCAAGACTTATACCAGATTCTATTGATGAACATTCTATTGTATCAATTACTGTGTCAGCAGAGGTTGTAGAATCGCTATCAGATGAATTTTTTGAAGGAATAGATAATTGAAAGCTAACCTTTAAATCATTATTTTCGCCGTTTATCTACGCCAATTGCAACTACATAGGCTAAGTTATTAATATCTTGCTGAGTATAATAACCAGACACAGCAAAAGATACAAGAATTACTAGTACAAAGATAATGTTTATAATTCTATTCAATAGTTTCTACTCCTTTCCTTAAAAGCTTCTTTTTCTTAAAATATGCACGAATTAAGATAAATGAGGTTATAAAAAATACAAAAATTATAGATGCATATTTATATATTGTTGATTCAAATACATTTATATCAGACACAGAAGAAGGAATTAAACTTATTGTAAAAAGAATGGCAGAAAAACAATATACAAGTTCTCTTTCAAATTTTACATTTGTAATCTTCTTAAAAGTATTTAAAGAAAAGTTCATAGTTATAGCAAGATAATTGAAAATTGACATTATCCAAATCAAAATGAATATGGCATCAATTCTTCTAATAAATTCTCCAAAACTTATTCTTCTAGATAATATATATATAGATAAAGTGCTATTTATATTTGCTATTGCTGGAATTTGAAAAAGAAGAGCAATAATGCCAAGTACAAGATATATAGTGTATACAATAAGAGAAATAATTCCAGCTTTTTTAAAGTTTTTTGTATTACCAATATAAGGAATTAGAAATGGTGCTATAAACATACTGCTAAACGCAAAAATATTCCCAAGACCAGATATAAAAGTGTTAGACACTCCATATCCAAGTAAAGGCAAAGCTCTTTCTGGTATAAATGAAGAGAAAGAAGATATAAATATTATTATCATAGCTGTCAAAATAATAGGCATAGTAATTAAAGTAACTCTTGAAATTGCTTTAAAACCAATTAAATTCATAATTGCAGCAATCGTAATAAACATTAATATGACAAGCTCACGATCAATGTTTGGGAAATAGATTAAAATTAAGCTTTCTGCAAAAGTTCTAATAATGAGAGCAGAAATTGTAATAAAGTATATACAAACAAGTACACTAAAAATATTTTTAAATGTTTTGCCAAATGAAAATTCACAAATATCAATAAGGTCTTTTCCAGGGAAAAGTTCAAATATTTTTGCTGCAACATAAAAAACAAATAATGCAATTATAAATACATATATTAAGTTCAAAATAGTTGCAGATCCTGTAGATGCGATTAAGTGATTTGGCATGTTTAAAATTATATGAGAAATCATAACTGTAATGATAACTGATGCAGTTTGTAATATACTCATTTTTGATTCATTCATATTGATGATTAATCCTTTCTTTTAATATTTCCATTTACGACTTATTTTCTCTTCTTTATTAGGCCTTTTTGTATTCAAGAAATTTCTTCTTTTTTCTCTTTTCCAAAGAGGAGGTAAGAAGTATCCAGAACTATTATCAACTGACATAGGAGAATATGGGCTTAAGTATGATACTCCAAATGAATTTATACTTGCAATAATTGTAATATGAAGTACAAAGCAAAAAGCTATACCTAAAAATCCAGCAAAATATCCTAAAAGAATATAGGCAAATCTGACTAATCGTATATGAAAGCTAAGTGAGAAATCAGGTACAGCAAATGCAGTTATACCAGTCAATGCAACAATTATGACTAAAATAGGGCTTACGATATTTGCAGTAACTGCAGCATCTCCTAAAATAAGTGCACCGGACGATACCAATGGCTTGTCCTAGTGGCGCAGGAACCCTTACACCAGATTCGCGAATTAGTTCAAGAGATACTTCCATAATTAAAATCTCAAATATAATAGGGAAGGGAACATTGCTTCTCGATGCAACAATTGCAAAAAGTAATTCTGTTGGAATTAACCCTTGATGATAGGTTGTTATTGCAACATATAGTCCAGGAAGTAGAAGTGTAATAAAAAGTGCAAGTAATCTGATTGCCTTAAGCATATTACTTAGTTGGTATTTTAAATTTCTATCTTCTGCTGTACTCAAAAAATCTATTAAAACAGCTGGTGCAACTAATGCATATGGAGTTCCATTTACAAGAATTGCAACTCTTCCTTCTAAGATAAGTGATGCAACTCTATCAGGCCTTTCAGAAGATAATAATTGAGGTACGCTGAAATTTGAGTCATCGATTAGTTGTTCTAGTTGACCGAGATGATATTAGATAGTCTATTGCTAGATTTTTTATTCTATGTT
Source organism: uncultured Clostridia bacterium (assembly GCA_947624725.1). The sequence goes on from CANQLP010000002.1 coordinate 98,869, forward strand.
TTACTTCATTTACCAAATCATTATTTGCTACATTTTTAAGGTAACAAACTGCAACCTGTGTATGGCTTATCTTCCCAACATCCATTTCTTCAATAACAAAATTTTCACTATTTACAATTCTTCTTAAAAGACTTGTATTCGTACGAATAGCTTCAATAAAGCCTTCCTGTGAACCCCTGATAATAGTTTCATTTTCAGGAGGAGAAACAGAACGCTTATCGAATCCTTTAGCATCAATTAGAAACGCAGTATCCAAAGTATCAATGAATAGTGCTGAAACTCCAGCATTTACTTTCTGAAAGATTTTCTTAAATTTACTTTCAGTTTGTACATCATTTTGTGGCACTAAACATTCTAGAATATAAGTGCTTAAATCAAACTTTTTAACTCTCCTTACTGAAACATTATTTGTGACAGCCATACTTACAATCTCATGCTTTTCTTTTGTAGTAAGAGAAGCACTTTTTAGCATCAATGGTTCTATCACAAATTTATTAATAGATTCAGAATCAATCATACCTTCAATGTAGAAGAGAAATGATGAATATTCTTTTCCTTTAATTGTAATATAAAATTCGCGCATTTTTATATCACTATTTATATCGAAGCTATATTTATTTTTTATATATTCCTTATTTACATCAATTGAAGGAAAAATTTTCTCACTTTCTAAAGTTTTTTCTTCAGAAGATGGGGGAGGATTATCCAAATTTTGTGAATCTGTACTTTTGGGTAAAACGAAATTATACCTATTTGGTTCTTTATAAGTTATTAAATTAATAAAATCATTTAAAAGTTTCATAGTGCTATTAGTATCTCACAAAAAACGGAAAGTATGTAAAAAAATGAAAGAAAAACTCCAGTAATTTCTTACTGGAATTTTTCTTTTAAAACTTTATGTTACAATTGTAACCCATTTTTTGTGTGCCGTACGCCGTACATGTTATTTCCGTTTGGTTCCATCTGCCCAGTATTCTTCACCGGTTTTTCTGTCATATACGAACTTTCCATTGCCGAAACGCTTTAAATCGCCAGCATCCACAGCTTTGTCCACTTCACTTCTGTCCTTATAGTTATTGTACTTGTCTCTTGTGTAACCCTTTTCATCTCTGTGATAGAAACTCATATTATAACCCTCCTTAAATTAATTCAGGTATCGGCACACAAATAATTGATTTACATATATATTATATTCTGAAATATGCGAATTGTCAATAATTTTACACTATATTTACATAATACAAGACCAATTTATTTTATTAATACAGCCTTAATTCTTCTAACTCCACTAGATGAAGCCTCTTCTTTTTTTATCTTGAAAGTACCAAGAACGCCAGTATGTTCAACATGAGGACCACCGCAAATTTCTTTACTGAAATCACCAATTGTATATACTTTTACTTTATCGCCATATTTATTTTCAAATAGACCAATTGCACCAGATTTTTTTGCATCATCATAAGACATTTCTTCGCAGGTAACTTTTAGGTCTTTTTTAATTTGCTCATTTACAATTCTTTCAACTTCAGCGAGTTCTTCTGGTGTAACTTTTTGTGGATGAGCAAAGTCAAATCTCAATCTTTCTGTAGTAATATTTGAACCTTTTTGAGTTGCATGTTCTCCTAAAACTATTTGAAGAGCCTTATGTAAAAGGTGAGTTGCTGTATGATAAGCTATTGTTTGATCATTTTGTTCTGCAAGACCACCCTTAAATTTTTGCTCAGAACCAAGTCTTGATTTTTCTTGATGTTCTTTAAATAATTTATCAAAAGCAGAAAGATCAATATTATATCCACTTTCTTCAGCAATTTCCTTTGTAACTTCTTGTGGGAAACCATAAGTCTCATATAGTCTAAATACTGCTTTAGCAGATAAAGTTTTTTCGCCTTTTTCCTTTAATTTATTTAATTCTTTTTGTAATTCTTTTTCACCATTTTCAAGAGTTTTAGCAAATTTTTCTTTTTCTTCTATAATAGTATTTATTATATTTTCTTTATTTTCTGCAAGCTCAGGATACATAGGGCTTAAATTTTCAATGTTTAATGTAATTAAATCTTTTAAGTTAGAAAGGTCTATGCCGAGCTTATTTAAATGTCTAATCATTCTTCTAATAAGTCTTCTTAAAATATAACCTCTATCGATATTACTTGGTTTTCCGCCATCTGCAATAATCATCATACTAGACCTTAAATGCTCTGCAACAATTCTTCTGCTAGATATATTATCAACCTTTGCAAGCTCTTTTAATTTTTCCATCATAGGTGCAAAAATTTCTGTATCAAATGGAGTTTCCTTTCCTTGTAAAAGCATATTGATTCTCTCAAGTCCAAGTCCAGTATCAACATTTCTTTGTTTTAATTTATTATATGTTCCATCTGGATTTCTATAATATTCCATAAAAACATTATTCCAAATTTCTACATACTTACCACATGAGCAAGAAGGGTTACAATCAGGTGAACATGGCTCTTTTCCTGTATCATAGAAAATCTCTGTATCAGGACCACAAGGACCTGTATCTCCTGCAATCCACCAGTTATCATCTTTTCCAAAGAAATAAATTCTTTCCTTTGGCATACCATTTTCTTCCCAAATTCTTGCCGTTTCCTCATCTCTTGGAGCGTCGCTATCTCCTTTAAAGCAGGTAACAGATAATTTTTCTATTGGGATATTTAATTCCTTTGTCAAAAACTCCATACTGTATTTAATAGAAGTTTCCTTAAAATAATCTCCTAAAGACCAATTACCAAGCATTTCAAAAAAAGTTAAATGACGATTATCTCCAACCTCGTCAATATCAACAGTTCTTAAACACTTTTGATAATCTGCAAGTTTTGTTCCCTGTGGATGCTTTTCACCAAGAAGATAGGGAACAAGTGGGTGCATTCCAGCTGTTGTAAATAAAACAGATGGGTCATTTTCTGGAATTAATGGAGCGCTTGGGATTATGCTATGCCCATGCTCCCTAAAATAATTTAAAAACTTATTTCTAATTTCTAATGCGTTCATTTTTAATCCTCTTTTCAAAATTAAAATTTAGTTTGTATATTAAACTAATATTTATTAAGGTTGGAAAAGAATTGGTATAGTGCTAGGCGGACAAGGCAAAATTCCGCAGACTAGGCTAATGCCTGTCGAGGAAATTTTGTCCGAAGTCCAACGACGCAATATGCTAATTATTTTCCAACCGATGTAGAGCCAAAGCCACCAACGCGTTTACCATTAGCAGTATCTCCATCTGCAACTAAAAACTTTTCAAAAATAGCTTGTCCGATTGCTTCGCCTTTTTTTATTATAGTATCTTCATCTTTTATATTATAAAATGCAAACATAATATGACCATCATTATCAGGATTTCCGTAATAATCAGAGTCTACGACTCCAATACTATTTGCAAGTATTAGTCCCTTTTTCTTAGGGTTTGAACTTCTATTACATAATTTTAAATATTCATCTTCTTGCATATATGCTTTTAAACCAGTTTTTACAAGAGTAGGTGCCATACCTTTTTTAAAACTAGGAATAACTGTATCTTCTGCAGCTTCTATATCATATCCAGCAGAATATTTTGTCTTACGAATAGGCATGTTTATTCCAGCATTTTCAAAACCCTTTGCAATTTCAAAACCTCTTACTTTTTCCATTTATATTTCTCCTTTTTTTACAAATCTGCCCCGATTATATCACAAATATAAATAAAAATCTATATTTCTAGGTAAATATTTTATAAATTTACATAAAATAGCTGGAAAAATCTTAAAAAATGTGGTATAATACTTACGGAAGCTTAAAATAAAAGTATTTAAAGAGGAGATAATATGAGTGAAGAAATAGAAAAGAGAAAAATAAAAAATAAGCCTAAAGGAAGAGTAAGAATATCAAATGAGAAAAAACTTAAATTAATGCTAGAATATATGCAAGTAACTGGAAAGAAAGTAACAGTAAAGACAGTTTATAAAGGTTACAATATAGGATATATGAAAACATACTTAAGAGTTGCTTATTTTAATGGTACTCTAAAGATGAAAGACGAATTGTTAGAAAAATTTATGAAAGCTGGCATTATAAAAGAAGAAAAAGAAAGAATTAGATTTCCAAGTGTAGAAAAAAGTATAGAAGAATGCTATGAATTCTTAATGGCCACTATAGGTAAGAGTAAAGAAGAAATAAACAATATGAGATTAAGAGAAAGGATAACTTATTCAGAAGCAAAAAATAGAATGCAAATTTTATATAATACGGGAATGCTAAATTTACCAGCTGAAAAGCTAGAGCTACTTAAAAAGAATGGATTTTTGCTTTATTCAGCACCAGAAAAAGAAAAAATAGTTGAAAAATACAGTAACCTTAAAGGACATTTAAAAAAGAAAAATATATTAGAAATAGAAAGAAAATATGGCTCTTATGAAGAATTTTTAAAGAAACTAAAAAAAGGCGAATGCAATTATGATTTCACGAGCAGTACATTTGTAGGATATAGAGGTATCACATTATCAGAAAAAGATATAACACAAAGAGAAAAATTATCTTATGCAGAACTTGTAAAAGAAATAGTTGGACCTGAATTTTCAGACAAAAGTTACATAGATATAGATGAATTAAATAAAGCCATATTGGAGCTAGATCCAAAATTCCAAGAACTTTTAAAAGGAATTTTTGGTTTGGAAGGAGAAAAATATACATCATTGAGTTATGCAAAAGCAAATAATGTAACAAAACAGGCAGTTAACCAAGAAAAAGATACAATATTAAAAAAATTAGGAAAATCAAACTTAATAACACCTTTTGTTGGAAATATACAAGATGAAAGAAAATGCATAACAATGTATAGAAAAAGAATAAAAGATTTTGAACAACAAAAAATCCAAAATCGTAGCGAGATGGAAATACTTAAACAAGTTAAAGAATATATAATGAGCCAAGGAAACAAAACAACAACAAAGAAAGCTAAATTATCAGAAATTGGAATTATTGATGAAAATAGAAATGCATTAAATGAAATGACTATATTAGATTACATATTACATGCAAGTGATGAAGTAAGCCTAATGCAAAATGAATTAAACAAGGGAATAGATATAGAAATGATAGACCGGAATATCAGATAGACAAGTTCAATTCCTTAAAAGTAAGAAAATACTTACAGCATTTGATTTAATGAATCAAGATGAAGAAAGTTTAAGAGGTGCTAACGAAAAAATAGAATTATTAAGAGTTATTAAAAACTTAAAAAAGAAGAGTAGTTTCCAAAGCTTAAGATTAGGTAATAAAAATTTAATAGCAAGATGTGATGAAATTTTAGATAGGTATTTGACATATGAAAATTGTGATATAGAAGAGCTATTAGGAAAAAGCAGGATAGATACTATTTTAGCAAGAATAGCAAGATATGAGAAAGCTCGTGAAAATTATCTAGAAAAAGAAGATATTCTAAATCCAGATAGTATAGTTTTAGGAGTACCTAAAAAGCAAATAAATCAAGGAAAAGAAGATGAGAAAAAAGCTCTAATTACAAGTATTAACAATAGAAGGGCGGAACTTTCAGAATTAAAAAAACAGAAACTAGAAATTGAAAAAGAAGAAAATACAAGATAATTTTAGAAAGGACTACAGAAAATGGAAAATAATTTATTTCGTGCATCATATAGATTAGATGATGATAGCATGGAAAAAGTGAACAAGCAAAACAAGATAAATCAGCTAGAGGAAATATTTCAAATAATTGAAAGAGACCCAAAACTTCTAGAAAATCTCGACTTAGAAAGACTTAAAATTATTGATAAATATTATAAATATAAAATTTCAGAATGTAAGAAAACTTTAAAATTATAAAAAAATATAATTATATATTGCTAAATGTTAAGAGCATAGGTTATAATATTGAAAAAGGAGAGATAGATATGGAAGAAAATTGTATATTTTGTAAGATAATTAATAAAGAAATACCAAGTACAGTTGTTTATGAAGATGAAGAAATACTTGCGTTTAAGGATATAAATCCAGCTGCACCTGTACACATACTTGTAATACCTAAAAAACATGTTAAGTCTGTAATTGAGCTTAAAGAATCAGATGAAGCATTGATTGGAAAAATATTTACTGTAATAAATAAAATTGCGAAAGAACAAGGAGTAGATAAATCTGGCTTTAGAGTTGTAACAAATTGTGGAGAAGATGCAGGACAAGAGGTTGGACACTTACATTTCCACATATTAGGTGGCAAGAAGATGGGAACAAAGATATTATAGAAATATGTACAAATCGGCAAAAATATGTTATAATAAACATAGGAGTATTAATAATATTAGAAAGAAGTGATGAATATGTTCAATAGTAAATTTAATGGACTTCTAACTGGTTTACTTATAGCTGCAATCATAGGAATTCTTATATTAATAGGATTTTTTGGATGGTCTGTGTATAGTAAATATTATATAGATTCAAAAGCTAAAGATATGGTAGATACTTTTGAGCAGACAGCTGGAAAGAACGAAAATACTGTAGAAGAAGATGGAAATAGGGCAGAAATAGGTGGAGTTGCAGAAGGAAATTCTATATATACAAATGGACAAGGTAATTCATCAAAAATGACTTATTACGGATATGAAGTATTAGGAACAATATCAATTCCAAAAATAGATTTAAATTACCCAATACTAGAAAATGCCTCTCCACAAGCAATTAAAGTTGCAGTTGGGTATATGAGTGGAGTAGGAATTAATAAACCAGGTAATACAGTAATTCAAGGTCATAATTATAGAAATGGTCAATTTTTTTCAAACCTTAAAAAGCTAGTAAATGGAGATTCAATATACATAACTGACCAAACAGGTTTAAAAGTTGAATATAAAGTTTATAATAAATTTGATGCAGAATCAACAGACACATCATTCTTTAAGAGAGATACAGGTGGCCTAAGAGAAATCACATTATCAACCTGTACAGATGATGGAAAACTTAGAACAATTATACTTGCAAAAGAAGTATAAAATAGGAAGGAAGAAAAATTATGGAATATGTATATGAACCACATGGTGTATGTTCAAGTAGAATAGTAATACAGTTAGATGGAGATATTATAAAAAAAGTTACAACAATAGGTGGATGCCCAGGAAATACTGTACGGAGTTAGTAAATTAGTAGAAGGCAGAAATATAGATGAAGTAATAAAACTATTAAAAGGAATTAGATGTGGTGCAAGACAAACATCTTGCCCAGACCAACTTGCAATTGCACTAGAAGAAATAAAAGCAAAACGCCAATAAAATCATAATAAAAAGACTATTTTAGAAATTTAATTTTCTGAAATAGTCTTTTTTTGAGCCGTTTTACAAAGTTTATTTGATAAAAAGAGTAGGAGCAAATAAATTCCAATAAATATAAAAACCTTAAAAATAACAAATCCTATGCTATATTCAATGAATTTATCAATTCTTTCAAAAATATATTTTGTCATAATTACTATTATAAATGGAGTTATTATATAAGAAAAAATATCAAATTTAAAACCAGTTGCCTTACATAATTGAATTAGGCTTATTGTAAAATTGAATATTTCACTAAATATAATAACAAGTAAATAGCCAGAAATTCCAAGCTTTGGTACGAGTGTATAAATTAGTATTATTGTAGAAACTAAATCAAAAATATTGCAAAACATTACTCCAACTTGCTTATCAAGACCGCGTAGCATACTGTCTATAATTTTATCTAAATACATTAGTATAATAAGAGGAGAGAGGACTACTAAAAATGTTGTAATATCTAAATTATGATATATAAAAAAGCTGATTTCTTCTGTAAATGTTAGAAATACACCTATTATGCAAAAACTAAAGATAGATGTAAATTTAAAAATAATCGAAATAACTTCTTGCATTCTTGAATAATCTTTCTTTAATTTGTATCTTGCAAATTCAGGAATAAGAAGGCTTGCACAAGATGTAATTATTATACACGGGAACATTAAAATTGGCATAGTCATACCATTAATTAGTCCATATTCAGTTAAAGCTTTTTCACAGCTTTCAGAATGCATTTCTAGGCTGAAAGGTACTAAAAGTTGTTGAATTGTCGAAAGACCTGACCTTATATATGAAGTTATTGCAACAGGTATTGAAATTTGTAGTATTTTTTTTAAAGGATTATCAGATGACCTAGTATTTGAAATTGTTTTTCGTCTATCAATTAAATATAAAATATATGTAAATATAAATTCGAAAACAGTAGCTATTGATGAAGCTAGAATAATATATGTGCAAATTGTATCAAGGTTATTTGAAGGGAAAATTGATAATAATGTGTATGTTAAAAATACTTGGAGCATCATAGTAGAAATATGCGATATAGATGTTTTAGATACTCTTCTAACCCCTGTGAAATATCCGTTAAGTGATGTTATAACAGATGAGAAGGGCATACTTATTGCCATTATATATAGTGGATATGGGGTAATTTTATCATGTAGCAAAGTTTTTGCACAAAATTCTGCAATGGAGATTAATATGATGCTTGCAAGGATTCCAAATGTAAGGCTGTATATTATACATTTTGACATTGCATTTTTTAATCCTGCACTATGATTTCCGTCTATTTCTTCTGATACAATTCTAGTTGCAGCAAGACTTATACCAGAGTTTGCAAATGTTATAATGAATGAATATATTGACATGATAAGTTCAAATATTCCAGAGCCTTCTGCTCCAAGCTTATTTGCAATGTATACATTAAAAACGAAATTTATTGAACTCATGAAAAGTGAGGTTAGGCTTAAAATTATGGTATTAAAAAGGAAGTGCTTTAATCTGTTCATGTAATAAATATATTAGGAAGGTTTGGAATTATGAGTGAAAAGAAGAATTACTTTGGAGGATTTTTTTCAAAAAATTTTTATAAAATGCAAAATTTTGTTTGACAATTATTTGTTTCTATGGTACAATTGTTTATGTAGAAAAAAGGAGTGGTAATATGAGCAGAAAAAAAAGTTCATCAGTTGAGTTAAATAAGAGAGAAAAAGCAATCTTAAAATGTATCGAAAAACAAATTAAAGAAGTAGGATATGCACCATCTGTTAGAGAAATTGGTAAAACAGTTGGACTTAGATCTACTGCAACAGTTCATGGATACTTAGCAAAATTAGAGCAAAAAGGTTATATCAAAAAAGAAGAACAAAAAGGAAGAACTCTAAGATTACTAAAAGGTGGAGCAAGTGATAATAATCCAAATCAACAATCTATGAAGGATTTTTATGCTTCAAAAGAACTAGTAGAAGTTCCTGTAATTGGAAAGATAACAGCAGGAGAACCAATACTTGCAGTTGAAAATGTTACAGATACTTTCCCAATTCCAATAGATTTTGTTGGTAATTCAGATAGTTTCATGCTTACAGTTAGGGGCGAAAGCATGATAGAAGCTGGAATATTAAATGGGGATTATATACTAGTTAGAAAACAAAATACAGCAAATAATGGGGAAATTGTTGTAGCTTTGATTGAAGATGAAGCAACTGTTAAAACTTTTTATAAAGAAAAAGATCATATTAGATTACAACCAGAAAATTCTACAATGGATCCTATAATTGTTCCAGATTGCAGTATTTTAGGAAAAGTAATCGGCGTATTTAGGAAAATGTAAAGTTAGATATATAAAGGGAAGCATATGCACAGATGTTGCATATGCTTCTTTTTTATGATATTATATATGGGAGTTAGCGAAAGGAATGATAAACAATAATGGCAGGAGTTTTAGACAGAGTAAATAATGTTGAAGATTTAAAAAGACTAACATTAGAAGAAAAAAATGTTTTAGCAGAAGATATAAGAAAATTAATAATAGAGACAGTATCTAAAAATGGGGGACATCTTGCTTCAAATTTAGGAGTAGTTGAACTTACAATAGCTATACATAGTGTATTTAATGCACCAAACGATAAGATTATATGGGATGTAGGACATCAAAGCTATGTACATAAAATACTTACAGGTAGAAAAGATAAAATGCCAACACTTAGACAATTTGGTGGAATGGCAGGATTCCCAAAGACTTGCGAATCTGAATTTGATAGCTTTGATACAGGGCATAGCAGTACATCTATATCTGTCGCACTTGGAATGGCAACTGCAAGAGACTTAAAGGCAGAAAATAGACATATTATCAGCATCATAGGAGATGGAGCACTTACGCGGTGGAATGGCATTAGAAGCACTTAATCATGCAGGAAGTTCCAAGACAAATTTAATAGTTATTTTGAATGATAATGAAATGAGCATTTCAAAAAATGTAGGAGGTATTTCTTCATTTTTAAGTCGAGTTAGAACTAGAAAGTTTTATAAAAAATCTAGTAAATATATAAAAGATGCTGTATTAAAACTTCCAAAAGGAAGTAACAAAATAATAAAATTGATTAGGAGAATAAAATACAGTATTAAGCAATTGTTTATACCTAATATGCTTTTTGAAGATTTGGGTTTTAAATATTTTGGACCAGTTGATGGGCATAATATAGAAAAACTTGAAAACATTTTAAAAATGAGCAAAGATATAGAAGGACCAATCCTTATACATGTTGTAACTAAAAAGGGAAAAGGATATAAGCCAGCAGAAGAAAATCCAGATAAATTTCATAGTGCATCTAATTTTGATATTGAAACAGGGGAGAGTAAGAAGGAAAAACAAACTGATTATTCAAAAGTATTTGGAGAAAAGTTGGTAAGCCTAGCAAAAGAAAACAAGAAAATAGTTGCAATAACAGCTGCGATGACAGATGGAACTGGTCTTACAAATTTTGCAAAAGAATTTCCAGATAGATTTTTCGATGTAGGAATTGCAGAACAACACGCACTTCGGATTTGCTGCAGGTCTTGCAAAAGAAGGTCTAATACCAGTTGTTCCAATTTATTCATCATTTTATCAAAGAGCATTTGACCAAGTTATACATGATGTTGCACTTCAAAATTTGCCAGTTGTAATGTGTGTAGATAGAGCAGGAATTGTCGGAAATGATGGAGAAACTCATCAGGGGATTTTTGATTTGTCGTTTTTCTCGATTATTCCAAATCTTGTAATTATGGCACCAAAAGATTTTAAAGAATTTGAAAATATGCTAGAATATGCAATTTCTTTAAAAAAGCCAGTAGTTATAAGATACCCAAGAGGTGGGGAAGGAAAGCTAAAATTTGATATTCATGAAAGTTTAGAAAATAACACATGTGAAATACTAAAAACAGGTTCAGACTTAAGTATAATTGCAATCGGAAAGATGGTAGAAAGAGCAGTAGAAGTAAGTAACATATTAGAAAAACAAGGCAAATCAGTTGAAGTAATAAATGCAAGATTTTTAAAACCATTAGATGAGAATAAAATCTTAGAATCCATAAATAAGACAAAAAAAGTTATAACAATAGAAGATAATATAATAATTGGAGGCTTAGGAAGTAAGATAGAGGAGCTAATTGTAAAACATAACTTACAAAATATTGCCTTTAAGAAATATGGCTATCCAGATGAATTTATAAAGCATGGAAGTACATCAGAAATCGAAGATAAATATGGCCTTACAGCCGAAAAAATAGCAGGGGACAATTAATGTCCTCTGCTTATGCTTGCATATTTTTTAAGTTTTTCATATGCTAGATAATTTATGGTTCCAGCTGGGAAGTTTCCATATTTATCTTTCTTTCCTGCTGGTACTCCAGTTAATACCTGTATTCCTTCTTCAATTGTAGAAACAGCGTAAACATGGAAAAGATTATTTTTTACAGCTTCTACTACTTCATCATTAAGATTTAAGTTTTTAACATTTTGTATTGGAATTAAAACTCCATGGCTTCCGGTCTAAACCTCTCATTTTGCATACTTGGAAAAATCCTTCTATTTTTTCATTTACACCACCTATTGGTTGAATTTCACCTTTTTGGTTTACTGAACCAGTAACAGCTATTGCTTGATTTATTGGAATTTCAGAAAGGCTAGAAAGCAAAGCATAAAGCTCAGTGCTCGAAGCACTATCTCCATCAACTCCATTATATAGTTGTTCAAAACAAATACTTGCAGAAAGTGAAAGAGGTATTTCTTGTGCAAATAATTCTCCAATATATCCACTTAAGATAAGTACACCTTTTGAATGAGTAGAACCAGATAATTCAACTTCACGCTCAATATTAATAATTCCAGATTTGCCTGTAAATGTATTTACTGTAATTTTTGCAGGCTTTCCAAAACTATAATCTCCAGTTCCCATAATCGTAAGACCGTTTATTTGTCCAACTTCAAATCCAGAAGTTTTAATTAAAAGTGTATTATCCTTAATCATTTCAGAGTATCTTTCATCATATTTCTTAACTCTTTGCATTTTTTCTGCAACTGCTTTATTTACAAATTCTTCTGTTACAACCTTTGAGTGAGCAAGTGTTGCCCATGTAGCAGCTTCTGCAATTACCTGAGATAAATCTGTAAATTTTGTAGATAATTTTGATTTATCATCTGCCAAACGAGAAGCATATTCAATTAACCTTGCAACAGCATTTTTGTCTAAATGAGGTAATTCCTCTTTTTCACAGAAAGAATGTACAAATCTTGCAAGTTTAAGAATATTATCATCTGTCCTTGGTGCATCTTCTGCAAATTCAACTTTTATTTTAAATAGTTTTCTAAAATCTGGATCCATATTAAGCAAAGTATGATAAATGTTTGCATTTCCTATCAATATAACTTTTAAATCAAGAGGAATTGGCTGTGGTTTTAAAGAAACCATAACCATAGCATTTCTTTGCTCTAAAGAGTTATCCACGCTAATTTCCTTTGTACGCAAAACTCTTTTTAATGTATCATAGCAAACAGGATTTGTAAGTAAATCTTCTGCTTGGAATATTATATATCCACCATTTGCTTTTTGCATAAGACCAGCTTTTAACATTGTATAATCTGTTCTAAGAGTTCCCATGTAATTTTCATATTCAAGTTTTCCAAAAATATTTTGGAATGTATAGTTAGAATCCATGATGACAGGTGCACCTTCAAGCTTGCTATTGTCAACAAAAAGATTTACTCTGTAATTTAACCATGGCTTTGGTGGTTCTTTTTGTGGAACTGGCATCATCATTGGCGGTTGATTTGGAGCACTTTCTGGTTTGTCTAAAAATAAATGTACATTTTTTACAATATCTTTTTTGATATTGTCTAAAAATTGATTAATTATTTTATTTCTTTTATATTTTGCTTTAATGAAGTTTATATGAACATTAACTGTAAGTAAAGAAATATTAGACTGCCATTCTTGTATCTTTTTTTCCGATTCTTTTTCGATAATTTTGATTTCACTAATAGTGCTCATAATTTGCTCTTGAACAATATTAGATTTTTCTTCAAATTGTTGCTTAATTGCATCATCTAATGCATTAAATTCTTCTTCTTGCAGAGTTTTACCTTCATAAATTGGCATCATATAAATTCCGGTTTTGTGCTGTTTTAACTTCAAAACCATGCTTCATAGATTCTTTATTTAATTTTTCAAGTAAAATATTCCTTTTTTGCTCATATTCTTGTTTAATTAAAGCTTTTTCTTTTTCAAAATCTTCATTATTAAAAGTTTTATTTATATCAGCTTTTACATCTTTAATAAAACTTTCCATTGTTTCTTGAAATTCAGCTCCTTGTCCTGCTGGAAGAGAAAGAGCAATAGGCTCATTTGGATTGTCAAAATTGTAGAGATAGCACCAATCACAAGGTACTTTTTTCTTTACAGAGATTTTGTCTAAATAATTTTTAGTATACATTGTTTTACCAACGCCACTTGGACCTTCTACATAAAGGTTATATCCATTAACATCAACATTAAGTCCAAATTCAAGAGCAGTTATCCCGCGCTCTTGTCCGATTCCTTTATTTGTAGGTTCAAGCTCCTCAGTCGTTTCGAAATTAAATTTTGCTGTTGAACAATAATTTTTAAGATCCTTATAACTTAATTCATTTTTCTTTTGCATTTTTATTATCCTTTCTAAAATTTATTCATATGTAAATTAATTAAAATATTTTGTCATTATATATGCATCAAATTGATTGTTATAATATTTTTTTCTTTTGCCGTATGGTTTTAAAACCATATTTTTTGTATAAATGTATTGCAGGTAAATTTTGTTCATTTACTTCCAAAGTAAGAAAAGATGCTTTATCCTTTGCTTCATCAATTAAAGCTTCGAGAAGTTTTGAACCGATTTTTAAATTCCTTTTGTCTTTTTTCACAGCGATATTTGCAATATGTGCTTCATCTAAAATAAAGTTAATTCCAGCAAATCCTAGAATATCTTCTTCTGATTTTGCAATAATATAAAATGAAGATTCAGATTCTACATCATTTTTTAGAATATTACTATTCCAAAAATCATCAAAGTTTTCTATGGCAATAGAAGATAAATCTTCTTTTTGCATTTTTCTAATGGTTACATCCATTTTTATTTCCTCATAATTTTTTATTTTCTTCAGCACTTGTTCTTTTTAAGTAAAGCGCTGAGATATCAAAAGAATTAAAAATATTTCCTGCTTTAAACTTATCAAAAGCTGCAATACCAATATATTTAGAGGAAGGGACTAAGTCATCTTCAAAATATATTTCATTTTTCAAATATGATTGTATCATATCTTTATAAAGTATGCCACAATTTCCTACAAAAAATATCTTTTTTTTCAATGAACTTAAATTTTTCAAAAAATCATTAATATTTGAAAAAACAAATTCATTTAACTTAACTAAATTTTCGCCTTTTTTTTCAAATAACCCTGCATAAACATTATCATGTTTTGCATCAATCATAGAACAAATAATAGAGTTATCATCAGCAATATTAGTATAGGCGAGAGCTTCAAGAGATGATACACAAGAACACTGTTTATTTGTAACATCACAAAATGCTTTTACAGTTGAAAGACCAATTCTAATACCTGTAAAAGAACCAGGTCCATTATCACAGGCAAATAAATCAATATCATGAATAGTAGTATTCGTAGTCTTTAATAGCTCATCTATTAAAGGCATTAGAGTTTCAGAATGATTTTTTACTGCTTGATTTTTCAACTCTTTTATTAGTTTATTATCTTCTAAAAGTGATACTGAAGCTACATCACAAGAAGTTTCAATAGCCAAAATTTTCATAACTAATTTGTTCCTTCCTTAATAGTTATAATTCTAATATTTTCATCTGATGTGTCTCTCTCAAAATTAACGAATATAGTATTTTCAGGGAGTATATCTTTTATAATCTCGCCCCATTCGATAATACAAATTCCTTTTTCAAAATATTCATCTCCACCTATATCATAAAAATCATTTGAATCATTTAATCTGTAAACATCAAAATGATAGATGGATATATCATTATTTTTGTATTCATTTACTATGGTAAAAGTTGGGCTTGAAATTTCAGACCCTAAATTAAAATATTCTAAAATTCCTTGAGTAAACTTCGTTTTACCAGAACCAAGATTACCATTTAATACTATAATATCATTTTTTTTAAGTCTTTTTGCAAAGTCTCTTGCAAAATTAATTGTATCATTTTCACTTTTTGAAATAAAGGTATCCATACATATTTCCCTCAAATTTTACTTTATTTTAATAGTATATCACATTTTATTGTATTTTGTAACATTTTAAGAAAATTTAATAAAATTTTTTATTTGCTTTATAGTTTCTCTTCTGATATAATTTAAAAAAGTATATAAAAAATAGATTGGAATTGAAAAAATGAAAAAAATATTAATTTGTATTTTTATTGTTATTTTGTGCATTGCTGCATTTGAAGTTTTAAAGGAATTTACCCAAAAGCAAGAGGATGAAAATATAGGAAATATAATAGTAAATGAAGAAGAAGAGGAAGAAAGTAAAGAAATATTTGCAAAATATTTGGATAAAGCAAAAGAAAAAATGGAAACTATGACTCTTGATGAAAAAATAGGACAGTTATTTTTAGTGCGTTATCCAGGAACAATTGCAAGCGAAGAACTAGCAAAATATCACTTTGGAGGACTTTTGCTTTTTGAAAAAGATTTTAAAAATAAAACGGAAGAAGAGGTAAAAACAGAAATTGCAAATCTTCAAAATCAAGTCAAAATTAAGTTATTAATTGGAGTTGATGAAGAAGGTGGAACAGTTGTAAGAGTTAGCTCTAATAAAAATCTAGCAAACGAAAGATTTAAGTCTCCTATGGAATTATATAAAGCAGGTGGATTTGAATTAATAAAAGAAGATACAATACAAAAAAGTAATTTATTATATAATCTAGGAATTAACTTAAACCTAGCACCGGTTGTAGATATATCTACAAATAGCAGTGATTATATTTATCAAAGAACTCTTGGAGAAGGAGCAGAAAATACAAGTATTTATGCAAAAACAGTTATAGAAGCTAGTAAAGATGGAAAAGTTTCATATGTGCTTAAACATTTCCCAGGATACGGAAATAATTTAGATACACATACTGGTATATCAATTGACAGTAGATCATATGATGAAATTGTAAATCATGATTTGTTACCATTTAAGGAGGGGATTAACGCAGGGGCAGAAGCAGTTTTGGTAAATCATAATATTGTAAAAAGTATTGATGGAGAAAATTCTGCATCACTTTCAAAAGAAATTCATAGAATTTTAAGAGAAGATTTAGAATTTACCGGAATTATTATAACAGATGATTTAGAAATGAAGGCTATAAAAGATGATGTAAACGCAACTAAAAAAGCAGTTTTAGCAGGTAATGATATAATGATAGTTACAGACTACAAAACAAGTATAGAGGCAGTAAAAAATGCGATAAATAGTGGAGAAATTACAGAAGATATAATAAATGATAGAGTACAAAGAATTCTTGCTTGGAAATGCTATAAAGGTTTAATATAAGTACTCATAGGTAAATATTAACTCATAGATGTCTTAAAAAGTTTATAATTTAATGTTAATATAAAATTAACGCGAGAGGTTAAGCTAACCAATATGTAAAAATAAGGAGGTTATCATGGCATTAGATTATAAACTAATAGGAGAAAGATTAAAAAAGATAAGAATTGAAAAGGGAATAACACAAGAAAAATTAGCAGAACTTATGAAAGTTTCTATTGCATATATTAGCAGAATAGAAACAGGAAAAACAAATATAAATTTGAAAAGATTAAATGAAATGTGTACTTTGCTTGAAACTTCTGAATCTTATGTATTAAACGGAGTTGCAGATGATTCATCAGAATACTTAAATAATGAGCTAAGCTCTGTATTAAAAGATTGTTCTGCAAAAGATAAAGAGTTAATTTATCAAATTGCGACAATAATTTCTGAAAAGAAAAATAAGTAAATTTATTTATAAAGTTTTGCTTTGCCCATTTTATTATGAAAAAAATTATATATTTGTCTATAACTATGTTATGTACATACCTAGTACTAACATTTATTTCAGGTGTAGAAGAAAATATTAGTTTTAATAATTGGATGAATAATGAAATAGGGGAGAATAAGGTAGTAGAAGAAGAAATGAAAGAAGTATCAGAAAATATAGTATTCGAAAGTAATTCTATACCAAGCAATATATTAAGCAAAATGATAGGAAATTCAATTCCTGAAGAATATAAAAATGAAGTTAATATAAATAAATTAGCATATTTAAAAATAACTTATTTAGGATTTGATGAGAAAACTCATATTGGAGAACTTATAGTAAACAGAAAAATTGCAGACGAGGTATTAGATATTTTCAAAGAAATTTATTATAGCAAATATCAGATTGAAAAAATTAAATTAATAGATGAATATGAAGCAGATGATGAAAAATCTATGGAAGATAATAATACATCTGCTTTTTGCTATAGGAAAATTGCAAATACGAATAGTTTATCAAATCATTCAAAAGGAACAGCAATAGATATTAACCCAATGTATAATCCATATATTACAAAATCTTCAATTTTGCCAGTAAATGCAGAAGAATATGTAAATAGAAGTAATACACAAAAAGGCACTATTCAAAAAGGAGATGCTGTATATAATGCATTTATAAAAAGAGGATGGACATGGGGAGGAGAATGGAAAGGCATCAAAGATTATCAGCATTTTGAAAAAAATATATAAAAAATGCTTGATAAATAAAATAAATCGTGCTATAATAGGCAAGTAACTTAAAGTTTTAGCACCTTTAAGAGTCAATCTTAGGAGGTGCGAACCTCCAAGATGACTATATGGAGGTAATAAGCATGTTTGATTTATTCAAAAGAAACAAAAAATTAGGGAATGGAAGTAGCGAAAATAACGCTACAAGCGAGATTACCAGAGAATCAGTTTTTCCAACAGCAGAGGAAATGCTTGCAGAATCAAGTCAGAAGTGGCCTCAGCTTACTGCAGAAGTAATTGTGGAAAAGTTGCACAGCGAAAGTGCTAGTGGAGAGAGGAAAGCTTTTTTCTATAATTCAACTTTATCGGTAGAGAATAAAGAAGAACTGAAAAAACAGGGATACAGAGTAGAACAAGGTGAAATCTTTGGAACACCTTTTGTTAAGATTTTCTGGTAAGAATTTTGCGTGGTCATCGTTTATGCGGTGACCACGCATTTTTTTTACTTATATAGATTTCTAAGAAATAAAGTTCTTTAAGGATATTTTATTTTTCTTCTTTTTATGATATACTTTTAATATAATATCTATTTAAGGAGTAATCAAAATGTATAAGAGTCACTATGGTGTATCTAGTCAAAGTGAAATGAAACACTATGATCGTATTTGTTCTATGCTTTTAAACATGGCAAAAGATGAAGATACTAAACAAAAGATGGGCGAAATACTTTATAATGGGCAATATTGTGATTATGTTGTAGATACCAATTTAACTAATAAAGGTAATATTTCGTTGGAAATGCATAAACGCGCTTCAATTGCATATATTTTAGCCACTACCCCAGAAACATTTGATATGCTTTCTCAAAATAATATCAATTTATTCCATGGCACAAATATTTATGCATTACCTAGCATTTTAAGTTATGGTATAAATAGTTTTGATGAATTATCAAAAAAGGGAATAGAAGTTTCAACTGGTGAAGATTGGTCAAGAAGAAACGGTGGAAGAAATTTTATTAGTTTTACAGATGATTTAAAAACAGCACTAGATTATGCAAGTATCAAGCCTTTATCTGAAGATTCACAAAATGATAATTCTTTTGGCATACTTATAGGTATTTCTTCAAATGATATAAACAAATTGCAAACTCGTAGAATTATTTCTGATACACCAGAAATTGGAATTGTAAATAATGTGCCTTTAGAAGATATTAAAATTATTATTGCTCCAGAAAGTAAAATTCCTTTTGTTCGTAAATTAGTTGGAAATAAACCAATATTAGTTGCTCCTATAAATATAGATGAAAAATTCTATTATATAAATGGAGAGAATTCTGAAATTTTCATTGATGATAAAAAAGCAGAAGAATTTATTCAAGGAAAAAATGAGAAGAAAAAATCAATTACTTTTAATGCAGAAGACATAAGAAATTTAGCAAGCAAAAGAAAATTCTCTGGCATAAAAAATATATATGAAAGCATAAAAGAAATAATTCAAAAAGAATTTCAAATGAAAGGAAAAGATATTGAAAATGATTCAAGACAATAATGATGTATGTAAAGAGGTATTTACTATTTTGTCATTTTTTAGTAATGATTTATTAGATAAAGTACCTAATACTGTTATTGAAAAAATAGGCTTTTTAGCGATGAATTCAGATGCTGATTTTCATATTGATAGAAGAAAAAGTTTAAAAGAGCAAAATATATCAGAAGAAAGCAAAGACTTTATTTCTTTAATATATTATAATTACATAGCTGATGAAAAAGAAAAAGGCGAGCTTTTAGAATTGTGGAATGGAAATGAAAATAAATATCAAGATGAATTAGAAAAAAAGTATAATTCTGATAATCTATTTCCAAATAGAAAAAAAGAAGTGCAAATTAATAATACTGATATGGTAATGGCTGATAATAAAGAAAATTTATTTTCTAAAATCAAAAATATTATTAGAAAAATATTTAAGAATAAAAAAGATTGAAAAATATTTGGAGCGGGTAGCGGGAATCGAACCCGCGCTATCAGGTCGGAAGCATGACATTCTACCACTAAATTATACCCGCATACATATTTATTTTAGCATATTTTTTGCATATAGTCTATAAAAATAAAAAAATTTTAAATTTTTTTTGAAAGTATTGACATTTATAATATATTTATAGTATAATAATCGTTGCCAGTAAAAAAATAAATGCAGATGTGGCGGAACTGGCAGACGCACAGGACTTAAAATCCTGCGGGACTTACCTCCCGTGCCGGTTCGATTCCGGCCATCTGCACCAAACATGAATCTGTTCGAACCTTTATGAACAGATAAATAAAAATATCATTCTGAAAAAGAATGGTATTTTTTATTATAATATTTTTATAGAGGTAAAAATACTATGAATCTTATATTTTTAGATGTAGATGGAGTTATAAATTCAGTTAACAATTTAATTAGGGTATATAATGAGACACATAAACCATACTCTGGATATTCTTATCCTTTTGACTCCAATTGTTTAGAGAATTTAAAAAAATTAGTAATAGAAACAAATTCTAGTTTAGTAATTTCTTCTACATGGAGACTTTCTCCAAAAGGAAGAAACAAACTACTACAAGAATTAAAGAAATATGAGATAGACAAATCAGTAATTGGTTATACACCTTTTTTAGGTTCTAGTAGAGAGGATGAAATTAAAGAGTTTTTATCTAATTTTGAATCCAGTGTATCTCCAAATTTTATTATATTAGATGATGATACTGACATGGGTGATTTATTACCTTTTTTAGTAAAGATTGATCGTCAAGTAGGTCTTACTAAAGAAAATGTACAACAAGCAATTAAAAAATTAACAAAATCTATTATTAAGGACAATGAAGACCTTGAAAGATAATAGATAATAAAATTCTCATTTATGTACATTTTTAGAAACTTGCAAATTATGTAAAATTATTGTATAATGTTATACAAATCAGAATGATATTTTATAAAATAATTCCTGTATTCACTAATTAGTGGAGGAAATATTCTCCAGCTTTTTAGTTTAATCAATAAAAACAAATAAACATCAATAAAAGTATAAAGGAGGAATAATTATGTTGTGGGCCCTAACATTAGTTGGCATTATGGGAGTAATAGTAACATTATCTATAGCTTATTCTGATTATAAGGATGGAGAAGAGAATGTTATACGGAATAGTTTAATTTATATTGCTATCTTTTTTCTAACGGCAATAATAGGTATTTTTAAAATTGTAGACATTAATTCTATGACATATGAAGAAACTTTACAAACTGATAATTTAGAATTAGTATCTTTAGCAGACAATAGTCAGGTCTTCGGTAAAGGTTCATTATTCTATATATCTATTGGAACAGACGAAGTTTATTCATTTTATTATAAGGTAGATGATAACAGTTTTAAAAGCGGAAAAGTTGAAGCAGACATAACAACTGTTCATGAACTGGATGATTGTACTCCTCACATAGAGGAATATACGACTTACATTAGAAATAAGATGGATGACAGTATGATGAATTTTTTACTATTTTCTGATGCAAGCATACCTCAAGAAAAGACTTACGAAATTTATGTACCTAAAGGAACTATTCTCAGAACATTTAACTTGGATTCACAATAAAAAACCACCCCACTGTATTCCAGTGGGGTAGTTTTTACTTGAGGACCTTGATGTAAATGGTAGTTCCATTTACATCAACATGCACCGGATGCTCGTCGTGAAGCAGCTGAT
Organism: uncultured Clostridia bacterium; assembly: GCA_947624725.1. The sequence continues at coordinate 120,695 of CANQLP010000002.1, forward strand.
CCAGCATCGGCAAAGCAATGTTTACCCTGTCCGGATCAACCATCTGCAACTTAATGCAGATGTAATTCTCATTTGTTTCGGTGCTTACGCAGCTTGGGTGCAGCATATTCAAACTTTCAAATGCCCGCACCAGAGTTGAAACTTTCAATAAAGTATCTAACATTATTTGTCCTCCTTTTGTTTACCCATCTTGGGGTATTTTATAATTATATTATACCACATTTTGCAACTATTTGCAAACTACTCAGCCATTTTGAGGATTTTTCTATCTTGTAATTCATAATCAAAAGTTATATAATTTATTTTGAAGTAAAATGTAAAAGGAGAAAATTATGAATAATCAATCAGAAAATAATATAAATAAAGAAGTCGAAATGTATTATAAAATATTATCAGAAGACTTTCCAATGTGGCTAAAAGACTATATAAATGTTCCAGAATTACAGAGGTTAAAACGGAATAAGTATGCTATGTGGTACAGATTATTCAAAGATTTTTAATTATAGAGCCTTCAATTCCACATTTAATCACAGTATAGGTGTAGCTTTAATAGTGTGGAATTTTACTCATGATAAAAAGCAAACTATTGCAGGACTATATCATGACATAGCAACTCCAACTTTTAAACATTGTATAGATTTCATGAATGGAGATTCAGAACATCAAGAATCAACAGAGGAAAGGACAGAAGAAATAATAAAAAGTTCAAAAGAGATAATGAAATTATTAGAAAAAGATGGAATAAAAGTAGAAGAAATTTCTAATTATCATATATATCCGATTGCAGACAATGATACACCAAAATTAAGTGCAGATAGATTTGAATATACTTTTTCAAACGGCTTGTTTTTATATGGAGCATTAGACTTAGAAAAAATAAAATATTTTTATGATAATGTAACTGTACTAAAAAATGAAGAGGGAATAGAAGAATTAGGATTTAAAGATGTAGATGTGTGCGAGGAATATCTTCATACTGTACTGCCTATTTATTCAAACTATGATGATGATAATAATAGAACTGTTATGCAATTTTTTGCAGATATTGTGAAGGATATGAATTTAAAAGGATATATAACAATAGATGACTTGTATAAATTATCAGAAAGAGAAGTAATTGATAAAATATTAAATTGTGAAGATAAAAATATTAGAGAGAATTTTATTAATTTCCAAAATGCAACCGAAGTATATGGAAGTGATAATGAAATTACGGATAAATACTGTATAAGTGTAAAAGGAAAGAGAAGATATGTAATACCATTAGTACAAAGTAAAAAAGGAACATGTAGAATAGACCAAGTATCTGAACAAGCAGAGGAAGATTTAAAAAAGTATTTTAGTGCAAAACGCCATAAATATACAGGATTTAATTTTATATATAGGATATAATAAAATATAGTGGAATTTTATTTCCACTATATAATTTTATAATCGTAATTATTTTTGCTTCCAGTACATTTTATTATCTTTAAAATCGTATATAAGCATATCTTGATCTATTAAATAAGATAAATAAGCTTTTGTAGTACTTCCAATTAGTACATATTGATTTATATTCATTGTAAGATTATATTCAGAAAAAATATATTGTAAAATTTCCTCAAAGGTCTTTTCTGTTTTGCAAAAATCAAAAATTTTAGATACAATCTCATTTATATTTTTTCTATTTATATTGATTAATTGTGTGATATCGTTAGTGGCCTCTGCATGAGAAGGAATGTATAACTTGCCATGAAGGTTTTCTAAAAAGTCTAAAGTATTCAAAAATTCTTTAACATTATATATATAGCATAAATGATATTTGTTAATTGTTCCTTCGCTAAATAATGAATCTGCCAAAAAATACACATCATCACTTGTCTTAATTCCAATCATATCAAAGAAGTGTCCTTTTAAAGAAAAATATTCTAATTCGTCAGGTAGATTATTTTCTAAAGATTTTACATTAGATTCTTTTGCAAATAAGAATTTGTTTTGTAAATCTGCAAAAGGGTAACTTCCATATAAAAGAGAAGGCTCTAGTATAGGACTTTGAATGAAACTTTTTTCAATGCCGTAAGCGAGAATTTCACAATTTGTTCTATCTTGTATAAGTTTATTTCCACCAATATGGTCTGCATGAGAATGAGTGTTAATAATTCCCTTAACTTTAAAACCTTGTTCATCTATTATTTTAAGTATCTTTTTTCCAGCATCTTTATCATTTCCAGAATCAATTAAATAAACATTTTCATTATCTACTCGGTATATCCCTATATTTGTAGGATTTTTAATGTAATAAGTTCTTTCTCCACATTGTATAAGCTCCATAAAAGTTACACCTCCAATAATTTTACAAATACATTATAGCATCTAAAATATAAATAAGCAATAAAGTAAGTCTCAAGATGCTAAAATTTAAGTAGAAATAATATCTTGACAATTAAAATAAAAGAATATATAATTGCGTCGATATACAAAGTAATAAGCTGTTTTAATACTAATTATTATAAACAGCAAAGATTTAGGAAGGGTGTAATTAAAACAAACAATCTGAAAGGGGAAAACAATGGAGGAAATGGTCGTACTTCGAGAGGCGCTCATGCGGCAAGAAATCTATGGGGACTTAACCAAAAGAGAAGTGGAGTACATACCAAAGGCAAACAAGGTAGTATTTTTGCCAGAAGAAACGGGGTATCACAAGAAGCAAAAGGCAAAGACAGAAGAACTTTGCTACTATCCATTTTTACTTGGAAAAAAGAAAAAGTTATGCCTTGCAGCTATTACAAAGAAGTTCAGACTTACACTTAGGGGAGAAAAGCTTTACAAAAATGCATCAGAGTTATTAACACGATATGCCCATATGTATGATAATGAGGCATATAATGCAAAGGGCTACGAACTTGAGACCACAGAATTTTGTGACTTGCCAGAAGAAATTAGGCTAAGTGACAGAAAATTCTGGGTTGTAAGTCACTCGAGCCAAAAGGGATTTCCGTATGCTAATAACGGAGAAATATTTTTACATGGAGCATTTTCCTCCGGTGGATATGGCAATACTTATTCACACTCAATTTGCGTAATAATAAATTTGCCAGATAAAATGATGGCAAATTTAAGCGAAGAAAAGATACATCTGATATGGCACAGCTTTATGGAAAGAGAATAGTTATATTTTGTGATTAATAAAAATTTCTAACCTTCTAAAAATCTAAAAAGCATAGAATTTATGCTGTCTAAAAATCGTATGAATACAGAATATTCGTACGATTTTCTTTATTGCATAGGAAAAGTAGATTTTACTTAGGGATTACGAGTTATCAAGTGCAATATATAAAGAAAATATAAAAAATTACAAAAATATTACAAAAAGCCTTGACATACGGAAATATGCGTTGTATAATACTAGAGTACGAAATTTTGCGTTGAAGTAGAATGTGGCTACATCTCTAGTTTTCCGTAAGGAAAGAAGGAGAATGGAGGGAACTTCTATGGAGCATGTCGTGGCTATGACCAAGGCGATAAGTTTTTATAATAATAAACGCTTATCCCAAGAAATAATTAAATATGCTTGGGATTATATAATGAGTTAGTTAGAAACACCAGGATGCGTTTTAAACTTGCCAAGGTATCACAATAATATAAAAGGAGGGAATTTATACTATGGCAGTAAAAAACAATGTAGTAGGTAGTGAAAAAATAAGAATCAGATTGAAAGCTTATGATCATGTTGTTCTAGAACAGTCTGCTGAGAAGATAGTAGATACTGCTAAAAGAACAGGAGCAAAAGTATCAGGACCTATTCCACTACCAACACAAAAAGAAGTAGTAACAATTTTGCGTTGTCCTCACAAATATAAAGATTCAAGAGAACAATTTGAAATGAGAACACATAAAAGAGTTATTGATATTTTTTACCCAACACAAAAAACAGTTGATAGTCTAATGAAATTAGAATTACCTGCTGGTGTTGATATAGAAATGAAATTATAATTTCTATAAAAAAGAAAATTAGAAAATAATCTAAAAACAAATAGAATAATTGAAGGAAGGAGAGAGTTCATTATGGAAAAGGCAATAATAGGAAAGAAAATTGGAATGACTCAAATATTTGATGAAGCAGGATTAGTTATTCCAGTTACAGTTATAGAAGCCGGACCTTGCGTTGTTACACAAGTTAAAACAGTAGAAACAGACGGATATAATAGTGTACAATTAGGATTTGGCGAAGTAAAAGACAAAAAAGTTAATAAGCCTTTAAAAGGACATTTCAAAAAATCTAAACTTGAAGCTAAAAAGCATTTAAGAGAATTTAGAGTTGATGATATAGAAATATCAGTAGGAGATGTTGTAAAAGCAGATGTATTTGCAGCAGGAGACAGAATAGATGTACAAGGAATATCTAAAGGAAAGGGATTCCAAGGCGTAATTAAGCGTCATGGACAATCAAGAGGACCAATGGGACATGGTTCTATGTATCATAGAAGACCAGGTTCAATGGGATCTACATCTACACCAGGTAGAGTTTTCAAAGGAAAGAAATTACCAGGACATATGGGAGTTCAAACTGTTACAGTTCAAAACTTAGATGTAGTAAAAGTAGATTTAGATAAAAATGTATTATTAGTAAAAGGTAGTGTACCAGGAGCAAAAGGTGCTATCTTAAAAATAAAAAAATCAGTAAAAAAAGCTAAATAGGAAAGGAGGAAAATTAAATGCCAAAAATAGATGTTTATGATATTAAAGGTAAAAAAGTTAGTACTTTAGATTTAAGCGAAGAAGTATTTGGAATAGTTCCAAATGAAAATGCTGTTCATACAGTTCTTACAAATTATTTAGCAAATCAAAGACAAGGAACACAAAGTACTAAAACAAGAGCAGAAGTTTCTGGTGGTGGTAAGAAACCATGGAAACAAAAAGGAACAGGTAGAGCAAGACAAGGAAGTACACGCGCTCCACAATGGATAAAAGGTGGAATAGCACTTGGACCAAAACCTCGTACTTACTCTTTCAAAGTAAATAAGAAAGAAAAGAGATTAGCTATTAAATCAATATTAAGCTCAAAAGTAGCTGAAAGTGAATTAGTAGTTGTAGACAAATTAGAATTCAAAGAGATTAAAACAAAACAAATGGTAGAAGCATTGAATAATTTAAAAGTTGAGGGAAAAGCATTAGTTCTTTTACCAGAAAAGAATGAAAATGTTCAAAAATCTACAAGAAACATTGAAGGACTTAAAACAAGTCTTGTAAATACAATCAATGTTTATGATTTATTAAAATATACAAAATTAGTAGTTACAGTAGATACTATAAAGAAACTAGAGGAGGTGTATGCTTAACGATGAAAGCTGAAGATATAATAATAGCACCAATAATAACAGAAAAAAGTAGTGCTGATATAAGCGAAGGAAGATATACCTTTGAAGTTAATAAAAAAGCTACTAAAGTAGAAATTGCAAAAGCAGTTGAAAAGCTTTTTGAAGTTAAAGTATTAAAGGTAAATACAATTTCTGTAAAAGGAAAAGAAAAAAGAATGGGTGCCAATGTTGGAATGACACCAGACTGGAAAAAAGCAATAGTTACAATAGATACAAACCCACAAGATATGACATATCTTGGAAAAGGTGGAAAAGAAGTTAAAGTAACTAAGAAATACAAGGATTCAATTGACGAATTCATGGGAGCTTAAAAATATGAATAGAGAAGATTTAAGAGCAGAAGCTACAATTTTAATAAAAGTAGCTACGATGATTAAAGAAGGATCAGCGATACCTTCTACAGAAGCTATAAAACATATGCTAGCACTTAATAATGAAATTTATAGAGCTGGCAGAAAAATGAATTATCCAGAAGAAAGAGAAGAACAAGAGGAAGAAGAAAGATAAAATATCCAGAAAATACTGGGATAATAAATAATATCTGCAATGCGGAGCAGGAAAAAATCCGTAAATATATTAAGTAAAAATGAACTTATCTAAAAGGCAAAATGCGTTTAATCTAGGATTACGATTAATTGATAATAATAAGTAAAAATAGAGAACTTATCAAAAGTACCGTAATGCTAGGAAAACGAGACGAATAATCTTGAGATTAACCTAGTGGTTATCGAAAGATTTTCGGCGAAGTTTGAAGACGCAGAACGGTGCTTTTCATAAGTTCGAGAAAGGAAAATGTATGAAACACTTTAAAGCATATACTCCATCAAGAAGAAATATGACAGTTTCTTCATTTGAAGAAGTAACAAAGAAAACACCTGAGAAATCACTACTTGCAAAGAAAAAGAAAAATGCAGGAAGAAACTCTTATGGTAGAATAACAGTTAGACATCAAGGTGGAGGAAACAGACAAAAATATAGAATAATTGATTTTAAACGCGATAAGGACGATATGGAAGCTACAGTAATTGGTATCGAATATGATCCAAATCGTAGCAGTAATATAGCACTTATTGAATACAAAGACGGAGAAAGAAGATATATAATTGCACCACAAGGATTAACAAATGGAGATAAGGTAGTATCAGGAGCAAAGGTTGATATCAAACCAGGAAACTGTATGCCAATCGAGAGCATACCAGTAGGTACTATGATTCATAATATTGAATTAAATCCAGGTCAAGGTGCTAAGTTGGTTAGAACAGCAGGACAAAGTGCACAACTTATGGCAAAAGAAGGAAAATATGCACATGTAAGACTTCCATCAGGAGAAATGAGATTAGTTGCAGTAAGATGTAGAGCAACAATCGGAGTTATAGGAAATTCTGATCATGAAAATGTTAAATTAGGTAAAGCTGGTAGAAAAAGACATATGGGAATCAGACCTACAGTTCGTGGTAGCGTTATGAACCCAGTAGATCACCCTCATGGTGGTGGTGAAGGTAAAGCACCAGTAGGTCGTCCTGGACCACTTACTCCTTGGGGTAAACCAGCACTTGGATATAAGACAAGAAAGAAACATAAAACTTCTGACAAATTTATTGTTAAGAGAAGAAAATAATTTATTAGAGAGAATAGATTTTAAAAAAGGAGGTTACAAAACCTATGTCAAGATCAAGCAAGAAAATGCCTTTTGTTGAGCCTAAACTACTAAAAAGAGTTGAAGCTATGAACGAAACAGGAAAAAAAGAAGTATTAAAAACATGGTCAAGAGCATCAACAATATATCCACAAATGGTAGGACATACAATAGCTGTACATGACGGAAGAAAACATGTACCAGTATATATTGCTGAAGAAATGATAGGACATAAATTAGGTGAATTTGCTCCTACAAGAACATTTAAAGGTCATGCGGGAGAAAAAGCATCAACTGTTAAAAATTAGAGATTAAAAATAAGGAGGTTTAGCAAATCATGGAGGAAGTAGCAAACTTAGAAGCTAGAGCAACTCTTAAATATGCAAGAATTTCAGCTAGAAAAGTAAAAATTGTTGCAGATTTAATAAGAGGAAAAGATGTAAATGAAGCATTAGCAATAGTTAAATTTACACCAAAAATAGCATCAGAAACTATTGAAAAGCTATTAAAATCAGCAATCGCAAATGCTGAAAATAATCACAACATGAATAGTCAAAATTTATATGTAGCTGAAATCTATGCAAATCAAGGTCCAACTCTAAAAAGAATTAGACCAGCAGCTAAAGGTTCAGCAGTAAGAATAAGAAAAAGAACAAGTCATATAACAATAGTATTAAAGGAAAGAGTATAGGAAGGAGGAGCTATATAATATGGGACAGAAAATGCATCCACACGGATTAAGAATTGGTGTAATTAAAGACTGGGATTCAAAATGGTATGCAGATAACAAACATTATTCAGATTACCTAGTAGAAGACCACAAAATTCGTGAATATGTTAAGAAAAAATTATTTGTTAGTGGTATTTCAAAAGTTGTTATTGAAAGAACTACTAAATTAGTTAAAGTTAATGTTTATACAGCAAAACCTGGATTAGTAATAGGAAAAGGTGGAACTTTAGTAGAAACATTAAAAACAGAATTACAAAAAATGATAGGAAAAGATGTTAAAATTGACATCATCGAAGTTAAAGATTTAGATACTAATGCACAATTAGTTGCAGAAAGTATATGTGCACAACTAGAAAAGAGAGTATCATTTAGACGTGCAATGAAACAAGCAATGGCTAAAGCTATGAAAGCAGGTGCTTTAGGAATAAAGACATCTGTATCAGGAAGATTAGCAGGAGCTGATATGGCAAGAACAGAATTTTATAAAGAAGGTACAATACCTCTTCAAACTTTAAGAGCTGATATAGACTATGGTTTTTATGAAGCTGATACAACTTATGGAAAAATAGGTGTTAAAGTTTGGATATATAAAGGAGAAGTTCTTCCTACTAAGAAAACTAAAACAGAAGGGGGAGAAGAATAATGCCATTAATGCCAAAAAGAACAAAATATAGAAAAATGCAAAAAGGTAGAAATAGAGGAAAAGCAACAAGAGGAACAAAAGTTACTGATGGAGAATATGGACTTCAAGCAACAGGAAGTGCGCTTATAAAATCAAACCAAATAGAAGCTGCACGTATTGCAATGACTCGTTATATAAAAAGAGGTGGAAAAGTTTGGATAAAAATATTCCCAGACAAACCAATAACAAAGAAACCTGCTGAAACTCGTATGGGTAAAGGTAAAGGTGCTCCTGAATATTGGGTTGCTAGAGTAAAACCAGGAAGAGTAATGTTTGAAATAGCAGGCATTCCTGAAGAGACAGCAAAGGAAGCTTTAAGACTTGCTGCAAATAAACTACCAATAAAATCAAAATTTGTAGCAAAAGAAAATAACATGGGTGGTGATGAATAGATGAAGATGAATAAAATAAATGAAATGTCTTCACAAGAATTAGAAAAAGAATTAGGAGAATTAAAAACTGAATTATTTAAGTTAAGATTTAGTCTAGCAACAAACGGATTAGACAATCCTATGAAAATAAAAGAAGTAAAGAAAGATATTGCTAGGGTAAATACAGTATTGAGAAAAAGAGAATTAGAAGCTAAAAATTAGTTGGAAAGGAGAAATCTGTAGGATATGGAAAGAAATCTTCGTAAAGTTATGATTGGTACAGTAACATCAGATAAAATGGATAAAACAGTTGTTGTATCAGTCGAAACAAGTGTTAGACACAGCAATTATAAGAAGACAATGAAAAGAACATATAAATTAAAAGCGCATGACGAGCAAAATGAATGTCATGTAGGAGACAAAGTAAAAGTTATGGAAACAAGACCTTTATCTAAACAAAAAAGATGGAGAGTTGTACAAATACTTGAAAAAGCAGAATAATAAAGGATAAAAATGATAAAGAATTTAAAGATTAAATCAAGTTTTTCATTTAATCATAGGAAGGAGGACAAAGACAAAATGGTTCAACAACAAAGTATATTAAATGTTGCCGATAACACAGGTGCAAAAGAGATTATGTGCATCAGATGTTTAGGTGGTTCATATAGAAGATATGCGAATATTGGTGATGTAATAGTTGCTTCAGTTAAAGATGCTACACCAGGAGGAGTTGTAAAAAAAGGTGATGTTGTAAAGGCTGTTGTAGTAAGAAGCAAAAAAGGAGTAAGACGCGCTGATGGTTCATATATAAAATTTGATGAAAATGCAGCTGTAATAATTCGTGAAGACGGAACACCAAGAGGAACTCGTATATTTGGTCCAGTAGCTAGAGAGTTAAGAGAGAAGGAGTATATGAAGATTCTTTCACTTGCTCCAGAAGTACTTTAGAAGAAATGAAAAGCGGCGTCTTGCGTTGTCAAGCGTCGGTTTTAGACAGATGTTGAGTTTAAAGATATTATTTAAGAGAAGGTGAAAAAATGAAAATAAAAAAAGGCGATACAGTTTATGTTTTATCAGGAAATGATAAAGGTAAAAAAGGTGAAGTCCTAGAAATTATACCTAAAACTGAAAAAGTAATAGTTAAGGGTGTAAATATCAGAAAAAGACACATTAAACCTAAAAAACAAGGCGAAGAAGGAGGAATTATACCAGTAGAATGTGCTATACATAGTAGCAAAATCGCTGTTGTATGTCCTAAATGTAATAAGCCAACAAGAATAGGTTATGAATTAGATAAAGACGAAAAAGTACGCGTTTGTAAGAAATGCGGAGCTAAATTAAAATAGAAAGGAGGAAAATGAAGAGTTATGGAAAAACTTAAAGAACAATATGTAAAAGAAGCAGTTCCTGCATTGATGAAAAAATTTAATTATAAATCAATAATGGAAGTTCCAAAACTTGAAAAAGTTGTTATAAATATAGGTTTAGGAGATATAAGAGACAATCCTAAAGCATTAGATAATGCTATGAATGATTTAGGCATTATTACAGGACAAAAGCCAATTATTACTAAGGCAAAAAAATCAATAGCAGCTTTTAAAATAAGAGAAGGTGCAAATGTTGGATGCAAAGTAACTTTAAGAAGTGAAAAAATGTATGAATTTGTATATAAACTATTTAATGTTGCTATGCCAAGAATAAGAGATTTTAGAGGAGTATCTGATAAGGCTTTTGATGGAAAAGGAAATTATTCAATGGGAATAAAAGAACAATTGATTTTCCCAGAAATTGAGTATGATAAAATCGATAAATTAAGAGGTATGGACATTATATTTGTTACAACAGCTAAATCAGATGAAGAAGCTAAAGAATTACTTACATTATTAGGAATGCCATTTAGAAACGAATAAAAGTAATATTTTGCTTTTTATTAATGGATGGAAATCAATAAAAATATATAATTTTAGTTCTTAAAGGAAGGAGAAAAAAGAATAATATGGCAAAGAAATCAATGATAATGAAGCAACAAAAGCCACAAAAATTTAAAACAAGAGAATATAACAGATGCAAAATTTGTGGTAGACCACATGCTTATATTAGAAAATATGGAATTTGCCGTGTATGCTTTAGAGAATTAGCACATAAAGGTGAAATTCCAGGAGTTAAAAAGGCCAGCTGGTAATAAATTCAATTAAAAGTCTAATTTTAAATTGAATTTCGAAAGCTATTAATATGAGAATAATGAAGATAAGGAGGGTAAAAGAGTATGAATACAACTGATCCAATAGCTGATATGTTAACAAGAATCAGAAATGCTAACAGTAGTAAGCATAAAACTGTTGACATACCTGCATCAAAGATGAAAGTTGCTATAGCCAATATATTATTTAAAGAAGGATATATAAAATCTTTTGAAGAAATATCAAATGATGTTCAAGGAACAATTAGAGTAACATTAAAATATGACGAAAAAGGAAGCAGAGTTATAGCTGGTATCAAGAGAATAAGTAAACCAGGTTTAAGAGTTTATGCTTCTAAAGAAGATTTACCTAAAGTTTTAAATGGTTTAGGAATCGCAATTGTTTCTACATCAAAAGGAATTATGACAGATAAAGAAGCAAGAGAGATAGGTCTAGGAGGAGAAGTCCTAGCTTATGTATGGTAAAATTATAGAAAAAATAAGAGGTTAGATGTAAGAGATTAATAACATCTAATACACTAAAAAAAGAGGTGAATAGAAATGTCAAGAATAGGAAATAGTCCTATAACAATACCAGAAGGTGTTGAAGTTGCAGTTCAAGGAAATTTAGTTTCAGTTAAAGGACCAAAAGGAACTTTAGAAAGACATGTAAACGAAAAAATAGCTGTTTCAGTAGAAGATGGTAAAGTAATCGTAAAAAGACCAAACGATGAAACTGCAATGAAAAGCTTACATGGATTAACAAGAACATTAATAAATAACATGATAATAGGTGTTAAAGAAGAATTTAAGAAAGAATTAGAAATAAATGGTGTTGGTTACAGAGTTCAAAAACAAGGAAATGATTTAAATCTTACACTTGGTTTTTCACATCCTGTAATATATAAAGCACCTGCAGGAATTTCTTTTGATGTACCAAATCCAAACTCAATTGTAGTTAAAGGAATTGATAAGGAATTAGTAGGTCAAATAGCTGCAGAAATCAGAACAAAGAGACCACCTGAAGTTTATGGTGGAAAAGGAATTAAATACAGCTATGAAACAATTAGACGTAAGGAAGGTAAGACAGGTAAGAAATAATCAAATGAAAAACTTCGTATTACGTTGTTAAGCTTCGGATAATTTATCCTCGACAGGCATTAGCCTAGTCTGCGGTAAATTACCTCGCTTGCCTAGTACTACTCGTTTTTGATTTGATTATGCAGTAGAAATGAAAAATAAATTATTTTGATATTAAATTTAGAGAAAGGAGAAAAATAATGGTTTCAAAAGTAGATAGAAAAGCTGAAAGAGAAAGAAGACATATAAGAGTTCGTACAAAAATTTCTGGAACAGCAGAACGCCCAAGACTTTGTGTATACAGAAGCAATACAAATCTTTATGCACAAATAATTGATGATGTTGCAGGATGCACAATCGTTCAAGCTTCAACTATGGATAAAGAAGTAAAAACAAAACATAGTAATGTAGAAGCTGCAAAAGAAGTTGGAACTTTAATTGCTAAAAGAGCTATTGAAAAGAAAATTGATACAGTAGTTTTTGACAGAAGCGGATATATATATCACGGTGTTGTTAAAGCATTAGCAGAAGCAGCTCGTGAAGGAGGATTAAAATTCTAAAATATAAGGATAAGGAGGAAATCTTGATAATATGGAAGAAAATAACAGCCAAATGGAATTAAAAGAAAAAGTAGTTGCCATAAGCAGAGTTGCTAAAGTTGTTAAAGGTGGTAGAACTTTTAGATTCAGCGCAGTAGTTGTTGTTGGAGATGAAAATGGACATATAGGAGTAGGTTCTGGAAAAGCAGCAGAAGTTCCAGATGCTATAAAAAAAGCTATTCAAGATGCTAAGAAAAATTTAGTAGAAGTTCCAATCGTAGGAACAACAATACCACACGAATATATAGGTTGTGCCGGAAGCGCTAGAGTTATGCTAAAACCTGCTGGAAAAGGTACAGGAGTTATAGCAGGAGGAAGCGTAAGACCAGTTTTAGAGCTTGCAGGATATAAAGATATAAGAACAAAGGTTATTGGAACAAATAACCCAAGAAATGTAGTTTATGCTACAATAAATGCTTTAAGCAATATGCTTACAGTAGAACAAGTTGCTAAAAAAAGAGGCAAAAAAGTTGATGAGATATTATAGAAGAAAGGAGTGTATACCAAATGGAACTAGGTAAACTAAAACCAGCAGTAGAAAAACAAGAAAGAACAAGAGTTGGACGCGGAGTAGGTTCTGGACTTGGAAAAACTTCTGGAAGAGGACATAAAGGACAAAAAGCAAGATCAGGTGGAGGAGTTAGACGAGGTTTTGAAGGTGGTCAAACACCATTATATAGAAGATTACCAAAAAGAGGCTTTACTAACATTCATGCTAAAAATTATGTAGAAGTAACACTTACAATGCTTAATAAATCTGAAAGCACAGATGTTACAGCAGAAAGTTTATTAAAAGAAGGCATTATAGGAAAAATAAATGATGGAATAGTAATATTAGGAACTGGCAGTTTAGAGAAAAAATTAAATGTAAAAGCTAAAAGATTCACAAATACAGCTAAAGAAAAAATCGAAGCTGCAGGTGGAAAGATTGAGGTGATTTAATTGTTTCAAACAATAAAAAATGCATTAAAGACACCGGATGTAAGAAAAAAATTATTATATACACTATTACTTATAGTAATATTTAGATTAGGTTGTTATATAACAGTACCAGGTGTAAACAGTGTTGCATTATCTGAAGCACTTGGTGGACAAAATCGGAATAACTGGACTTATTGACTTAATATCAGGTGGTGCTTTTTCTAGGTTATCACTATTTGCAATGAGCATAAGCCCATATATCACAGCATCAATTGTTATTCAATTGTTAGCTATGGTTATACCAGCATTAGAGAGACTTTCTAAAGAAGAAGGAGAAGCTGGTCGTGAAAAATTAAATAAATATACAAAAATGTTAACAATAGTTCTTGCACTTATTGAAAGTTTAGGTATCTATTTAGCATATAGATCATCAGGAATATTTGTTGATCAAGGATTTGTAACAGCTGCAACTTTTGTTTTATCATTAATTGGTGGAACATCAATACTTATGTGGCTTGGAGATCAAATCACAAATAAAGGAATAGGAAACGGAATATCTGTAATTATCTTTGTAGGTATTCTATCAGGACTTCCAAGTGGAATAATAACAGTTTATAACATGATATTTACAGCTGCTGGTTTCTCTACAACAGGATTAATAACAGCATTAGGAATAATTATAGGAGCAATAATATTAATAGGAGCAGTAGTATTTGTACAAGAAGCAGAAAGACGCGTACCTGTACAATATGCTAAAAAAGTAGTTGGAAGAAAAATGTATGGTGGACAAAATACACATATTCCATTAAAACTTGCTATGGCAGGAGTATTGCCAATTATCTTTGCATCATCATTTTTAACATTCCCAGCACAGATAATTTCTATGTTTAATAGTAACATTGCTTATCAAACTGGATTTTGGGCTACAATTTATAAATTTTCTGTAGCAACATCATCAGCAGGAGTACCAATTGGATATTCAATAGCAAATGCAATTGTATACTTAATATTAATCGTAGCATTTACATTCTTCTATACATTTGCTACATTCAATCCAGCAGAAGTTTCAAACAATATAAAGAAACAAGGTGGATTTATACCAGGAATAAGAGCTGGTAAACCTACAACAGATTATCTTACTTCAATAATTTCTAAGATTACATGGTTTGGAGGAATATATCTTGCAATAATTGCAATTCTCCCAATGCTACTTAGATTTACAAGTATTGATATAACTTTCGGAGGAACATCAATATTAATCGTAGTAGGTGTTGCATTAGAGATCGTACAACAATTAGAATCTCAACTTGTTATGAGACATTATAAAGGATTTTTAGAGTAAGAGGAGTTATTAGTTATGATATTAATTATGCTTGGTGCACCAGCTAGCGGAAAAGGAACTGTTGCAGGCCTTTTATCTGAGGGCTTAAATATTCCTGCCGTTTCTAGTGGTGATATATTTAGAAAAGCAATTGCAGATAAGACAGAACTTGGAAAAGAAGTTTCAGGTTATTTAGAAAGAGGAGCTTTAGTTCCAGATGAACTTACAATAAGAGTAATAGAAGCAAGATTAAATGAACCAGATTTAGCAAATGGTATAATATTAGATGGATTCCCAAGAACAACTGCACAAGCAGAAGAGCTTGATAGGTTTTTAAATACTAATGGGAAAAAGATAGATATGGCAATAAACTTAGAAACTCCAAGAGATGAATTAATAGAAAGAGTTGTAAATAGAAGAGTATGTTCAAATCAAGAATGTAAAACTATTTTCAATGTAAAGTTGCACCCACCAAAGGTAGATGGAATATGTGACAAATGTGGTTCAGCCTTGATTCAAAGAAAAGATGACAATGAGGAAGTTATGAATAGCAGATTAGATACATACTTTAAAGAAACAGCTCCAATTATAGATTTCTATAAAGATAAAGGAATTTTAAGAACATTTAAAGTAAGTGAATCCATAGGATATATGGGAGTAGATGTTGCAAAAGACCTAATTAATGAGTTTAAGAAGTAGAGGCAAAGTGCACATGATTGAAATAAAATCAAAAAGAGAAATTGAATTAATGATAGAAGCTTGCAAAATAGTTGCTCTTGTTCATAAAAAAATTGAAGAAGCAATTAGACCAGGAGTAACTACTTTGGAGCTAGATAAAATTGCAGAAAAGGTAATTAGAGAAAATCGGGGGTATTCCTGCACAAAAGGGATATCCAAATTATGATAAAAACATGCCAGCTTTTCCAAGCACAATATGTGCTTCTATAAATGATGAAGTAATACATGGCATTCCATCAGACAGAGTTCATTTAAAGATGGGAGATGTAGTTAGCATAGATTTAGTTGCTGAAAAAAATGGATATAACGGAGATGCTGCAAGAACATATATAGTAGGAGAAGGAACTGCGGAGGCAAAAAAACTAGTTGAAGTAACAAGACAAGCCTTTTTTGAAGGAATAAAATATGCAAAGCCAGGTTTTAGAATAGGAGATATATCACATGCAATAGGAGAATTTGTAACGAAGAACGGATTTAGTGTTGTAAAAGAATTTCAAGGACATGGAATCCGGGCGTGGTATGCATGAAGATCCAGGAATACCGAATTATGGAAAAGAAGGTAAAGGACCTAAAATAGAAAAACGGTATGACGCTTGCAATAGAACCTATGGTGATTGCAGGAAATCAAGAAATATATGAACTTGACGATGGATGGACAATTGTTACAGAAGATCGGTTCACTTTCAGCACATTATGAAAATACAATTTTAGTTACAGAAAATGAACCAAAGATATTGACAATTACATAAAAATAGGATATAATTGATTAGTTAATTATAGAATAAATTACTTATATAATTTAAAACTATAAAAAATTAGGAGGGAATGTAGATTGGGAAAGGAAGATGTAATTGAAGTAGAAGGTACAGTTGTAGAAACATTACCTAATACAACATTCAAAGTTGAACTTGAAAATGGTCATCAAGTTTTAGCCCATATATCTGGTAAGCTTAGAATGAATTATATTAAGATATTACCAGGGGATAAAGTAAGACTAGAACTATCACCATATGATTTAAGTCGTGGCCGTATCACTTGGCGCGATAAATAAAACTCAATCTATAGTTTTGCAATATAATTAACGAAAAGGGAGGTTTAAACAATGAAAGTAAGACCATCAGTAAAAAAAATATGCGAAAAATGTAAAATCATTAAAAGAAAAGGTGTTATAAGAGTAATTTGTGAAAATCCAAAACACAAACAAAGACAAGGATAATTCTAAAATTTTATAATTTGATATTAACACAAATTTTGTAGCGGCTGTAAGGAACTCTTCTAGTTTCTTATTATAAATTTGTGTTTATATATATTTATTTAAATAAGTTTTAAAGCGAATAGTTTTGAAACTAAAAATGGAGGTGTTTAAAAGAATGGCTCGTATAGCAGGAGTTGATTTACCTAGAGAAAAAAGAGTTGAAATAGGACTTACTTATATTTATGGTATAGGTGTTGCAAGTTCTAATAAAATCCTTAAGGAAGCTGGAGTAAATCCAGATACTAGAGTAAAAGATTTGACAGACGATGAAGTAAATAGTATAAGAAAAATAATCGATGAAAGTTATAAAGTTGAGGGTGATTTAAGAAGAGAAGTTGCACTTAACATTAAAAGACTTACAGAGATTGGTTGTTATAGAGGAATAAGACATAGAAGAAGTTTACCAGTTAGAGGACAAAGAACAAAAACAAATGCGCGTACAAGAAAAGGTCCTAGAAAATTAGTAAGCAAGAGTAAGAAATAAGGAGGAGGAATTTCCAAATGGCAAATAAAAATGTAACAAGAAAAACACCTAGAAGGAATAGAAAAAACATTGATAAAGGTTCAGCTCATATTCATTCTAGTTTTAATAATACAATAGTTACAATTACAGATGTTCAAGGTAATGTTATTTCTTGGGCAAGTGCTGGTGAACTAGGATTCAAAGGCTCAAGAAAAAGCACACCATTTGCAGCAGGTCAAGCTGCAGAAACAGCTGCAAAAGCTGCAATGGAGCATGGATTAAAAACTATAGAAGTATTTGTTAAAGGACCAGGTTCTGGAAGAGAAGCTGCAATCAGAGCACTTCAAACAGCAGGTCTAGAATTAAGCAGTATAAAAGATGTCACACCAATACCACACAATGGTTGTAGACCACCAAAAAGAAGGAGAGTATAAAATTTTGATAAAAGAAAGAGGTGTAAAAATACATGTCAAGATATAAAGATGAACAATGCCGTATTTGTCGTAGAGAGGGACAAAAATTGTTCCTTAAAGGTTCTAGATGCTACACAGATAAATGTGCAATTTCAAGAAGAAATTATGCACCAGGAGAACATGGACAAAAGAAAGCTAAGCTTTCAGAATATGGTATCCAATTAAGAGAAAAACAAAAAACAAAAGCCTTTTATGGAGTTAGAGAAAATCAATTTAGAAAATATTTTGAAATGGCAGCTGCATCAAAAGGTATAACAGGTGAAAACCTACTTATATTACTAGAAAGCAGATTAGACAATGTTGTATATAGATTAGGATATGGTAGCTCAAGACCAGAAGCAAGACTTCTTGTAAATCATGGTTTATTTGAAGTTAATGGTAGAAAGGTTAGCATTCCATCTTACCTAGTTAAACCAGGTGATGTAATAAAAGTTAGAGAAATTAAAAAAGATAAAGCAGTTATCAAAGGAAATGTAGAAGCAAATGCTTCAAGACCTGTACCATCATGGTTAGAAAAAGATGCTAAAAATTTAAGTGGAAAAGTTGTAAGACTTGCATCTAGAGAAGATGTAGACATTCCAGTTGAAGAACATTTAATAGTAGAGTTATACTCTAAATAGAAGTTAAAAGTTAGATTGTTAGAAATTAGAATTAGAATATACAAAAATATAGTTTCTAATATCTAAGCTCTAATTTCTAGAAAATTAGGGAGGTAAAAATGATAGAATTTGAAAAGCCAAATATTGAATGTACAAATATGGATGAACAAAATAACTATGCTAAATTCATATGCGAACCACTAGAGCGTGGATATGGAGTAACAATAGGAAATTCATTAAGAAGAATACTACTTTCATCACTTCCTGGATGTGCTATAACAAGTGTAAAAATAGATGGAGTAGTTCATGAATTTTCAACTGTTCCAAACGTAGTTGAAGATGTTTCAGAAATAATAGTAAATTTAAAAGGTGTTAGATTCAAATCATATGACAACGAAGAGAAGATTATTAAAATAAATCATATAGGCGAAGGAGAAGTAACAGCTGGAGATATTATAACTGATGGAACTATCGAAGTATTAAATCCAGAGTTACATATTGCAACTGTTGCAGAAGGTGGTAAATTTATAGCTGAAATGACAGTAGAAAAAGGTAGAGGATATAATACAGCAGCTAAAAATAAGAAAGATGATCAAGATATATCTGTATTACCTATAGATTCTATATTTACTCCAGTAAAGAAAGTAAATTATCAAGTAGAAAATACCAGAGTTGGACAAATGGTTGATTTTGATAAATTAATAATCGAAGTTTGGACAGATGGTAGCTTAAAAGCTTATGAAGCAATAAGTTTAGCTGCAAAAGTTATTACAGAACATTTAGCTTTGTTTATTGACTTATCAGAAGCTGCAAAGAATACTCAAATAATGGTAGAAAAAGAAGAATCTAAAACAGCAAGAGTACTTGAAATGTCAATTGAAGACTTAGAGTTAACTGTAAGAAGCTTCAATTGCTTAAAGAGAGCAGGAATATCTACTGTTCAAGATTTAGCAAATAAAACAGAAGCAGATATGATGAAAGTTAGAAATTTAGGAAAGAAATCACTAGACGAAGTTACAAATAAGTTGCATTCGTTGGGGCTTGATTTCGCCGAAGAAGAATAATTCTTACAATAATCAGCATCTCGCTGCGTTGTTCTTCGGATAAATAGTTCTCGATAGGCAAAAAGCCTTATCTCAAACTATTTACCTTGAACGCCTTGCGATATACTAATTCTTGAAAGAATTGGATAAAGCTAAAGAATTAGCATTTGACAAAAATAAAAGTAAAGGAGTGAAATAAATTGGCTAGAAATAGAAAATTAGGTAAGAAAACTGATCAAAGATTAGCAATGCTTAAATCACAAACTACTGATCTAATTTTAAACGGAAAAATTACAACAACTGAAGCAAGAGCTAAGGAAGTAAAGGCTATTGCAGATAGCATAATAGCACTTGCAGTTAAAGAAAAAGATAATTTCGAAGAAGTTGAAGTTAAAGTTGTTAGAGCAAAATTAGATAGCAAAGGTAATAAAGTTACAGAGATTGCTAAGAGTAAAAATGGTAAAGAGTATTTAAAAGTTGTTAAAGAAGAAGTTACAGAAAAAAGACAAAAAGATATGGCATCAAGATTAAATGCAAGAAGAAAAATCATGACAAAGATAAATAAAGTTAAAGGTAGCGATGGCAAAAATATAGATTTACCAGCAAAATTATTTAATGAAATTGCACCAAACATGAAAGATAGAGTTGGTGGATATACAAGAATAGTAAAACTTGGAAAGAGAAGAGGAGATTCTGCTGAAGTTGTTTTACTAGAATTACTTTAAAAGATATAAAAGCCCTTATTCAAGCTAGAATTTGGGTTTTTATTTTATTTTTTAATTATATTGAAATTTAAGTCTATTTGTGATATAAAATAATAGTAAAATTAATATAAAAATTATAGGAAGGAAGTAAAAAAAATGGGAAAAGAAAACAAGACAAGAAAACCAATTAATAAAAAGAAGCTTATATCTAATATAGTTATAATAGTTTTAGTTGCAGCTATGGTATTATCTGTTGCAGCAACTTTAATATACTATATAATAAATCTATAAAATAATTTATTAAAAATGGAGGTTTTTATGAATAGTAGTATTGTAACAACAGTACCTATGACTTTGATGGATGTTATTACATCTTATGCACAAGAATTATACGAAAATCCTTTTAAATTAATAGTCTTAATGCTTGATATTTTAATCGTAGTTTTTCTATGTATAAAATTATTTAAAATAGTAAAGGATTCAAGAGCATGGCAATTACTTAAAGGAATCTTCTTTATAATAATTGCGATGGGAATTAGTTCAATTTTGCATTTAAACATACTTAATTATATATTAACCTCTTTTGTAACATATGGAACAGTATTTGTTGTATTATTCCAGCCAGAACTTAGACGCTCACTAGAAGAATTAGGAAGTAACAAGATTACTAGATTTTTCGGAATAGACAAAGATATTGAAACAAAAACGAAGGAAGAAATATATAAAATAGCAATAGCTACATTTGAGCTTTCCAAAGAGAAAACAGGGGCTTTAATAGTTCTTGAAAGAGATATAGAATTAAAAGATATAATAGCAAGTGGAGTTGTGATGGATTCAGAAATTTCACCACAATTACTTGTAAATATATTTGTGCCAAAAACGCCACTACATGATGGTGCAATAGTAATAAGTGGTGGTAGAATAAAAGCAGCAGCTTGTATGCTTCCTCTTGCAGGAGACAAAGACATTGCAAGAGAACTTGGAACAAGGCATAGAGCAGCAATTGGAATTTCAAAAGAGTCTGATGCAATTGCAATTGTCGTATCAGAAGAAACAGGAAAAGTATCAATTGCAAAGGATGGAACTTTGATTGCTGATGTAAAAGAAGAGGCATTAAAAAAGATTCTTATAAAAAATTTAATTATGAAGACAAAAACAGATAAGAAAAATAGAGAATAGATTTACATTATTTTCACAATAAAGACATAAAATAGGTGTAATATTAATACATAATTAAAAGAAAAGAGGGTCATTATGGAAGAAAATAATAATAACAATACTTTTAAAAATGTTGGAGCAGTAAAAAGTAGCAATAATAGTTTCGTAAAGTCTGTTATTCTACCAATTATAGCTGGAATAGTTGGAGCTGCACTAGCAATTGGAATATGCTTTGGTGTTCCAGAAGTAAGAGATAGGATTTTTTCAAAAACTTCATCATATGTAGAACCAAATACAACTACATCAAATAAATCTGAAATAGATATAACTGCAATTAATCTAGAAGATTATTCAAAAACCTCAATAGGAGTTGCAAATAAAATCTTACCATCAATAGTTGGTATTGAAATTCAGTACAATGTTAATTCATTTTTTGGAACTAGCACACAAACAGCAACAGGTTCAGGAATAATCATTTCTGAGGATGGATACATACTTACAAATAACCATGTTGTAAGTGCTGGATCAAGTTCATCATATTATGAAGTATCAGATTCAAAAGCTGTAAAAGTTACCTTATATAATGATGAAACTGTTTATGATGCAAAAATTATAGGAAAAGATGATAAAACCGATTTAGCTGTTATAAAGATTGATAAGACAGGACTTACAAAAGCAACATTTGGTGATTCTAATAAGGTACAAATTGGAGAATTTGCAATGGCAGTTGGTTGTCCACTTGGATTGAATACAACTGTAACTGCTGGAATAGTAAGTGCTGTAAATCGTGAAGTTGTAACATCAGATAATGAGAAATATATTGCAATACAAACTGATGCTGCAATTAATTCAGGAAATAGTGGAGGAGCATTAGTTAATAGTAAAGGAGAAGTTATTGGAATTAATACTCTAAAACTTTCAGGAGAAGGAATAGAAGGAATAGGATTTGCAATTCCTATAAGTTCAACAACAAGTATAATTGATGAATTAATTGATCACAATAAAGTTATAAGACCATATATCGGAATTGAAGGAACAACAATGGATGAAGAAACAGCAAAGAGATATAATTTAGTTGAAGGAGTATATATTACATCTATTGAAAACTTTACAGCAGCACAAAAAGCAGGACTTAAAGTTGGAGATGTTATAACAGAGGTCGAGGGAGAAGAAATAGAGACAGTAGATGATATTAATGAAATAAAAGAAAGACATAAAATAGGTGATACAATAAAGATTAAGATATATAGAAATAAAGCATATATGGATATTGAGTTGACATTAGAAGAAGAACCTTAAGATTAGTATAGTTTGTGAATTATATAAAAAGAAGAAATCAAATGTTGGATTTGGTTTCTTCTTTTTTGCATTCTCATGACTATTGTTTGGATTCAGAATATGGTTTTTTTTCATCAGTTAACCTTGCTATATAGTCAATGGATGTTTTGTAATATTTAGCAAATATTGCAATGGTATCTAGTGGAGGGATTCTTTCACCTTTTTCATATCTTATATATGAGTTTTTGGCAATGTATGCAATTTTAGCACATTGTTCTTGAGTTAAATCATGATCTTCCCTTAATTCTTTTAATCTAGTATTCATACAGACCTCCTATAAAATTATTATACAAAAATACTCCATTTGGGGTTGACAAAATACCCCATATGGAGTACAATAAATTTGCAAAATGATTTGTAATATTTTTTATTGATAGTGTAACCATTTTTTTGATGACTATTTATGGGTGGAAATAAGAATAGTTTGGTTTTTTGGTTTGACTTTTTCTATTTTTATTTCCAGCCATAAGGAGTTAAAAAACCAAAGAAAGATAAGGAGGAAAACCAAACCATGAAAAACCAAAAACCAAACCAGGAAATCCTAAAGAAAGGAGAAAGACGGAATCACTCTAGTATCACTAATAATAGTCATCATAGTATTAATCATATTGACAGCAA
>CANQLP010000003.1 GCA_947624725.1 uncultured Clostridia bacterium
CCTTACTTCTTGTTCTACTTGCTCTTGATAGCTTGCTATCTTGTAATCTTGGACTGTTGTTTCTGTTCTTCTGATTAATCCTCCATCTCCCATTAAGCCCTTTACTCCTATTGCTGTCAATATGATTAATACTATGATGGCAATTATTAGTGATACTAGTGTGATTCCGGTCTTCTCCTTTCTTTAAGATTGTTTGGTTTGGTTTTTCTTTTTTCATTGTTTGGTTTTTCTCCTCCTTTACTTAGCTATTTTAAACCATACCAAAAAGACACAGGAAAACTTACATGCTAAAATTACACATAAGTATCATGTGTCTTATATTACCCTTCTTATTCCATTGTAAATTATCCCCTAGTTTATGCAAAAATTGGCATAAAGCTACTAGGGCTTTTGCGTTTGGTTTTTCTTTTTTCATTGTTTGGTTTTCCTTTTTTGGTTTGGTTTTTTAGAATTAGTTTCTCCTAAATCTTATTTTCATTATACCCATTTGTTTTTCAATTGTCAATAACAAACTTTGACATTTTTTGCAATATTTGTATAAATTATTTTTCTTCTTCTATACTCCATATCTTATCAAATTCTGTATAAATTGTTTTAGCAATATTTTCAAATTCTTCTGTCTTTTTACTCAAGAATACCTCAATTTTTCTATCCATATGTATATTATCTATAAAGGAATATCTGTTTTTTAAATACCCTGCTACTGTTTTCCCTGTATTAATCAAATTTACTTCATAACCGAAGTTCTTCTCTTATTATCTCATCATATATTGGGTAATGAGTACAACCGAAGTATTATATCTTTTATTTTTCTTTCCTTAAATACTTCCATATATTCCTTTATTATTTTTCTTCCCTCTTCACTTTTTGCCTTTCCTTCTTCTGCAACTGTTGCCATCATTGGGCATGCTTTATTTATTACTTCGATATTTGGAATCCTCGAAATTAATGCTCTTCCCCATGAATTACTTTTTATAGTTCCGACTGTTGCAATAACTCCTATTTGTTTTAAATTTAATTTTTCTACATAATCAACTGTCGGCTCTATTATCCCTATAATTGGAACAGAAAATATTTTTCTTAGTTCATCTAATGCATAGCTTGTTGCTGTTCCACATGCTATTACTATCAATTTTACATTTTTTGAAAGTAAAAATTTTACATTATTTATTGAGTATTTTATAATTTCTTCTTTGCTTTTAGAACCATATGGAAAGTTTAATGTATCTCCTAAATATACAATATCTTCTTTTGGAAATGCTATCATTATTTCTTTTAAAACTGTAAGACCACCTACACCTGAATCAAATATTCCAATTGGACCATCTTCCATAAATCAATTTTCCTTTCCTTATTTAATATTACTTATATAATTTTAACATATTATCTCAATATTTTTAATAGATTTTTTTATCTTTTATTATCTTTGGATTGACATTAAGAATAATTTATTTTAATATAGCTTTTGGTAAATTTTGGAATATATTCTTTTGTTTTTATAACATATAACTGGCTATATTTCTATAGTTGTAGTCCTTATTTTAGGAGTGTTTACTTATGAAAAATAATCAATGTAAAAAAGATTACATTATTTTAATGATTAACTTTATACTTTTAATATTATGCTTGATATTTTTATCATTGACAATTGTATTTTATAACGATAATTCGTCTATCTATATGCTTATGTTTTGTGTAGTTTTATTTACTTTATATTTCTTTACAAGTTCTTTTGGATTATCACAGACTAAAAGAATAAAAAATATTTTATTGTCTTTAGAGCAATCCAAATTGCATATTAAGACTTTACAAACATTATATGATGGTGTTCGCTCTTTTAAACATGATTTTTTTAATATTATGCAATCTATTGAGGGATATATAAAAACTCATAACCCTATCGCACTACAAAAATATTATGATGAAATAAAATTAGAATGTGATAATTTTAATAGTTTATCTGCTCTAGATCCAGAAACGATTGATGAACCTGCTCTTTATAATTTAATTAATGCAAAATATCATAAAGCAGAGCAAAACGGGATTTCGTTTGATATGAAATTTTTAGTAAAATTTAGCACTTTAGGTATTTCTCCTTATTCTTTTTCAAAAATATTAGGAATTCTCCTAGATAATGCAATAGAAGCTGCAAAAGATTCAAAGGAAAAGAAAATAATTCTTGAGGTAATGCCAAGGCTTATGCCTGATAGCTCTAAAAGGCATATCAATATAACAATTGAAAATTCTTATTCTAATAAAGATGTAGATTTATCTAGAATTTCTGAAAAAGGTTTTACTTCAAAAAATGATGATTCAAATTCACATGGTTTAGGTTTATGGAATGTTCAGAATATCTTGAAGAAATATGATAATTTAAGTCTTCATACTTCAAAAGATAAGGATTTCTTTAAACAGGTTTTAGAAATTTCTTAAAAGAAAAAATGTATATAATAATTAATTTTTATTAAGAACTAATTATTATATACATTTTTAATTTATATTTGTGTTTTCTAATATAATCCATGAGCCGTATTTTTTCTGGGACAGACATAAACTCCATTCTTTCCTTTGTTACTGGATGTATAAAGCTTAATTTATATGCCCAAAGACAAATTTGTTTTCCTCTGCCTCTTGTCCCATATTTTTGGTCTCCACATATGCTATGTCCACAAGATTTTAGTTGAACTCTTATTTGATGATGTCTTCCAGTATGCAAATGAATTTTTAAGACAGACAAATTAATTTCTTCATCATATTTTAAAACTTCATAATCAAGTTTTGCAAATTTTGCACCTTTTGTACCTTCTTTTACTTCCTGACTTGTATTTTTCCTTTCATTCTTAAGAAGGTAGCTTTCAAGAGTTCCCTGTTTTTGCTCCATTTTTCCGGTCTACGATACATAAATATTCTTTTTCAAATTCTCTTAAGCGTACTTCTTCACTAAGTCTTGATGCTGCTTTTGAAGTTTTGGCAAATACCATAACTCCACCGAACTGGTCTATCTAACCTATGAACTAGTGCTAAATATACATTTCCTGGTTTTTTATATTTTTCTTTTAAATATGATTTTACTATGCTTAACATATCCATATCTTCTGTCTTGTCAGCTTGAGATGGAATATTGGGCATTTTTTCTACAACTATTATGTGGTTGTCTTCATATATTACTTTTAGTTTGTTCATTTTTTTCCTCCATTTGTTTCCCATCTGCCATATATACCACAAGGAAGAACAAGAAAAGAATCCTTCATTTGAAGTCCTATTTCTCCTGATGTTACCTTTCCATCATATCTTTTACAAATAGTTAAATTTAATATATTTTCTAATACTTTAGCTGATATCCCTGTTGTATATGAATTTATCAAGAAAAATAAAGGATCGTCTGTAAGAACCTCCTCACATAATTCTACTAATTCGTTTATGTTTTCTTCAAATTGCCATACTTCTCCATTTGTACCTCTACCATATGATGGAGGGTCCATGATTATGGCATCATATTTGCTACCTCTTCTTATTTCTCTTTTTACAAATTTTATTACATCGTCAACTATGTATCTTACAGGCTTTTTATCAAGTCCAGATGAAACTACATTTTCTTTTGCCCATAGAGTCATTCCTTTTGAACTATCTACATGGCATACACTTGCTCCTGCACTAAGGCATGCAACTGTTGCCCCTCCTGTATATGCAAATAGATTTAAGACTTTTATTTCTCTTTTTGCAGATTTTATTTTATTTATCATCCACTCCCAATTTACAGCTTGTTCAGGAAATAGCCCTGTGTGTTTGAAGCCCATTGGCTTTATATTAAATGTTAAATTTTTGTATTTTACGCTCCAACTTTCAGGCAATTTCTTTTTATATTCCCATGAACCACCACCTGTTTTACTTCTTCTATAAATAGCATCAGCTTTTTTCCAAAGTTCAGGTTTTTGCTTGTTTTTCCAAATTATTTGTGGATCTGGTCTGATTAGAATTATATTATTCCATCTTTCTAATTTTTCGCCATTTGCCATGTCTAATAATTCGTAATCTTCAAAGTTTTTTGCTATGTCCATTCGTGCTTTATCCTTTCTTTAAATTATAGATTTGATAGTACATTATAAAAACTTATAATTAATGCGATATAAACTACTGTAAATATCAATCCCATTCCTAAAATAAACATCATAAATTTTTTCATTTGTAAATTTCCTTTCTAGGGTTAACTTTTGTTTAAATTGTCCCCTAGTAATAATGTTTATTCGAAATATCGGATTTTAATTACTATTTTTCATCTAAAAATTTTTTCTTTATTTTAGCTTTTCTTTTATTTTTTTAGCTAAATTTTCATTTATACCTTTGATTTTTGTTAATTCGCTTAAATCTGCATTTTTTATTTTTTCTATGTTCTTAAATTTCTTTAGTAATTCCTCTTTTTTCTTTGGACCGATTCCTTCTATATCGTCTAATGCTGATTTTGACATTTCTTTATCTCTTAATTTTCTATGATATTCTATTGCTGTATCATGAACAGTATCTTGAAATCTTGTAATTAAATTTAATGCATTTTCTGAAAGTGGAATTTCTTTTCTTTCTTCATTTATTAATGCTTTTGTTCTATGTTTATCGTTTTTTACCATTCCATATATAGGAATATTTACATTGCACTTTTTACACGCATCAAGTGCAGCTCTTATTTGTGTAATTCCACCGTCTACGAATATCATATCTGGAAGAGCCCCAAATCCACCTTTTTCGTTTTGAATAGAATGCATTAATCTTCTTTCTATTGCCTCTTCCATACATCTTGGGTCATCTTGTCCAAAAACTGTTTTTATTTTTAGTCTTCTAGATAGTGATTTATTTATTTTTCCGGTTTTCCATAACACACATTCCGGCATACTGTATTTGTACCAGATATGTTTGATATATCGAAGGTTTCGATTTTTATAGGTATTTTACTTAAGTTTAACTTTTCTTTTAGCTCGCTTAATATTTCATATTTATCTTCTTGTTTATTTTCTAATGTAACTTTTGCATTATTTTTTGCCATTTCTACAAATCTTAGTTTTTCTCCCTTTTTTGGAGATTTTATTTCTACTTTTCTACCCATATTATTTGATAAAATTTCTGAAAGTATTTCTTCGTCTTCTATTTCTTCTTCTATCATTATTTTATTTGGTATATTATCATTTTCTAAATAGTATTCTTTGATAAATCCTGAAAGTATTTCTTTATTTTCCATATCTCTTAATTCATCAAAGAAGAAATGTTCTCTTCCTATCATTTTACTTCCACGCACAAAAAATACTTCAATGCATACACTGATTTCATTTCTAGCAATTCCTATTACATCTATATCAGTGTTTACTGCATTTGAAACTTTTTGTTTTTGTGATATATTTTCTATTGCTTGGATTTTATCTCTTATATTTGCCGCTTCCTCATATTTTTGCTTAGCTGCTGCTTCTTTCATTTCTTCTTCCAATTCTTTTTTTATCTTGTCTATTTTTCCTTCAAGCAATAATATGATTTGGTCAATTTGTTTTTTATACTCTACTTTAGAAACATCATTTACGCAAGGTCCAAGACATCTTCCTATATGATAATTTAGGCAGACTCTTCTATTTTTCTTAAAGTTTCTGCATTGTCTTATTTTAAATCTAGCTTTAATAAAATCCACCATTTCTTTTGCACTTCCTGGATTTGCATATGGTCCAAAATATCTTGAGCCGGTCTTTTATTAATCTCCTTGTGATGTATACATTTGGGTATTCTTCAGCAAGTGTAAGTTTAATGTATGGATAGCTTTTATCATCTTTTAACAATACATTAAATTTTGGTCTATTCTTTTTTATTAAATTGCACTCTAAAATTAAAGCTTCCGCTTCATTGTCTGTAACAATGTATTCAAAGTGGTCTATAAGTGAGACCATCCTTTCTATCCTTGCTGTTTTATTATTTTTTCTAAAGTATTGTCTTACTCTATTTTTTAATACAACAGCTTTTCCGACATATATAATTTTATCGTTTTTGTCTTTCATTAAATATACGCCGAGGTTTTTCTGGAAGCTTTTTTAATTCTTCTTCTATATTAAACATTTTTTCCTCTTTATTTATCCTTCTAAATAAGCGACATATGGAATATTTCTATAATTATTATCTATATCGAATCCAAATCCAACTATGTATTTGTTTGGAATATTAAATCCTATATAATCTATTGGAACTTCCACTTGTCTTCTTTCTGGCTTATTTGCAAGTGCACATACTTTTAATGTTCTAGGATTTTTAGCTCTTAAATGTTCTAGTAAATATTTCATACTTATTCCTGTATCTATTATGTCTTCAACTACTAATACATCTTTTCCTTCTATTGATTCTCTTAAGTCTGTAAGTAGTGTGACTTCTCCTGTTGTATTTTCTCCTTGATAACTTGATATTGTTATAAATTCGTATTTTAGTTTTGATTTCATTTTTAGTGTTAGTTCTACTGTGAAAAATACTGCCCCTCTCATAACACATATAACTGTTACCTCTTTGCCTTTGTAATCTTCGTCTATTTGCTCTGCAAGTTCTGCAATTCTTTTGTCCAATTCTTCTTTACTTATTAGTTCTTTAAAATTTTCGTACATTTTTGCTTTTCCTTTCTTTTTTATTTTATATTAAAAGTATGTTTTGATTGCCTATTTATATTAATTATACTATTGTTTAAACATTTTTTCAATTCTTATTTACAAATTTTAGCCCTTGTGTTATAATTTCAAATGTAAAATTATATATAGGGAGGAATGTAAAAATATGAATCAGATATTATATACATCTGAAAATAGAACTAAAGGACCACTTCCAATTAAAACAGTTGTGAGATTTTTTGCAATAGCAATTATTGTTCTTGGCATAATATTTATTGGTCAAAGTGCTTATTCTATGTTTACTTCTAATTCGCCTGAAGATTCTGGTATAGCTACCACTAATCCTAAAATCGAGTTTGCAAAAGATGGTAATAACGCAGTTGTATCTGTATCTTATGAAAAATCTATTGCATTAATTAAGTATAAATGGAATAATGGTGAAGAAAAAGTTGTTAGAGGTAATTCAGAAAAAGAAGTTGTTATATCTGATATTAGTATTCCTTCTGGTACAAATATTCTTACCGTTACTGCTAGTGCCGATGATGGTAAGGCTATAACTTTAGATCATGAATATACATATGAAGGAATTTCCATAGATTTATCTGTTATAAATAATTCTGATATAAAAATTGTTGCAACAGATGTTACTGGTCTTACTTCATTAAAATATAGATGGAATAATGAAGAAGCAAAGGAAGTATTCCCTAACGAGGAGGGTGGAACTACAATTGAGCAATTAACACCAATACCTTCTGGTTTGAATACTCTTTATATTGATGTTGTTAATACTTCAAATCTTACTTTATCAAAAGAGCAAGAGGTTAAAGGAAATAAGAGACCTGAAATTTCATTATACATCGACGATGCCGATGGTAATTTGTATGTTACTATAAAAGATGATGAAGGTGTTGATGATGTTAAACAACAAATAAATAATGGTGAAACAAAGACTTTTGAAGCACATGGAGAAAAGGAATTTACTTATAATTATCATATTGGAGCTGAAAAAGTTATTATATCTATAACTGCAACTGACATTGATGGCGTTTCAAGAAATATAAGAGTTAGAAGTTAAAAATTATTAAAATGGAGTTTAAATTATGATACAAGAAATATTTATTGTAGAAGATGAAAAACTAATTGAACCTGCTTTGAAATCAGAATTTAAAGAAAATAAAGATATTGTTTTAAAATCAATATTGTCTTCTGATTTGAAAAATCATTTATCAGACCTACCTGCTTTAATTCTTATTAATGAAGAGGGACTTAAAGGTGTAAATAGTGTAGATTTATGTAAGCTAATTAAAGATAGTGAAGATAATAGTTCTACTCCTGTTATAGTCTTGACTGATGATACTTCTACAGAGCATGAACAAGAGCTTTTAAAAGAACAAATTTTGTATTGCGTAAATAAATCAATATCTTATAAGTCTTTAGGATATATGATTAACAATATTATAACGCTAGTTTCTATAAACAGAGGTATTAGTCCTCTTACAAAGTTACCTGGTAATATACCAATTCAAGCAGAGCTTAAAAAGAGACTTACTAAAAATCAAGAGTTTGCTGTTTTATATTTCGACCTAGATAATTTTAAAGCATATAATGATACTTATGGATTTTTGGGTGGAGATGAAATTATAAAGCTTGCTGCTAAAATAATTGTAAATAATGTAAATGCAGATGAGAATAATCATAATTTCATTGGACATATTGGTGGAGATGATTTTGTTGCCTTGGTTGCTAATGAAGATTATGAGTCAATTTGTCAAAATATTATTTTAGAATTTGATAAAAGAGTCCTTGACTATTTTTCTGATGAGGATAAAGAAAGGGGCTATTTGGAGGTACCAAATAGAAAAGGTATTATTGAGGAATTTCCTCTTGTTTCAATTTCTATCGGTATTGTGGAGGTTTCTAAAGGAAGATTTGATAATATTTTGGAAATCGGAGAAGTTGGTGCACAAGTAAAACATTTAGCAAAGGTAACTCCTGGTTCTGCATATGCTATAAATAGACGACTTAATAGACAATAATATTTGAATATTTGTTATACCCTCTTTCATATAATTGAAAGGGGGTTTTTTTATGCTTATTCTTAGAAAGAAACAATTTCTTATGATGACTTTTTTATTATTTATCTCTTTCTTTTCAGTATTTTTGGCAAAAAATAATAATATAGAAAATAGAACTTATGATGTTACACAGGTTTCTTCTGTTCCTGTAACTCAGAAGGTAATTGTTGTAGATGCTGGGCACCGGTCGGAGAAGACCGGTGGAGCTGTGAGTAAAAATCGGGAATGATGAGGCTGATATTAATTTAAAAATTGCTTTAAAGCTTCAAAGTTTATTAGAGCAGGCTAATCGGAACTGTTATTCTGACACGCTCTGATGATAATGCAATATACGAACTAGATAGTAAAACTTTAAGCCAAAAGAAAGTTTCTGATATAAAAAACAGAGTAAAGCTTGGGAATGAGTCTGGTGCTGATATTTTTGTTTCTATTCATCTTAATAAAATTCCACAGTCTAAGTATAGTGGATTTCAGACTTTTTATAATTCAAAAAGTGAAGATGGAAAGAGGCTTGCAAATTGTATTCAAGAGAAACTTCTATCTACAACAAATAGAAAAAGTAGAGGTGATACAAAATCTATAAAAGATATTTACATTGTTGAACATGTGGAAATACCTCTTGCTTTAGTGGAATGTGGTTTTTTATCTAATGAAGAAGAAGCACGGTATACTTGAAACAGATGAATATCAAAATAAGCTTGCATATGGTATTTTTCTTGGAATCTGTGATTATTTTAAGTAATATTTGTTATTAGCCCCAAGTCGAATTGCAAATTTGTGGCAATATATTGCATTATGTAAAATTGTATGATATAATATTATCATACAGTTGAATTACTGCTGTAAATAATCAAAGGAGGAAGATTGCCTATGATTGTGGTTCGCCTTCACAATAACTTTTTAAACACTTTTTAACACGGTCGGCTGGCGGCCTGGTAACTCGTAAATAGCACGCGCAAATGCGCATGGAGGGGCCAATATGGGAAAATCACTTTTTTGGCACCGGGTATGGGGCTCGGTATAGCCTAAGACCAAATCTTCCACTAAAAGATTGGGCGAGAATTTTTCTCGCCCTTGGTCTTTTTTTATTTCCTGCGTTACTTTGCAACTTGAATTTTCCCAGTATTTTTTATTAAAATATCGATTTCTCCCATTTCGTCTGTTCGATATACGCGACTTCCATATGATTCTATTCTTTTTAATACTTCATTACTTGGATGACCAAATTTGTTATTTTCTCCAACTCCAATTAATGCAATTTTTGGATTAATTGCTTTTATAAATTCCTCTGTTGAAGATGTTTTTGAACCGTGATGACCTACTTTTAAAATATCTGCTTTTAAAACTTCCAGCTTTTCACGATACTCATTTAAAATTGCTTTTTCTGCAATTTCTTCTATGTCTCCTGTAAAAATAGCACTAAATTTTTTGTAATTTAATTTGAATACTAATGAGTTATTGTTTAGTGCGTTGTCTTGAATAAACTTTTTGCTATCTGGCCATAATATTTGCAGGTATACATCTTTTTCAATTTTTAGATTATCCCCTTTATTTACTACCATTACATTAATTTTTTTATCTTTTACTATCTTTTGAAACTTTTTGAAGTTTTCTGATATCTCTGGTTGTTTTGAAATAATAACATTTTTTACATTGTAGTTTTCCATCACATATATAAGCCCTCCGACAGTGATCTGTATCAAAGTGACTAAATATCATGTAATCTATTTTATCTATTCTTCTATCTAGTAAATATGGAAGCAGTATATTTTTCCCGTACTTCATAGTCTTCATTTCCACCACCATCAATTAATATTTTTTTATTATTTGGTGTTATGATAAGACATGAATCTCCTTGTCCTACATCTATAAAATATAGCTGCATTGAATTTTTTGGCATAATTTCTATAATATTTGGTATTAAGAAAATTATTAAAAATATCACTATTATCTGCTTTTTATACTTAAGAATTTTTTGAAAATTATTAGTTTTATATAGGTACAAAAGACTAAAAATTAATATGTAATACAAAATAATTTGATATGTATATGGAGTTTTTACATAGATTTTGGAAAATGGTATCTTAGATGTATTTTGTGTTATGAATAAAAGAGTATTAATTAAAAAATTATATGGAATTACAATTATTTTAGCTAGATTAAATGGTAAAAAAGAAAGTATGGATATTACAAATCCTAAAATTATAATCAGACTAATTAAAAATCCGAGTTAAAATATTTGAGATTAGAAAAGTTAATGAAATAGTATTATAACTCATTATCATAATTGGAATTATGATAATTTGAACTGATAAACTTACTGAAACAATTCCTTTTATGTAATTCATAATTTTAGATTTTGTCTTTATTACCTTGTCTAGTAAATTTTCTATTGGTTTTAAATACAGAGTAATTCCTATTACTCCTCCATATGAAAGTAAAACTGAAATATTGTATATATTATATGGGTTTTGTATAATTGTAATTAAATAGGCAACACACATACTGTTTATCATGTTGTTCTTGCGGTGCAATATACTTGCGATTATTCCCATTACTGCCATAATAGATGCTCTAATTACTGAAGCTGTAAAGCCCGTTAAGAATACAAATAGTATTAAAAAAATTATTGAAATTATATCTATCTTTATTTTTGAGATTTTTATCTTTTTTAATATAGTTCTTAACCCTACTAAAATAATTCCGAACATGAGTTCCTGATACTGCTAAAATATGATATATACTGCTTGTCCTAAAGTTTTCTATTATATCCTCTTCAATATTTTCAGTATCTCCGAAGTAGTATTCCCCTTACAATTTCTGAGTTTTTACCTAATATATTATCCAAATTTGCTTCTATTTTATTTTTTAAGTTATTTGAAATTATGAATAATGGATTTAGATAATTCTCTTTTGATACTTCTATATTTTTATCTGCAGTTAATGTGCCATATATATTTTTAGTTTTCAGATAATTTTTATAACTAAATGTCTTGTAGTTTGTACTATCAGCAGCTTTTTTATAATCTCCTGTAAGTTTTACTTTTTTGCCATACTCTAAATTTAAGCTTTTGTCTATATACACTAAAAGTTTTGTATTTTTATACTTTGTATCTCCATTTATACATAACACTTTTATTTCATATGATTTTTTATAGTTTGTTTCTTTGCTGCTACTTACAATTATTCCTGTAACTTCTATTTTTTCTAAATTGGAATACAAAGAATTAAATTTATTTTCTGATGACTTTATTTGTAAATTTGATATAAGAATAAAAATAGTAAAAAGTATTAGATATAATTTATATTTTTTCTTTATTAAAAAGATTCCCCCAAAGAAAAATATAAAAATAATAGGAACTATATTTATTTCTAAATATAGCCCCCATAATATCCCCGTTATATATCCAACCGTAATTATAATTAACGGTCTCATTTTTTCCTTCTTTCTTAAGTTTCATTATATAACTCGTCTTGCTGTAACAAAATAATATCCTGCTCCTGTTACATTTGAGATTATAACGCCTTGTCTTGAGTTTGCTGCGTGGATAAATTGACCTCCACCGATGTACATACCTACATGGCCAATCTTTGAGCTTCCACTTGAATTTGCAAAGCATATTATATCTCCTGGTTGTAAATTAGCTTTGCTTACGGCTACACCGTTTGCACTTTGCCCACTTGATGAACGATTTAAGCTAATTCCAAAGTGTCTATATACATATGATGTAAATCCTGAACAGTCAAATCCAGCTGGTGAACTTCCACCATATACATATCTACATCCAAGATATTGCTTTGCATAGCTTATTACTTCTGATGCATCAATATTTCCTGGACTTTGATAATTATTTTCTGTATTTGTTACAGTTTGTACTGTAGCATTTGTTGTTTTTCTTGCGGCTGAACTTCTTGATGTTACCTCAAGTGCTTTATCTGATATATATTGACTTGATACATAACCTGTATCTCCATTATATTCTATTTGTGTCCAACTATCATCTTTTTCTATTATTTTCACTTTTGCATTTCTTGAAAGTCCTGTAATTATTTCTCCAGAAGTGCTTGGTGTTTTTCTAAAGTTGACTGAGCTTCCTGAAATATAACCTACATTTTGTGATGAAACATTATTATTATTTGTAGTCTCTTCTTCTAGTTCTTTTTCTTGTATTTTCTCAGTTCTAACCCATCCTGATGTTGTTCCTAATTTTATATAAGACCATCCATTAATTTGACTAACTATTTTAATTTCTTCATCTTTTTCTGTCTCTTTGATTGCTAGTGCATTTATTAATGGTGTTATATATATCTTTTCTCCAGCAGCTATTACCGTCATGGTTTTATTTTCTGTATTTTGTCCATTTTCTTCTTGATTATCTACATTTGATGTGTTTGGATCTTCATTATTTACATCCGTATTTTCGTTATTATCCTTATTTAGATCTTCATTAATTTTGTTTGCATCTGCTAATACATTTATATATTGTGCAGCTACATACCCAACTTTGTCTCCAGATTTT
This sequence comes from uncultured Clostridia bacterium, assembly GCA_947624725.1. The sequence goes on from CANQLP010000003.1 coordinate 13,213, forward strand.
ACTTTATACCATCCATATTCTTCTTCTAGGATTTCTACTTCATCATCTATTGATAAAAGTGCTATTGTTGAAGAATCTGTTGATGGTCTTTCTCTTACTCTTAAAGTATCTGTTGTAACAACTCCTGTTGACGCTATACTGCATAAAGCCGTACTAAACAATGTAGCTACTGTCAATAAGGATATTACTATACTTTTTTTCATAAATCATCTCCTACTTTTCATCACATAGGATTTATTATACTACCTTTTTCCTATTTTGTCAAATTTTTGATACTTTTTTATATATTTTTCAGAGCTTTCCTTACGCATTTATGGCTTTTGCTTATTTTCTTTATATCTCATTTTTATATGTTTTTATATAATATAATATGCTTTTCCCTAGCCTAGAGGAAACTAATTGTAATATTTATACATTTTTTACATATAATATTATTGTATTCTTTCCAAAGTAGCTAAATTTCAAGAAATTTTATTAAAAGTATTGACAAAAGCTTATTTTAGGATGTATAATAAATTAGTTCTAACATCGCGGGGTGGAGCAGTTGGCAGCTCGCAGGGCTCATAACCCTGAGGTCGTAAGTTCGAGTCTTACCCCCGCAACCAAAAGTATTGATACTGTAAGATTTCAAAAAGAGAAAACTTACAGTATCTTTTTATTTTAACTCATTTTTACCTCATAGGTTTCTATAAATTTATTGTTTGTTTACTTTATTAATATTGTTTGATTTATTATTATTTTAGTATTTTCCAAATCCCTTTTTTAGTAGAGCCAATTCTTTCTATAATTTCTTTTTCTTTCAGAATTTTAATGTTATATGATATGCCATCTCTTGTCAAATTGAGAATTTTAGCCATCTCTACTTGTGTAATGCTTGGATTTTTCTTTATTAAATTTACTATTTTTTCTTGTGTAGTTTCTTGTGTAGTTTCTTGTGTAGTTCTTTCACTAGATGTTAAAATCATTCCATCTATGGCTTCATCTATAACTTTAAGCATAAATTCAATAAATTCATTTGAATTTCCTTCGTTGTTACAATTTTGAATAACAGTATAATATTCTTCTTGATGTTTTTTTATTATACTTTCTATTGGAATATATTTAAACACTTCTTTCCAATGTGCAAGTATTGCTGTTTGCCACAATCTTGCTGTTCTTCCATTGCCGTCTGAAAAAGGATGTATAAATACAAATTCATAATGAAATATAGAAGATAATATTAATGGATTAACATTTTCTTTAGCTTTATTCATCCAATTAAAAAGATTATCCATTAAAGATGGTACCATTGTATGAGGTGGAGCCATAAAAATTTGAACATCTCCATCATAAACTGCTTCTCCATGATTTCTAAATTTTCCTGCATCTTCTTCGATTAAAAAAGTAAGTATTCCATGTATCTTTCTTAAATCATCTATAGAATATGGATTTATATTATCAATTTCTTCATAAGCCTTATATGCATTTTTAACCTCTTGAATATCTTTTTGATTACCGAATTACTGACTTTCCATTTATAACTGCTTCAACTTGAAATAATGATAATTGATTATTTTCAATAGCTAAAGAAGAATGTATTGATTTTATTCTTGTTTTTCTTCTTAATTCTGGAAATCTATTTAAACTCTCAAAATAATTAGCTTCTCCGATTTTCTCCATTATTCTTGTTGCTAAATTTAACATTTTATCTGTTATTGTATAAGGTGGATAATCTATATTCATTTTTGACCTCCAGTTTTTTAATAGCATCACTATTTTTAATTGAATTATATTATATATTCTCTTATTTTTCAATAGAATATGTATATTTGCTTGGATAAAAAACGCCAAATAGTCGATTCAAAATATTTCTATTTTTCAATTGTATATACTCCAATTTTGTCATTTCTTGCGTTTTATGTTAAGTTGTGCTATAATATAGGTATATTATTCGTTGGTATAGCGAACTAGAATAAATATACCACTTTTATTATCTCTTGCCATTACTTTGGTAAGAAGTAAAAAGATTGGAGGATAGCATGGCTGAAGAAAAGACTTATAACTATAACTGTAAAAAAATCTGCTGTGAAATGCAAAAAAATGCTCTACGGTTGGCAGTAAAGGAATTAAAAAATTCTTATGAAAATATCTATAGAGTTAAGTCTATACTGGCATCTTTGGTTAACATTCTTAAAGTATATGAATGCTCGCCATATAAGTGCTTGCTTAAGCGAATCCAATGGGTTGCTTCTAACATCGACCATGAGCTATTTTCTAATGTTGTACTTACCTGCGACCGTGTTACGCTTGATATACTGGCTACTGAGATAGAAGCATTTTTAGATAGTGAGCAGCCTAAAGCATAATCGCCAATCTGTAAAAAGAGATTTCCCTAAGTTTATTTTTAGGGCAATCTCTTTTTTATCTACATTACAAAAAATATTTCATACCATTTTATAAAACTATATAATATCCAAACTTTTTTGTAATTATCTTTTTTTCTAGCCTTATGTTCTTCTAATAGATTCAAAATGTATTTTTGATTAAAGAATTCTTTTACAAAGTCTTGCTCAAAGGCTCTTTTTATCTCATTATAAAATTCATCTTCTCTCATCCATTCACGAATTGGAACAGGGAATCCTAATTTTTTCTTTTTATATGCTTCATTTGGTATAACCTGTTTTGCTGCTTCTCTTAATGCAACTTTTGTATTATCCTTTGTTACTTTATATTCATCTGGTATTGTTCTTGCCAAATTAAATACTTCTCTATCTGTAAAAGGAGTTCTTCCTTCTATTGAATTTGCCATAGACATTTTATCACATTTAAGCAAAATATCGTTTAAAAGCCAATTTCTAATATCGACTGTTTGCATTTTTGAAATATTAGTTTTAGCATTAGAATTTTCAAATAAAGGTTTTATAATTTCTGAATTTTTTATTGTATCAGGAAATGCTAAAACTTTTTTTCTTTCCTTTTCACTAAATATTTTGTTTACTCCGACATAACTGTTTTCTACTTTATTGCCTCTTCTTACTATGAAATTACGGCCTTTAAATTCAGGAAATTTTTCAAAAATTACTGCAAAGAGATGACGAATGCAATATGGAATTTTATTATAAAATTTCATATCAACTTCTTCTCTATAATAGTTATATCCACCAAAAAATTCATCTGCTCCCTCTCCTGAAAGAACAACTTTTACATCTTGACTTGCAAGTTTTGAAACAAAGTATAAAGAAATTGCTGATGGATCTGATGATGGCTCGTCCATATGGTATAAAAATTTAGGAATTGCTTCAAGCCATTCTTCTTTGGTTATTTTTTTGCTTGTATTATTGATTCCAAGTTTTTCTGTTAAATCTTTAGCATAATCTATTTCGCTATATCTTGGATCATCATAACCTACTGTATATGTTTTGCTAGGTCTTGCAAGTGTTACTAAATATGATGAATCAATTCCTGATGATAAAAATGAACCAACTTCTACATCTGCAAGCATATGATGTTTTACAGAATCTTGCATAGTTTCGCCTATCTTTTTTACAAGTTCTTCAAATTCATATTGTTTTTCATCAAATTCAATATCATAATATTTCTTTATTTCTACTTTTCCTTTTCTTACAATAAGGCTTGTCCCAGGAAGTAGTCTATAAACATTTTCAAATAATGTTTCATTTGTTGGAGTAAAGCTAAATGATAAATATGGTCCTATCAATTTTTTATTTACTCTCTTTTCAAATTTTGGATATTCCAAAAATGCTTTTATTTCAGATGCAAATGCAATGTTTGGGTCATCTTTATCTTTTTGATAATAGTATAAAGGTTTTATACCAAAATGGTCTCTTGAACAAAATAGTGTTTCTTCGTCTTTATCCCATATTGCAAAGGCGAACATTCCACGAAGTTTTGTAGGAAGTTCCTCTTTCCATTCTCTATATCCATGAAGTAATACTTCTGTATCAGAGCTTGTTTTAAATTCATATCCTTTAGCTTTTAATTCTTCTTTAAGTTCAATATAGTTATAAATTTCTCCATTGAATATTACTACTAATTTTTTATCATCTGTAAACATAGGTTGAGTTCCACCACTTAAGTCGATTATTGAAAGTCTTACATGACCTAATGCAATATTTTCGTCTACATAGTATCCATCTCCATCAGGTCCTCTATGTTTTATCCTTTTTGCCATTTTTGCAATTATATTTTCTTTATCTTCTGTTTCTCCTACAAAACCTACTATTCCACACATATATTTCTCCTTCTATTTATTATTATATGTATTATTTTTCTGATACAAAATTGCTCATTATTTTTCCAATAAAATATATAATTTTTGTTGAATGTTTTACAGCTATCCCTTTTCCTATTGCCTTTCCTCCAACTGTAAGCGCTGCAACACACGCACTTATTATAAATCCTAAGTTTCCGTGTTATTCCAAATTTTTCTGCAATTTTTATAGAAATCATTGCACTTATTGCGCCACTTAATACTCCGGCAAATATCTCCTATTACATCTGCACAAACATTTGAAACTTTTACTGCATTTTTTATTAGCCTCAAAGATGATTTTGCTCCGCGGTGCTTTTTTAGTTGCTTTTGCATGAAATTCTTCTTCATTTGCAACAGTAACTGCGACTCCAACTATATCGAAAAATATTCCAGCAAAAACTACTAAAAGAAGTATAATGACTGCTGGTATTATATCTAGTTTTGATACTCCATTTGTTGAGATATATGAAAAACAAATGGATGATATAAATGTTATAATAAACACTTGTATTATCCATTTCAGGTTTCCTTCTTGTTTTTTATCTTTTTTATTATTACTTTCTTCACTCTCTTGTATCAAGCTATTTCTCTCCTCTAACTTTTATATTTATACAATAAAAAATGGCAGAAGCTTAAGTAAATTTTACGGTTTAGGTCTAGTTGAATTTCTCTATTTCCTACTACGCATTACTGCAATAGCCGTTTCCATTTAAAGAAAATAGCCAAATAATATAAATTATTTGAGCCACCAGATCGCCACTTAAATCCGTACCTTAATCCTTAAGCTTCCTTGCTTAAATAAGCAAACATTCTAGAAGTTTTCCTTGACCCACTTGATTATTGCTAGTTTTTTTTGCAAATGAAATTTCATAATAATATACTGAACTTAAAAATTTTGGCCAAAATCAAAAATCCAAACTATCAATCCCAATACATTCACTCAAAACAGGCTACGCTATGTATTTTGTGTCTTGGCACTCAACATAGGTTTTACTTAAACTTTATATAAAACTTAAGCCTCCACGAAATTAGGTAGTGTATATACATGCCATTGCATAGTCCCCTAATTTCTTTACTCCCTGCCCACACGCAAATTTGGCAATTCGCGCACAAACAAGAAACTTCACAGGTGTGCCTTCTAGTGGATTTTTAGCCCCACCCTCGCAATAATCAGTAATGACTAGAATAATGCGCCACTTTTTTATTATAACATATGTTTTTTATTTTTTCTAGTGTTACTATATTTTTTATTCTACTTGGCTTACATTTTCTGTATTTGCAGTTTTACTATTTTCTGACATTACAAAATTGCATGAAAAATATCCTGCAACAAAACCAATTATAAATATTATTATTATTATCGATATTGTTTTCAATTTTTCTGAACTTATGTACATTTCTTTATCGTAGATTTTTACTTTTTCTTCGTTTTCTTCTTTTTTGTTTCCTTCCATAGTTCATCATTCCTTTCTGTTTACGCATAGTATTTATTACGATATATTTTATTATACTATTTTTACATCATAAAAGCAATTGCTTGACAAAATTATTTTTATTAATTTATAATTAATTTTGAATTATTATTTATTTTTTGCATGTAGGAGGTTTTATGGAAATATTTACAAGTAAAAATAGTGGATTTTGTGCTGGTGTTAAGACTACTATTACAAAAGCAAAAGAAGCCTTAGCGCAATCTGATTCTAAAATTGATTGTTTAGGCGAACTAATCCATAACAAACAGGTTGTTGATGATTTAAAAAATAATGGATTAGAAATTATTGATTCTATTCAAGATGCCACAAACAAAGTTATAATTCGTGCTCATGGTACAAGTAAAGATGTATATGATTATGCTTTAGCAAATAATATTGAATTGATAGATTTAACCTGTCCTAATGTTTTAAAAATTCATAATCAAGTTCAAGAGTTTTCTAGTAAAAATTATTTTATATTTTTACTTGGTATAAAAGGTCATCCTGAAACTATTGGTACATATAGTTTTTGTGGTAAAAATTCATATTTATTAGAAAATGAAGAGGATGTTCCTCTTGCGATAGATTGTTTTAAGAAATCAAAATTAACTGATGCTTTAGTGATTTCTCAAACTACTTTTAGTTTATCTTTATTTGAAAAAATTGCTTCAAATATAACTAAAAGTCTCGGCGAAAAATATAATATTAAAATCGAAAAAAGTATTTGCAATGCTACATCTAGGCGTCAAAATGATGCAAATGATATCTCTTCAAAAGTTGATTTAATGATTATTGTAGGTGGTAAAAATAGTTCTAATACAAAAAAATTATGTGATGTATCGCTAAAAAATTGTAAAAATGTAATTCATATTGAAACTAAAGATGAATTACATATAAATTTTTTGAAGCAATTTAAAAAAGTTGGTATTATGGCTGGTGCATCAACACCTGACTATATCACAGATGAGATTATAGCTTTATGTAAAAGTATATAATTTATACACAAATATGAGATTTGATTTGCTCATATTTTGAAGTACCTATTCCTGATACATTCTTTATATCTTCGATTGATTTAAACTTTCCATTTTCTTCTCGATATGTAATTATTTTTGATGCTGTTGAACTTCCAATGCCTGGAAGTTCTTCTAATTTTTCTTTAGTCGCATTATTTATATTTATTAGTCCTCCTGATTTTTCATCTGTTTCTTCTTGTAATACATTTTTTCCTGCTCCTTCTTGTACTATTTCTCCATCTTCTAAAGTTTCTCCATCTTCTCCTTTAAATGGTATATATATCTTTTGCCCATCTTCTACTACATATGCAAGATTAACATTTTCTACATCTGCATTATCTAACAATCCTCCAGCACTTTCTATTACATCATTAATTCTTGCATTTTCATTTATTTTTACAATTCCAGGATTATTTACAGCTCCCGTTATATGTACAATTATTTCGTTTTCCTCTACTTTTGTTTCTTCTGAAATGTTTTCTTCTACAAATGTATTGAAGTTTTCATCATTATCTCCCATATTACTTATTGTGTGTATATAATAAAATATTGCAATTAGTATAACACCTCCTATTCCTAAATATAAAAATAATTTTTGTTTTGAGCTTAACATGTCCATGTTTTTTCTCCTTTCTATTAAAATTTTATTAAGTTTTTAGATTTATATTGATTAACCTAAATTAATTGTGATATATTATTTTATTATGAGAAAATTTTTAGTTAGTCTAATTATATGTATTACTGTTTTTACATCATCGCAAAGCTTTGCATCTAGTGAAACTAATACTAATGATGAAAGAATTATTGATACATCAGAATTAAATATTTATACAAATTGTGCATTGTTAGTTGAAAAAGAAACAGGGGATATTTTATATGAAAAAAATGCATATGAAAAAATGTATCCTGCAAGTACAACTAAAATGTTAACAGCAATAATTGTTTTAGAAAATTGTTATTTGAATGATACTGTAACAGTTTCAGAATCAGCTATTTCTGCTGTGCCTTGGGGTTATACAACTGCACATTTGCGTGCAGGAGAAGAATTTACTGTTCAAGAATTGCTCTATGCTATGCTTATTCCTTCTGCAAATGATGTAGCAAATGTTTTAGCAGAACATGTATCTGGTTCTATTTCGGAATTTTCTAAGGTTATGAATGAAAAAGCAAAGAAAATTGGCTTAACAAATTCTAATTTTACAAATCCAAGTGGAGTGCAAGATGAAAATTTATATACTACTGCATATGACTTATCGCTTCTTGCAAGATATGCTATGAATAACGATACATTTAGAGAAATCGTAAGTACTGAAGAATATACTCTTCCTGCAACAAGTATTTATCCAAATGATGACAGAACATTTGAAACTTCTAACTTACTTTTGGATAAAGAAAATGATAAATATTATTATGAATATGCAACTGGTGTAAAAACTGGATTTACTGATGATGCTGGCGATTGTTTAGTTGCTTCTGCAAAAAAAGATGGAGTTGAATTTATTGCTGTATGTTTGAAATCTTCGACCACAGAGGATGGTCTTCGAGAAAAATTTGTAGATTGTAAAACTTTATTTGATTTTGCTTTTGAACATTATACAACATACTACAAGGAATTGCAAGAAAAAGAAGAAAAAAAGGAAAACTTTTTTGTTTCTTTGTTTAATAATGATGAAGATGATGGTCCATTAGTTCAATATCCAAATAAGGAATTTGGATTTATAAGATATCTAATAGGCTTTGGACTTATTATATTAGTTTTAATTATTTCGAAGAAATTGCTTTTTGGTAAAAGGAAGAAAAAGAAGAAAAAATAAAAGATAAAAAATAGCCATTCTTTTTTAATAAAGAGTGGCTATTTTTTATTAATTTTTAAATTCTAAATGCTATAATATAATATTCAAAATTATATTATTATCATACATAAACTTACAAATGTGTGATTCATCTATTTGTTTATTCATTTCATTTTCACCAAGCATAGGATTTATCAAACTTATTGCACCAAGTGCGATATATGTTATAACAAGCCCTTGCAAAATACCATATATTATTCCACCTGCTTTATTAAACTGCTTTATTATAGGAATTTGACCAATTGCTTCTGCAAAAAGTTTTAATATTAATGTTAATAATTTAGCACCAACGAATAATGCTATCCATGTTACAACTCTAACTGCTGCAATTGCAATTTGTTCTGCAATAAAATCTGATGAATCTTCCTTCATTTCTTCTGTATATTCATCTATGTAATTTGCCATTATATCTGATAATGTACTACTACTTTCTCCATCACTATTTTCTTCTTCACTATAAAACTTTGAAATAATCGTATTTTTTAAATTAGGTACAACATCTGTGTTTTCTATTATATAATTTGAAATAGGTGTATAAAGGATTAATGCAAAGACTAATGCTATTACAAATCCTATTATTCCAACTGCAACATTTATTAAGCCTCTTTTATATCCGATTAATGTACAAAGTAATATTAATACAATAACTACAATATCTGCAATCATATTTTTTCTCCTTTTTTATTTTTTATTTATTTTAAAAACTTAAAACCTTTATTCTATCTCTATAAACGATTCCTGCAACTGATGTACCTAAAACAATTTCTTTTGCTTCTTGTTTAGATAAATATTTCTTTTCAAGCCATCCATTTAGATTAATAAAATGTATTTCTGTTCCAAGGTTTATTGCTGCCATTCTATCATAGCTTATTACTTCTTTTACAGAACTATCTACTGAGTAGGTCGTTTCAACACCTGTTATGATATTTCTTAAAATTATATCTGTCTTAGCACTAAAAAGTCCTGTCGATATTTCTTCTGCTCTTATTGTAAAACTTTTTAAATTAATATCTGCGATTTGTACATTTGAATTAAATTCTGTAAGAATTGTATCTTCTCCCTCATATATCATATGTATCGAATCATCATATATGCAAATTAGTTGTCCTTTTTCTTGAAATTTAGCATCTTTTATAATTTTATTAGATTCAGCATTATGTATGTATGCAACTGAATTTTCTGCATCTCCATTTACTGCTTTTTCTATATCAATTATTTCTACGCTTGATTCTATTAATGCAGTTTTAGTATTTACTTCTACTATTGCTAAATATTTTCCATCTACTGATATATCTGTATCTACTGCAATGCTTGAGCGTCTAAATGTATTAAATAACTTATGTCCTTCTCTATCAAATGTAACTATTACACTTTTATAGCTTGTACCAGTTGTGACTGCTGATACCATGCCCGTCTTACTTACATTTATCTTTGAAATCTGTCCTTCTACTTTATCTTCCCATACAATTTTGTTATTTTCTATCAAATATATTTTTTGCCCCATATTTTCTGCTATTACTAAATAATTATTATTTTTTTCATATATTGGTTTACTTATTTGAACATCTAATTCTGCTTCTTTACTTCCATAACTATTATATATAGAAAGCTTTCCATTACACAAAATTGTGATATATTTGTCATATGCATAAATATATTCTGTTTTATCTACATCTAGTTCTATTGTTGCAATATCTTCTTCTTCTATTTCTTTTTTTAGAATATTAATATTTATCCATTCTCTTGCTTCTTCATTCAAAATATATACTAAAACTGAAGATACAATTGCAATTAAAACTACAATTCCAAGTAATATTAACAGCTTATTTTTCAGCGACATTTTTCCTTTGAATTTTAGTATTTTCATACTTTAAAATTTTCCTCCAATTTTTTCTCATAAATATTTTATAACATTTATATAATTAATACAAGAATATTACTTTAATTTATTACTTATATTTTTTAAATTCGTTTTTTTATTATTAAAATTAATTGAATTAAACCTAAAATTCCAAACAATGGATAAATGCTATTTACTAGATTTGAAAATCCGAAAAGTGAGATAAATATACTTGATAAGCATATTAAGATATTATATATATTATATTGTTTTTTATTTTTAGATGTATTATTTAAAAAAGCATATGCATCAGATATCGCAGTTGTAACTATTGCACTTAATATGATAATACCATATAAATATTTATATATTCTTCCAAATGAGCTTGCAACATAAACTGCTGGAAGGTCTATTTGACCGATGTCTATTTTTATATTAAATAAAAGCATAAGTATAACTATGCCGAAGTATTGAAATTATAATGCTACTAATTATTGAGATTTTTAATATATCACTTTTATTTTTTATATATTTTTTCATTGGTAATAATATTGAAATTAATGTTATGGAGTTATAGCTTGCATAAAGAATTGCACTTACAAGCCAAGTTCTAGAAATTTGATTATTAATATTTAGGGATGTTATATCTATTTTTGTTCCAAGAGCTACAATAATTAGAGTAATTATTGGTATTAAAATAGAATTTAAAATAAACAAGCCTTTAAGGTTTTTGCTAAGTAAAACATAGCAAATAATTGCTAAAATAATACTTGGAATAATAGTTGTTTTTCCTATTTCTTGTGCAAAGTAAGATGCAAAGCCTGCACACATTACAAAAAATCCCATTAGCAAAAATATATTAATTATAAAGTTTAAAATTAATTTTATATTTTTTATTTTTACTTTTCCTATAATTAAATCCAAAAATTCGTCATAGTTTTGTATATCATTTTTTTGGATAAGTTTTAATGTTTTATATATCACAAAGCCTATAAGAAATATTGCAAAAATTAGTCCTATTATCCCATATTTTCCATACACATAAAAAAATGAATATATTTCTTTGCCTGATGCAAAACCGGCTCCAATGATTGCTCCAATAATTACAAATATGCATCCTAAAATTCCCATAAAAAAAACCCTCATATATAATTTATGAGGATTTTTTATATTTATTCATTATTTTTTTCTTCTTCTTATTCTCCATACTACAATTCCAAATATCATTATAAGTACTGGTACTGAGAAGATTATAACTTGTATTAAAATATCTTGCTCTTCTGTTGGTGTATAATAAGTAGATTTTATTGGTTTTCTAATTACTAATGAATCTTCTACATCTGAAACATCTTGTACAGCATTTAATGCTAAATTTCTATTATCTAAAAACCAAATTGCTGGATATGTTTCTTCATCTAGTGTGATTCCACTACTTGTCATGAATAAGTTATTTGCAAAAACTACTAATTTTGAAGTTTTTGCATTTTCATCTTCTCCAATTGTCTTTTCTAGCATTGCTGCAAGAACTTGCTCTCCTTCTTCTTCATCATCTTGTTTTGAAATATTTATTGCACGACTTAAATCTGTTCTAAAGAATGCTTTATCACTTGATGTTAGAAGATCTGTTTTAGTAACTTTTAATTCTTCCAAATTATCTGCAAATTGTAATCTTCCTGAATCTATTAATAATACTTGTGAAATTCCCTCTGTAATTTCAGAATATCCAACTGTTGGAATTATTAAATCCGGATATCCACTAACTACTTTTGATGAGTCAGTTTCAGCTACATATCCATCTTGTCTAACTGTTACTCCATATAAATCTAGAATACTATTTATATTTGGTGCTTCTTCTTTTAATGAGTATATATCACTAAACCAAAGTATATTTCCACCATTATTTATATATTCTTTGATTGCTTTTGCTTCTATTTCTGTAAAGTCTTTAGTAGGAGATGTAATTATAAGATTTGTACAGTCTTCTGGAACTTTTCCTTCTGTTAATAAATTTAATTCCTTTACTTCATAATTTTCTAGTGCTAAATCTGCAACAAAATGATACATATCAGACAACATGTCATATTTATTATTGCTGTTTAGTACATAGACAGGAGTTGTTTTTCCAATAGATGAGATACCTATAATTCCATTTGTAAGTCTTTGTTCTGTAATGTCAATGCTTTCTCCTGTGCTATAATCATAATCTGAAAAATCACTACTTGTAAGTAATTTGAATTTATCAGAATTTCTTATTAAAATTGTATAATATCCACTTTCTATATTGTACTTGCTTGCTAAATCTGGTCTGTTGTCAACGCTTGCAAGTTCAACTTTTATATTATTTTTTATCTTTGAATATTTCTTTATGAAATCTACTATAGGATCGTCCTCTGCATAATCAAATATATATATTTCTATATTATCTGTATCTGGAATTTTTCCTATTACATCTACTGATTCATCTGTTAAGGTATAATATTTTCCTTCTGTCAAATCTATATCGTTTAAATTTATTTTTTCCATAATTACATTTATTGCTATAAATAAGGCTACAATGATTACAATAAGTAATATCGTTTTTTCTGTATTTTTTAGCCATTTGGATTTTAGTGTATTTACAATCTTTTCATGTATCTTCAATTTAACATCACCTCTTCCTCTATTTTACGCTTTTCTTTCTTTGCAAAACAACTACTGTTAGCAAAGTAAACATTATTGTTTGTGTTATCATCCCTACTGTACCTGCAATAGGAATTGTACCTTGTACAAACATATCAAATTGACTAATAGGCGATATCATGCTAAATCCTTGATATAAATCTGGTAAAAACCAAGTTGCAAGTAAGCAAATAATTGTTACAACTCCTGCAATTATTTGATTATCTGTTAAGCTTGATATAAATCCACCAAATGAAATATATGACATTGCAAGAAGTAAAAATCCTAAAAGCACAACTAAGGTTCCAACTATATTTGTTATACCTCCAGCAAAAATACATAAAATCACATAATACATAAGAGAAAATGCTTCTGTTATTAAGATAACTATTAATGCTGCTAAAAATTTTCCTATTACTATACTTGTTATACTTCTAGGCGAAGTTAAAAGTAATGTTTCAGTTCCATTTTTTCTTTCTCCTGCAAACATTCCCATTGTAAGAATTGCAATTGTAAATGTTAGAAGTTCTGATGTATAGTAAAATAAATATGAATATTCCATACTTTGATAAACTGCAAATATGTAAAAGAAAATTGATGACAAAAGTAAGAATGATCCTATAAAGATATATCCTACTGGAGATAAAAAGTATGATTTAACTTCTTTTTTTATTATCGCAAACATTATTTTTTACCTCCTTTTTTCTTGTTTTTTGCTTTTTTGTTTGTTTTTTGAGCTTTTGCCTCATTCATTTTTTTATTATTTTCATTTTTATCTTCTTCTTTAGGTTCCTTATTTTCTGCCTCTACTGGCTCACTATCAATTATATCAACAAATGCATCTTCAAGAGTCGTTTCCATTGTTTTTAATTCTAGAATTGTTATTTCTAGCTTTGCAAATGCTGCAAATATTTCTTTTCTTATATCTTTTCCATCTTTTGAAATTATTTTATATTGCTTTGTCTTGTCTGGAAGTTCTTTTATGAGTTCTATTGATTTTATATCTTCTATTTCTTTTGAAATATTTTCTATTTTATCTCCACTATCTTCAATTGTAACCAATACTCCTTTTTCTTCTTTTGCATTTTTTTCTAGATTTTCAGGGGTATCTATTGCAACTAAATTTCCTTTATTAATTATAATTACTTTTTCACATACTTGACTTACTTCTGATAAAATATGTGAGCTTAAAATTACAGTATGATTTTTTCCAAGTGATTTAATTAATTTTCTAATTTGTATAACCTGTTTTGGATCAAGTCCTACTGTTGGTTCATCTAGTATAAGTACTTTTGGATGTCCTACTAAAGCACCTGCTAAACTTACTCTTTGCTTATATCCACGAGACAAATTTCTAATTAATTTATTTTGTACTTCTTCTATTCCAACATCTTTTAAAGTATTTGCAACTTCTGCTTTCTTTTCTTTTTTAGGAACTCCTTTAAGTTCTGCCATATATGTTACGAATTCTTTTGGTGTAAGTTCTGTGTATAGAGGCGTCGTCTCTGGCATATACCCAATTTCTTTTTTTGCCTTTCTTGGCTTTCTACTAATATCATAACCATCTATCTCAATTTTTCCAGAGGTTGATTCAATAACTCCAGTAATCATATTCATAGTAGTAGTTTTTCCAGCACCATTTGGGCCTAAAAATCCTACTATTTCTCCATCTTTTATTTCAAAGCTCATATTATTAACTGCAAGATGATTACCATATTTTTTAGTAACATTTTCTACCTTAATCAAAATACTTCCTCCTTATCATTAAATAAATCATTTTAATATTATCACTTGTATTGCTTATTTTTCAAGTGTTTCACATAAAATTTACATTGTGTTCACTTTAATTCATCTGTACTTTTCCAATAATACTATTTATATCTTCTATGCCGTGTCTACTCATATAATCTTCTACACCTTGAATTGCTTTTATGCTTGTTTCAGGTTCAATGAAGTTTCCTGTTCCAATTGATACTGCAGTTGCTCCAGCTAACATAAACTCTATTACATCTTCTCCCGTTATTATTCCTCCAAGTCCAAGTACAGGAATTTTAACTGCGTTTGCTACTTGATATACCATTCTTACTGCAACTGGTTTTACGGCAGGTCCTGAAAGTCCTCCCATATTATTTGCAAGATATGGTCTTTTTGTTTCAATGTTAATTGCCATTCCAAGCAAAGTATTTATTAAAGAAACTCCATCTGCTCCAGCGTCTTCTGCTCCTTTTGCAGGAGATACTATATCTGTTACATTTGGTGTAAGTTTTACAATTAATGGTTTATCTAATACCTTTCTAACTTTTGATGTAACTTCTTTTACTCCTTCATATGAAGTTCCAAATGCCATACAACCTGCTTTAACATTAGGGCAAGATAAGTTAAGTTCTACTCCGTCTATATCCAAAGTATTTAAAACTTTTGCAAGTTCTACATATTCATCAATAGAACTTCCACAGGCATTTACTATAACTTTTGTATCAAATTTTCTAAGCCATGGTAAATCGTTATCCATAAAATATTCTACTCCCGGGTTTTGAAGTCCTATGCTGTTTAACATTCCACTTGTAGTTTCACATACTCTTGGTGGTTTATTTCCAGCTCTTGCCTTTAGAGATGTTCCTTTAGTTACAATTCCTCCTAATTTATTCAAATCTATAAATTCACTAAACTCTCTACCATATCCAAAAGTTCCTGATGCAACTGTAACAGGATTTTTCATCTTAATTCCTGCTAGATTAACTTCTGTTTTCATATTCTTTTTCTCCCTTCTTTTAAATCTCCACTATGTTTGAATCAAACACAGGTCCTGCCTTACAAACATGTGTATAAACCAAATTTTCTCCTGCATTTACTTTAACTGCGCAGCCTAAACATACTCCGATTCCACAACCCATTCTTTCTTCTAAAGAAATCTGACATGGTATATTTGCTTCTTTTGCAAATTCTTGAACAGCTTTAAGCATTGGAAGTGGACCACAAGCATATATGCAATCTGGTGCATCTTTTTTTGCATCTTCTTTTAAGAAATTAATTGCAAATCCTTTTTCTCCATATGTTCCGATCATCAGTTGTAAGTACAAATTTATCTGAAACTTTTTTATATTCATCTTCTAAAACTACAAAGTCTTTGCTTCTAAATCCTAAATACATATTAATTTTTGCTGTATTTTTAGCACATTTTGCAAGTTCATATAAAGGGAATATTCCAATTCCTCCACCTATTATGGCAATATTTTTTTTGCCTTCAAAGTTAAATGAGCCTTGTCCTAAAGGTCCTAATATATCAATGTCCTCTCCGACTTCTCTTTGACTTAAGATTTCAGTTCCTTTTCCTTTTACTTGAAATACAAACTCTATTATATTTCCCTCTATATTATAAATACTTATTGGCCTTCTAAGTAATGGCTCTATTTCGTCTTTAACTCTTATTTCTAGGAATTGTCCAGGAAGTGCTTTTTTTGCAATTTCTTCCGCTTCTACTGAAAACTTGTAAATGTCTTTATTTAATTTATCCTTTTTTATTAATTTACATTTAGAATGTATTGGCATTATATTTTCCTCCCTTATTTTTTTAAATTTGAATTAATTTCATCTCTCATTCTTATTGCTTCTTCACGAGTAGCTTTTGCATAATCTTCTTCTTTAAATTTATCTTTCCACATTTCAGATTTATAAGCACAAATTAAACTTCTTGAAGCATTTACTATTCCTCCGAAGTCCTTCTTTATCAAAACCAAGTGCGATATCTTCTGCTTTTCCTCCTTGTGCACCATATCCCGGAATTAAGAAATATGAATGTGGCATAATTTTTCTTAATTCTTCAAGTTGCTCTGGATAAGTTGCTCCAACAACTGAACCTATGCAGTTATATCCATATTTACAACTTAAGTCTTTTCCCCATTCATTTATAAGTTTTGCAACTTTTATATATATTTTATCTCCATCTTTTGTTTCTAAATCTTGTAATTCTCCTGATGATTTGTTTGAAGTTTTAACAAGTACAAATACACCTTTTCCATATTTTACAGAGTCATCTATAAAAGGTTTAATTCCATCTATTCCAAGATATGGATTGATTGTTACAAAATCTACATCATATATTGGATATTCATTTTCTCCTATAGTTGTTTGTCCTATTGCAGCACTAGAATAAGCTGCTGCAGTAGTTCCTATATCTCCTCTTTTCATATCTGCTATAACTAACATTTGCTTTTCTTTAGCATATTTGCAAGTTTCTTCAAAAGCTTTAATACCTGAAGTGCCTAGCATTTCATAAAATGCGATTTGTGGTTTTACTGCTGGGATTATATCGCATACAGCATCAATTAAATTTTTATTAAATTCAATTACTGCACTTGCTGCTCCTTCTAAAGTTTTTGGATATTTATTTTTTACACAGTCAGGTATCATCTCATACCTTGGATCTAACCCTATAACCGTTGGATTGTTTTTTTCTCTAATTTTTTCTATTAATCTATCAATTGCACTCATTGTTTCCTTCCTTTCTTTTTTATTTTTAATCTGCATAAACCACATTTCCATTAACAATAGTAAACTTCACTTTTCCTTTTAATCTTTTTCCTATAAAAGGAGTATTTTTAGACTTAGACACAATCATATCTTTTGTATAAATATATTCTTCATTAGGATTAAATATTGTAATATCTGCAACTGCTCCTTGTTTTATTTCTCCTTTATCAAGTCCCAATAATTTAGCTGGGTTATATGACATAAGCCTTACCATATCTAATAAACTAATATATTTCTTATCTACTAACGCTGTAATTGTTGCAGCAAGTGCTGTTTCAAATCCTATTATTCCATTTGGTGTTTTACTAAGCTCTTTACTTTTTTCCTCTTCGGTGTGTGGTGCATGGTCTGTTATAATTGCATCAATTGTTCCATCTTGCAATCCTTTAATTATTGCCTCTCTATCTTTGTCTGTTCTTAATGGTGGGTTCATTTTAGCATTTGCTCCACTTACTAATACTTCATCTTGTGTAAAGAAATAGTAATGAGGGCAAGTTTCGCACGTTACTTTAACTCCACGTTTTTTTGCATCTCTTATCATATTAACTGATGTAGATGTGCTTATATGACATATATGTGTATGTAGGTTATTTGTCTCTGCAATTACTATGTCACGAGAAGCCATTATTTCTTCTGCTTCTGGTAATACACCTTGAACTCCAAGTTTTTCTGCAACTTCTCCTGCATTTATTGCTCCTGCAGATACTGATTTTTCTTCACAATGCTCTGATACAAATTTTCCATATTTATTTACTTCTATCATTGCTTCTCTTATCATTCTTGCATTTTCAACAGGCATACCATCATCTGAAAAGGCTATCGCTCCTGCATCTATTAATTCTTTAAAATTAACAAGTTCTTCTCCTTTTTCTCCTTTTGTTACACTTGCAAATGGTAGTATATTGCATAAATTTACTTCTTTTCCTTTCTGAATTATCCATTTTAGTGTTTCTGCATTATCTGGTGTAGGTTTTGTATTTGGCATAGGACATACTGTTGTAAATCCACCTTTTACTGCACTTCTAGAACCTGTTTCTATTGTTTCTTTATGTTCTCCACCTGGTTCTCTTAAGTGACAATGCATATCAATCATTCCTGGCATTATAAAAAGGTCTGTACAATCAAGTTCTCTATCTACTGTATCCGTAATGTTTTTTTCAATTTTAGTAATCTTCCCGATTTTCTATTTTTACATCCAATTTTTCGTTTGTATTACTTGCATAGTCTAACACTGTACCATTTTTTAGCAATATACTTTCCATAAAACCCTCCTCATTTTCTTATATTTTGTTTAATAATATCATGTATCCGTAGATTTTTCAAGTGGTACATTTAAGATTTTTTTGACCTTTTCTATTGACTTTACTTCATTTTTTTTATATTATATTGTTGATAATTTATAATTTTCTGTTTGGCTTACAAATATAGAAAATTTATACTAATATTTTTTTAAGAAATGAGGTAATAATATGAACAATTTAGTATCGTATTTATTTAAAACAAATGCATTTAAGGTTTGTCCAGAAAATAAACCTTTTTGGTATACATCAGGAAAAATAGGTCCTTATTTTATTAATACACATTTTCTTTACGGAAGTGAGGAAAGCGCAGTTGAGTTCTTAAAATATATTGATATTGAAAAGGATAATAAATTAGAAGTATCTAAAAAAATACTTGAGAAATGTCTTAAACAATATAATGAAAATGAAATTTATAAATATGTAATTGACCAAATAGTTGATTTCGTAAAATCTCACATTAATGTTGATGAAATTGATTACGTTTCAGGTGGAGAAAGAAGAGATTGGTTTTTTGCAAATATTGTAGCATATTTTTTGAAGAAGCCTTTTATCACAGTTTTTAAAGATTTATCTTGTACAGTTACAAATGCTGAATTTACAGAAACAGTAGAAACAAAAAATTTAGCTGGTAAAAAAGTTTTACATGTTGCTGACCTTGTAACAATGGCTTCAAGCTATGTTCGTGCTTGGATTCCAGCTGTACAATCACTTGGTGCAGAAATTGTTTGGAGCGTAGTCGTTGTAGACAGAATGCAAGGTGGAAATGAAAGACTTAACTCTCTTGGAATTAAAGCTTATTCTCTTGTTCAAATTGCTCCTGAAATGTTCGAGCAAGCATTAAATATGGGAATTATAACTGAAGATCAATGCAAAATGCTAAATAAATTCTTTGAAAATCCAGATGGAACTATGAAACAATTTTTAATAGACCATCCTGAATTTTTAGAAAATTCTCTAAAGGCTGATGAGAAAACAATAGTTAGAGCAAGACTTTGCATTGAAGGAAATTTATATGGATTAAATTAAAAAATAAAATGAGTTCCTTAAATTTTAAGGAACTCATTTTATTTTTTCCCTAGTTCTATTTCTACATCAAATTTTCTTCTATTTCTTTCAATACTTAATTTTACTGTGTCTCCTACATTTTTTGTATAAATATATTTTCTTAAGTCGCTCATTTTATTTAATTCTACATTGTCAATTTTTGTGATTATATCTCCTTCAAGTACACCTTTTCCATATGATGCTCCATCTTTTTTCACTGAGACTACATATATTCCTTTATCTATTTTTAAATTTTCATCTAAATATTCTACAACTTCTTTATCATATGCATATATCCCGATTGAACTTTCAGTAAAACTTCCTGTACTTTTTATTTTCTCAATAATTGGTTTTACAATATTTATTGGAATTGCAAATCCTATTCCTTCTGCATTTTCTATTTTTACTGTATTTATTCCAATTACTTCTCCTCTTTCATTTATAAGAGGTCCTCCACTATTTCCATTATTTATCCCTGCATCTGTTTGTATCAAATCTTCCATGTATGAATAATTTTCATTTTCATTTAATTTAATAGTTCTATTAACTGCACTTATAATTCCTGATGTGACTGTCCTTTCAAAATCTAATCCTATTGGATTTCCTATTGCATACACATTATTTCCAATTTTTGCTTTATCAGAATCACCAATAATTGCCTCATTTAAGCCTACCTTTTCAATTTTTATTATTGCAAGGTCTATATCGCTATCAGCCCATATTACACTACCCTCATACTGTTTTTCTTTTTCTGAAATATTTATATAACATTTGCTATATTTATCTCCACTTACATGTTGATTCGTAAGAATATATCCTTCTTCTGAAATAATTATTCCACTTCCTAAATGAAGCGTTTTTGCAGAATTTATATTAAATATACCTGTATCATTTTTGGTTATTTTAGATATCCCGAACTACGCTTTTAGATGCATTTTCTAAAATATCACTAATATTATAAGTGTTTTCATTTTGACTCTCTATTATCTGTGTTGTCCTTTCTGCTTTATAGCCTTCATCCTTTGTAACATCTATATTTATGTACATATCATATAAAATGATACTTGCTGTTGCAATTACAAATACAAAAATTATTTCTCCTAAAATTATTGTAATTAAGTTTTCTTTTTTATTTTTTTCTTTGTATCTTGCCAAAATCTTTCCCTTCCTTTTTTTTAATATCACATGTATTTAGATGCAAGCAGTTATTTGCAAACTTGCTTGCATATTTTAATTTATATCTAATAGATTATTCCCAACTTTAAAAATATATATGCATTTTATTATGCCTAATGTTTAAAGGCTTTGATTGACAATTTACATAAAATGGGATATAATAATATATAAGCATTCAGTGCTTTTTCACTTAAGTTTTTTCTTAAGTGAAAAAAAGAAAAGGGGCAAATCTAAAGAAAGGAGAAATATGTCAAGAAAAGATGTAATAAGAACAGAGGGAGTAATTGTTGAGAAGTTGCCAACTGCACAATTTAAAGTTCGGCTAAGCAACGGACGCACAATACTCACAACTTTTGCTTACCTCAATCGTATGGGTTACTTAACATTATTGCCTGGAGACAATGTTATAGTTGAAATTCCAAAGCACAATCTGTCAAAAGGCACAATCGTAGGAAAAGCTAACTAGAAAGGAGAAAAATCATGGCAAATTGGGTACGGATTGTTGATGTTTTGAAGGATCCGAAAAAGTATGGAGATTTTCATAATAAATACATCTCCTATACTTTTTCAGGAGGAGTTTTAAGTTTTTCTGCTGATGTAACTGGTTGGCCTTTGGAACAGGTAATTGAGGCTGAGAAAGATCTTGAGTGGCATCCTTTTATGGATGGTCCATCTCCTTGCCTCATTAGTTCTTCCACGAAAGCCACTATCGGGCTGGAAGGGAAAACATCCTTTGATAAAGGTCCGCGTATTTTAAAGGACATTGCTCACTTGTACACAAGTGAGCAGCCCTATGTACTCTCGGTATCTCCCTTAAGCGTTACAATCTTTCGGGAGTTACCTGATAGCTTAAGGAACTGCAGTTCGTGGCTTGCCAATAGTGTGCAGTGTACAGACTACACAATTGGGTATGGAATGTATTTCACAGATGGAGGTAAAGAGCAAAATACTTGCTTTGAGCTTTCAAAGAACTGCAACCATGAAATGCGACAAGTAGTATATCTCCACCCTCGCACGATGGTAGAGATTGGCAATCCTGATAGGGATGGAAGCTCTCCAGAAAAGGCACTTAGGCTGTCGATAATCCTGGATGATGAGCCTCTTCTTCCTAAAGATGCAGCATCATCTGATAAAAAGTCTGAATTAAAAAATCTTACGCTTTCTTCAGATGATTTGCTGCGAATCAGGACCTGTGCACAAACTATCTTAGATTGTGCAGAAGAATTTATTAAGTTCCTTGACAACTATTCATAATTTGCCCCTTTTAAAAAGAGCAAAAGTTTTTCTTTGCTCTTTCCCCTCTGCATTTAGAAATATTTGCAGAGGGGTTTTTATTTATTATTAAAAAACACACCTCGAAATATTAGATTTTTCTAATATCCGAGGTATATCTTAAAATATGTTTTTATTTATTTTCTGTTTCTGTCTGAGCTTTTTTGCATGGTATTGATATTGTAAATGTCGTTCCTTCTCCTTCTTTTGATTCAAAAGTTATATCTCCATTAAATTTAGCTTTAATATTTGAATAAGACATATATAATCCAAGTCCTGTTCCATTCTTTCCTTTTGTGGTTATCATTTCTTTAAATAATTTCTTTTGTACATCTTTTTTCATTCCACAACCATAGTCACGAATACTAAAGTTTATATTTCCATCACTTTCAGTAACTGTAAAGTCTATTACATTATCTGGTTTTCCATTATATGATTGTATTGCATTTGAAATTAAGTTATCTATTACTTGTACTAAAGCATTTATGTTTCCATACATTGTAAATTCTTTATCAACTTCTAAATTATATCTTAATTCTACAAGGAAGTGCTTTAATTCATGTTTCATTAATATCGATACACGATTTAAAAGTTCATCAACTGTGAAGCTTTGGATATTTTCGCTTGATGATACTGCTTGTCCTTTTACTGCTGTAATTACATCTGACATATATGATATATGTGTTTTTACTTTATCTACCCATTCTTGCATATCCTTTGCAATTGCATGATGATCATCATTTGTAACCTCTGAATCTCCAATAGATATATCGTATTCTTTAATTAAATCTGTTAAAGCCTCTGTTGCTCCAGCAATTGACATTATTGGAGTTTTCAAGTTATGAGCTATTCCTCCAATTAATTGTCCTATTGATGCAAAACGCTCTCTTTCCATTAGCATTTGTTGATTATTATGTATTTGTTCAATATTATTTTTTGTTAAGTTTTGAATTTTATTAAATTCAACCGTAAGTTCTCCAAGTTCATCATTAGAGATTATTGGTATTCTTTTAAATTCTTCATTGTTTTTAGTATTTATTTCGTTTAAACCATTTACAATTATTCTTATTTGGCTTGCAAGGGATTCTGAATAATATAATACTAGTAATGATATTACACCAAATAGAATTATAAATGTTATAACTATATAATTTAAGGCGTTTCCTCCATCAATTGGATAATGTATTCCTATTATATAATTTTGATTATTGACAATTATATGCTTTATATATCCTTGTGTATTTACTGCATAATGTTCATATGCCCTTCCATCATTTGCATCTGACAATTCAAAAATGTATTTTTGGAAGAAATCTGTTAGCTCTACACCATTTGATGTTCTTATATTTCTATTTTGGTCTATTATAAAATATGTATCTGCTTTACTTAGGTATTCTAATTTATTCATTTTGTCTAGCACTTCTTTTTCTGTATATGATACATTTTCATCAAAAGTATAATCTAATTCCTGTTTATAATATCTATATATATCATTTCCTCTTACATTAATTAACCTAGAATAAGATACTACAGCTGTGAAGAATAAGCCTGCTATTAATAATGGTATTAATAATAGCATCATATCATTAGATAGGCTTGAATGTTTTTTTATTAAGTTATTGTCTTTAAATGTTTTTAGTAGAATTGTCTTAAACATATTTGTAGAAAATACATAAGATATAGTTGCATTGAATGTAAATATAGAAACTAAAAGAATTGCAACTGTTATTCCTGATGTTTCTACTTCATGTTTTACAATTGGCATTCCAAGCCCCACAGTAACTGCAAGGAAAGGTATGATAATTTGCAATAAATAGAATTTTCTAGGTGCAGTAAGCAAAGTATATCTTACATCTTCTGAAGTATATTTAGTATCTCCATGTCTTTCCCAATAAGCAATTTTTCTAAATAACACAAATCTCTGAAATAGTATACATACTGTTACAACAAACAAATAAATTGCAAAAAATTGTTGTGTATATGTTAATCCTCCATACTCAATTTGGAATGCAGTGTCTACTGTTCCTGGTGGATAATTTAATATTTTGTACATAAATGGATATAATATCCATACACATATTGAGAATGTCATAAAATATGATAAGATAACTTTTTGGTAAATGTATAGTCCTTTCTTTTTCTTCTCCTTCATTTGTTCCTCCTTATATAACTTATATAAATTTAATATTTTTACAATATTCTATAACTTTTGTAAGGTATCTTTCATCTATTTTTTTGTAACGAATACCTACATTCTCCAAATATTTTTGTGTTATTTTGTTCTTCGTTTTTATATTCAAATATGAAATATTTGTGTATAAATTATAGTCATTAATCACTAGAGAGTTATCAGTAAGATTCATTTTTATAATTTTTTTATAAAAATCTTTATCTTTTATTATCTTTATTCCATATCCTAAATTATTAAATTTATCTGCTAAAGTTTGTATTGTAAATTTCTGAGGATTCATCATATGAAATATCTTGTTTTGATGTCCGTAATTATAAATTATTTGAACTATTCCATTTGCAATTTCATCTACTGGTGATATATCAAATTCACATATATTACTACTTTCATAGAAAAATTGATTTTTTAACATAAATTGTATCTTATTATAAAAGGCATTACTTTCTATATTATATTGAAATACACCATCTCTGTATCTTCCGAGTAAGATTTCCTACACGAAATATATTTGCTTTTAATGATTTTTCCTTAATTTTTTGTAACACATATTCCTCTGCAATCAATTTACTTTTTATATAATAATTTTCTTGATAATTTTGCCCTATAAAAAAGTTTTCTTCTGTGAAATCTACATTTTCATTTGTGCGATTTAATGGCATATAATCTCCTGAAACGCTCATTGTTGATATGTGATTTAAGCCTATGTGGTATCTAATACAAAATTCTGCTACATTTTTTGTTCCATCTACATTTATCTTTTTAAAATCTTCATATTTTCCCATATGTTTTACTGTTGCAGCACTATGTATTACTAAATTTATTTTTGCTCCAAGCTTATCTATTTCTTCTTCTGATAAACCGAAGTTTTTGTATCTCATATCTCCTACAATTATTTCTATGTTTTTAAAAATTTCTTCACCATATAAATCTTTAAAGTAAAATTTAAACATAGATAAAAGTCTTTTTTTAGCACTTTCTACATTTGTTCCCCTTATTAGGCAATATACTTTTACATTTTTATTTAATAAGCTTTCTAAAATATGGATTCCTAAAAATCCAGTAGCTCCTGTTAATAGTACATTTTTATAGCTTGCTCCACTAATTGTTTTCATTTTGTTTAAGTCATGTACTAAAAATGGATAACTATCTTCTGCAACTGATGAATCTGCTGAATTTGTATTATGAGAAATTGCAAAGCATAAATCTTTTACAGTAGAATAGTCGTAAAAGTATTGTATTGGAACAGATATACCTAGATTTGATAATTCAGATTGTACTTTTATAACTAATAGTGAATCCATTCCAAGGTGTGTGAAGTCTTCTTCTATACCTATTCTTTTTATCTCTAGACATTTCTCTAAAACTTTGCAAATAGTTTTTTGCATTTCATCTTCTGGCTTTACATATTTTTCAAGTGCATTAAGATCAAATGGTGATGGAAGTTTTGTTTTATCCACTTTTCCATTTACTGTAAGAGGTAAAGAAGGTAGTGCTATAAAGTATGATGGTACCATATAGCTTGGTAATTTATTTGATAAAAATAGTTTAAGTTCATAGCCTTGAATTGTAAAGTCTGATATATAATATGCACACAAAAAGTCTCTATCATTATTTTTATAATTAAGTACTATACAGCTTTTTATAAACTTATGCTCGCTTAGTGCCTTTTCTATTTCGCTAAGTTCTATTCTATATCCTCTTATTTTTATTTGTGTATCTGCTCTTCCATAGAAAAGTATTTCTCCGGTCTTTTGTCCAGCTTACCATATCGCCTGATTTATACATCATTAATTTCGGATTAAAAATATCTGGCACGAAACTCTTCTCTGTTAAGTCTGGTCTTTGATAATATCCTTTTGAAACTCCGTCTCCTGATATATATAGTTCTCCTTTTATTCCTGGTGGACAAAGTTTTAAGTTTTTATCTAAAACATAAAATTTCACATTAGCCATAGGTTTACCTATAGTTATAACTTTTGTATTTTTCTCTATTTTTTTTGCTGAACAGCCAACTGTTGTTTCTGTTGGTCCATACATATTATATATTTCAGCAGATGTTAATGCTTCTATACTTTTTATAAATGGTATACTAAATGATTCCCCTCCAATTCCTATTGCCTTTAGAGATTTCATACTATGATTTTCTTGCATAGCAGAAATTATTGATTGAATTTTACTTGGAGTTCCATATAAAATGTTTATTTCATGCTTTGTGATTAAATCATTTATTTTTCCGAAATCTTCTTGTTCTTCTTTCGTTGATAATACTAATGTTATACCTTTCAAAAGTGTAACCCAAAGCTCATACCCAAATACATCAAAAGAAATTGATGCTGTTGAAAGAACTTTTTTATCATCTGTATAATCAATTACTCTTGATATTCCGTACTAAGTAATTATGAAAATTTCTATGTGCTACTGTAACTGCTTTAGGAAGGCCTGTAGAGCCTGATGTGTATAGCAGATACATAGGAGCTTCTGAATTAATTTCTACTTTTTTATAATCTTGTCTATTTCCTATTTCCGTATGTAAATTCCACTCTATCTTATTTTCTAATTTTAAATTTGTATCTGTTATTACATATTGAGAATTTGAATTTTCTATCATATATTTTTTTCTATCTTTTGGATGAGCTGTATCTATTAATACATATGAACATCCACATTTTAAAATAGCAAGTGCGCTAACTACTAAATCTATAGAACGATTTAAAATTACAGATATATTTCTTCCTGGTTTTACATGATATTTATTTTGTAAGTATCTTGCAAGCTGATTAGATTTTTCATCTAATTCTTGATATGTTATTTCTTTTTCTCCACAAATTATAGCTGTTTTTTTAGCATTAAGTTTTACTTGTCTTTCCCATAAATCTATAATTGTCTTTTTCTTATCATATGAAACTTTTGTATTATTAAATTCGTTTAAAATTCTATCTTTTTCTTCTTCTGCTACTAGTTCTATATCTTTTATTAATATATTTTGATTATCAATAATTTGCTCACAGATATAAAGCAATCGGTTATGTATGTCTTTTATTTGTGAGAAATCATACATTCTATTTTGATAATCATAAATGAAAGAAAATGAACTTGTATCATCCATATCATATATGTGAAATAATAATGGAATTGTTAAGTATCCACTAAATATCCATTCTGAATCGTAAGTTACATTTCCCTCATTATGGTTTGTTCTAGCATTTTGATATGATACTGAAGTGTTATAAACATTTTCTTTTATTTGAAATTTTGATTTTATATTTGTTATTAATCTTTGAAGTGGGTATCTTTGATGTCTTAAATAAGAAAATTGTGATTTATTTAAGTTAGTAATGGCATCATAAAAACTTGCATTTTCGTCAATGTCTAATTTGTATAACATGTTATTTACGAAAAGGCCAAATGTTTCTTTCTCTTTTTTACCATTTCTATTTAAGATTGGAGTTGATAAAACAACTTTATTTGTTTGATTGACTTTACTTTCATAAATTGCCATAACATATAGCAAAAATGTGAATGGAGATATTTTTAATTCTTTGCAGAATTCTACTATTCTTGAAGTCATTTTCTTTGATAATTTGAATTCTGCTCTACTTGCTTCATATGTTAAGTTTGATATATTTGTGCCTGAATACATTTCTTCAAATATATTTTCTGAAAATAAATTATCCCAAAATTTTTCGTCTTTTTTAAATTTATCACTTTGTAAATACTCACTTTCTTCTGCTATAAAATCTGTATATGGATATAAATTATTATCTATTTCTATATTTTCATTTTTCATTATTTTAGAATATATAGAAATAACTTGACTTATTAACTTGCTTATTGACCATGCATCTGTTAGTAAATGATGCACGCAGAATATAAATCCTCCTGCCCCATATTCATTTTGGAATGTTACAAATCTATATAATGGTAAATCAAATAATTCAAAAGGTGTTCTTCCTATTGTTTGATATATTTCTTCTTGATTTTCAGCATTTATTGTAAAATGCTCTATTCTAAATGGTTCATATTCGCTTATATATTGTGTTATATTATCTTGTTCCATATGAAACCTATAACGAATATTGTCTGTATTTTTTACAAAGAGGCGAATGGCTTTTCTCAAAACTGCAAAATCTACTTTTTCATGGATAGTTATTTTACCAATTATGTTATTCATGCTTGTGCCTGGGTAAAACTGTTCCATAGTAATTATTGACTTTTGTGGTGTTGTTAGGTCAAATAGTTTTTCGCTCACTTCTTTATCCCCTCTTTCCAACATTTTCCGTTTTTTTTATTATATATATCTTTTATTAAAAAATCAATAAAAATATTGAAATTTTTTTCTATGTTATGATAGAATAAAAGCGTAAAATATTATATTTTTATATGGAGGAAATAGCCATGGATAAAATAGATGGAAATATCGAAAACTTTAGGGATTTAATAGATATCGCAGAAAGAGGAAATCCCGATCATATTGTATATGAGTTCAAAAAAAATCTTTCGGAAAATCCACCAGAAATTGTAAAAATTAAATATTGCGATTTCAGAAATGACATAACAGCATTTTCAACTGCACTTCTTAATCTTGGTTTAGAAGGCGAAAAAATCGTTCTTGTTGGCAATAATAGTTATAGATGGTGCATAAGTTATCTTGCCATCACAACTGGTAATATGGTTGTAGTTCCTCTAGATAAATCCCTTCCTGAAAATGAATTAGAAAATTTAATAAAAAGAAGTGGAGCATCTGCTATAATTTTTGAAAATAGACATAGAGATGTTATTAAAAAATTTTTAAAACAAAATTCTAATATTATTAAATATGCAATTGAAATGGAAGCAGAAAATGACGAAGATGAAATTTTAAGCTTTGATAATTTATTAAAGAAAGGAAAATCACTTGTCCAAAGTGGAGATACAAGATATGAAAATATTGTAATCGATAATAAAAAAATGTCTGCCATGATATTTACTTCAGGTACTACTAATACTCCAAAAGGTGTTATGCTTTCTCAATATAATATCTGTTCAAATCTAGTTTCTCTTAGCCACTATGTCAAACTTACATCTGATGATACTTTGCTTTCTTTCTTGCCAATACATCATACTTTTGAATGTACTACTACTTTCCTTTATGGTCTTTATACTGGTGCAACAGTTGCATTTTGTGATGGCTTAAAGCATTTACAAGATAATTTAAAAGAATATAATATATCTGCTTTCTTTGCTGTTCCTCTAGTTTTGGAAACAATGTATAAGAAAATGTTAAAAGATATTAATGAAAATAATGGAGCTAATTTAGTAGATAAATTTAAGGGAAATTTAAGGCTTGTCCTATGTGGTTCTGCACCTTTAAATGTAGATACAATTCACGGCTTCAACAATTTGGGAATAGAATTTATACAAGGTTATGGTTTGACTGAGGCTTCTCCTATTGTTTCAGCTGAAACAAATGATATGAAAAGACCTGGTTCAATTGGTCAAGTGTTAGATAATCTTGAAGTTAAAATAGATAATCCAGACAATATGGGTATCGGGGAAATTACTGTAAAAGGTCCTAGCATTATGATTGGATATTATAATAATGAAGAAGAAACAAAAAAAGTTTTAAAGAATCGGTTGGCTTAGCACAGGAGATTACGGATATTTAGATGATGACGGATTTTTATTTATTACTGGTCGTAAAAAAGATCTTATTGTACTTAAGAATGGAAAAAATGTTTATCCACAGGAGTTAGAAGCATTAATTAATAAAATCCCTTATATTGTAGAAAGTGTTGTTTATGCAAGAGAGGAAAGTGCTCGTGATACTGCTTTATGTGCAGAAATTGTTTATTCTGAAGATTTAATTGTAAGTAATCTCGGTAATAAATCTGAAGAAGAATATAAAGCTATTATTTGGAATGAAATAAAAGAAATAAATAAATCTTTGCCTATTTATAAACATATTAAGCAAATTTCTATTACAACTAAACCTTTCTCTAAAACTACAACTCAAAAGATTAAGAGATATGAGGTTTTGAAAAATTTGAATGTAGCATTAACATAAATTTGCTTTAATTATATTATATTTGTTATTTATATACACTTTAGAATTTGTGTACCTCAAATTCCAAGGCGTATATATTGCAATGTGCTAAAAAATATTGTATAATTATGATTAATGTTAATTTTGGAGGTAAAAAATGTTAGTTTCAACAGGCGTTACAATTAGATTTGGAAAAAGAGTTTTATTTGAGGATGTAAATATAAAATTTGGAAAGGGCAATTGCTATGGAATTATTGGTGCAAACGGTGCTGGTAAATCTACTTTTTTAAAAGTCCTTTCTGGAGAAATTGAACCAAGCAAGGGTGAAGTTTCTATTGATAAAGGCGAAAGATTATCTGTTTTAAAACAAGACCACTTCGCTTTTGAAGAATATCCTGTACTTGATACTGTAATTATGGGAAATCGAGAGCTTTATCAAATTATGAAGGAAAAAGAAGCAATTTATTCTAAACCTGATTTTTCTGAAGAAGATGGAATGAAAGCTGCAAAACTTGAAGAAAGATTTGCAGAACTTGATGGTTGGAATGCAGAATCTGATGCTGCAACACTTTTAAATAATTTAGGAATTAGCCCAGAATTTCATTATGAGCTTATGAAAAATATTGAGGCTAAATTAAAAGTTAAAGTTTTACTTGCACAAGCATTATTTGGTAATCCTGATGTATTACTTTTGGACGAGCCTACAAACGATTTGGATGTTAAAACTATAAACTGGCTTCAGGAATTTTTAATTGAATTTGAAAATACTGTTATTGTCGTATCACATGACAGATATTTCTTAAATAAAGTTTGTACACATATTGCAGATGTTGACTTTGGTAAAATTAAAGTATATCCTGGAAATTATGATTTCTGGTATGAATCTAGTCAGCTTGCTTTAAAACAAGCTAAAGAAGCTAACAAGAAGAAGGAAGAAAAGATAAAGGAATTACAAGACTTTATTGCAAGATTTAGTGCTAATGCTTCTAAATCAAAACAAGCAACTTCTAGGAAAAAATCATTGGAAAAAATTGAGCTTGAAGAAATAACTCCATCTAATAGGAAATATCCATATATAGATTTTAAGCCTACAAGAGAGCCTGGAAAAGATATTTTATCTTTAAAGAATATTTCTAAAACAGTTAATGGAGAAAAAGTTTTAGATAATATTTCATTTGATTTTAAGAAGGATGATAAAATATTATTACTTTCAGATAATGAAATTGCAAAAACTACGCTTTTACAAATTATTGCTGGAGAAGTAGAACCTGATTCTGGTGAAGTTATTTTTGGTACTACAATTACAAAGGACTATTTTCCAAAAGATAATAATTATTTATTCAAAGAAAATGTTCCTCTTGTAGATTGGCTACGAGCTTATTCAAAAGATCCCGATGAGACTTATGTAAGAGGATTTTTAGGAAGAATGTTATTTTCTGGAGAAGAGGCTTTGAAAAATGTTTCAGTTTTGTCAGGTGGAGAAAAAGTAAGATGCGTCTTATCTAAGATGATGCTTTCTGGAGCAAATTTCTTGATTTTTGATGAGCCTACAAATCATTTGGATATGGAATCTATCACTGCTTTAAATGAAGCTATGAAAAAATTTAAAGGAAATTTGATTTTTACATCACACGACCATGAGCTCTGTGAAACTGTTGCTAATAGAATTATTGATATTTCAGGAAGTCATGTAATTGATAAAGAATGCACATATAATCAATATTTAGAAATTGAATAAAAACAATGAAAAATAGCAATCTCTTAGTAGAAAGGATAATATTAAAATGCGTAAATCTTTTAAATTAATTAGATTATTTTTCTATCTTGTTCTTGCTATATTACTTATTTTACTTAGGTTTACAGATATTTTTAATTTTAATTGCTATATAAATGATACTTTTCACATACTCTGCCCTACTTGTGGAATAACTAGGGCAACAATTGCAATACTTAATTTTGATTTTGCACAAGCAATATGGCATAATGCTTATTATTCACTTGTTTTATTCCCTATATTTTTCATATTGCTAATTGATGATATTGTATGTTTAGTATTAAATAAAAGGTCTTTTGTTGATATTATATTTGGAGATTAGAAAGGATTTCTAAATGGATAAAATAATTATAGCTATTGCATATATTTTAACATTGTTGTTTTTTGGTATTTTAATTAAAATTAGAAAAAAAGATGAGAAGAAATTCTATCCTCTATTATATGTTTTAATTATACTTATAGTTTGTCTTATAATTATTTGGAATATTTTTAGAAATATATAAAGTGGTTTTGCAAATTTGCAAGTTAAGGTTATTTAGTATTTATTATATACGAAAAAATCGAGAGTTTCCAAAAATAGAATCTCTCGATTTTTTATTGTATTACAAATTTTTTATTATTGATATAATGATGATGAGCTAAGTATTGAATCGCCTGCTGTACCAAGAACTGTTACTCCAACTATAGCAAGTATAAATAATACAATCCATAATGCAAATGCAATAATTCCTAGTACCATACCTGCTATACCCATTCCGCGTCCTGCGTCTTTTCTTCCTGCTACACTAAATATAATAGCAATTATTGAGCATGGTATAGATACATACCAGAAACAAAATAGTACCATTGAAACTATACCTAATATCATAGATGTAATATTGAAGCCTTTTCTTTCAACTGGAGCATTATTTGCATTGTATGTAGTAGTATTTTGTCCTTGTACTTCCATATTTTTTTCTTCGTCCATCTTTTGTTCCTCCTTTTATTTGTACCTTTTGTGGCACATAAAATACTGTATATAATAAGTTTTTTTAACTTAAAATATCTAATTAAAATACATTTCTTCTTTGTAAAGCCTTACATTTGTCTATTTTAAGCATATTTTTTCTGAATTTCTTCTATTTCATCATAGTGATTTTTCAAAATATCTAAAAATACATCTGCGATTTTTGGATCAAATTGTTTTCCTTTATTTTTCTCTATTTCTTCTACTACAACTTCTAGTTCAAGAGAATCACGATATGTTCTTCTAGATGTCATAGCATCAAATGTATCTGCTACAGCTGCAATTCTTGCCAAATATGGAATATTATCTCCTACAAGTTTTGATGGATATCCGAAGTCCATCATATCTTTCATGGTGATGTTTTACAATTGGTATTATGTTTGCAAAATTTTCTGCATTTGATAATATATGTACTCCAATTGATGGGTGATTTTTTATCTCTGAATATTCATCTGGTGTAAGTTTTCCGAGGTTTTAGAAGTATACTGTCTGGTATTCCGATTTTTCCAATATCATGGAAAAGTCCTCCTATTTTTAATGTATGTAATTCTTCTTCATTTAAGCCTAAATATTTTCCGATTAATACAGAATATTCTGAAACTCTATCTGAATGTCCCCTTGTATATGGATCCTTTGCTTCTACTGTGTATCTCAATGTTTCTATACTATCTAAATATGCTCTTTCAAGTTTTTCGTTTGCATTTTTTAGTTCTTCATTTATTTCTTTTATTGTGTTCATTTGCTTAATCGCTTTTACTGCTGATTCAATAAGTAATAATAGCTGATCAAATCTATCACTTTTTTCACAATAGCCTTGTATATCTAATCTTCTAATTGTTTCAAGTGGTGGAGCTAAATCTTTATGTCCTGTAAGTAATAGAATATATAATTCTTTATTAAATTTTCTAACTTCTTCTACAACTTGATCTCCATGAATAGGTGTCATAATGAAATCCAATATCATTAAATCAAAATGTTCTGATTTTACTTTTTCAATTGCTTCAATAGGGTCTGTAACTCCTGTAAAATCATATCCAGATTTCTTTAAGAAAATTGATAATGAATCAACAATTCCAATCTCATCATCGACTATAAGTACTTTTATTCCGTTAGATTCTCCAGTTTGAATGTTTTTTCTCAATTTGCCCCACATCCTTTACTTTAAGAAAGATATATTAAGCTTATTATTTTGAATAATTTTTATATATTAAAATTATATTAATAATTCACAAAAAAATCAAGAAAAATTTACAATTTTATTCATTTTTTATTGGCTCTCCGACAACACTTTCTATATTTTTTAATTCTGATTTGAGTGTATTATATAAATTACTGCTTATATTTGATTGATTTCCACTTTCATATTCTGAAATTTCTTGTCTAATATCTAATAATTCATATCTATTACTTGTTTTTGTACTTTGATCATTACAATATACTGGTGTATAATCTATGCTGTCTATTGTTATTTTTCCTGTTTGTCCATTTTTTCTTATTATCATATCAAGTATGACTGTACTTTTTGTATGTGCAATAGTTTGTCCTGATACAAAATTTCCTTGAGCATATATAACAAAACAATCCTTTTCCGTTCCATCTTCTAGTGTTATTGTTTTTTTCTCCATTGGTTCAACTACATGTGCATGATTTCCAAGTATTATATCTACTCCATGATTAAATAAGTAATTTGCAAGGTCTGTTTGATCTTCACTTTGTTTTTGTGCATATTCTATGCCCCAATGCATGCTTGCACAGATTAAATCCACATTTTGTTCTTTTGCTGCTTGTATTTGATTTAATATTAAGTTTTCTTCTATTAAATTTACTGAATATTCTTTTCCTGCCGGTATCGGGATTCCGTTAGTTCCGTAAGTAAATGAAATAAATGCAATTTTTATTCCGTTTATTTCTTTTACTAAAACCTTATTTTGTTCTTCTATACTTCTGGATGTTCCCATATGCTCTATTCCTATTTTATCTAATTCATCTAAAGTGCTTACTATTCCTGTATATCCCTTATCTAAGCTATGATTATTTGCAGTAGATAAAATATCTATTCCTATATCTTTTAATGCTGTTCCAAGTGATGCAGGTGAATTAAATGTTGGATATCCTGTGTATCCTCTATCTTCTCCTGCAAAAGTTGTCTCTAAATTTCCAATTGCAATATCTGCTTTGCTAATGTATTTCTCAACATTTTTAAATACTGATGAAAAATTATAAGTTTTTGTACTACTATCATAGGCTGAATTAAAATTTGTCGTATGACACATTACATCTCCTATTGAAACAAGATTTACAATTTTATCTTCTGGAATTACTATCTCTTGTTGCTTTTGTTCTTCTGTTTTAGGAGTAGTTGCTATTTTTATGACACAGTTTGTAGCTATTGTTATACCTACTACTGCAACAATTAAGATTAATATTGCTATAATCAGTTTTGGATAATTTATCCTTTTTCTCCTTCTACCGTCTACTTCTATTTCTCATAGCATTCTCCTTTTTTATTTATTTTAATAATTATATCAAATCTATTATATAAAAGTCCATATTATTTTTATTTTTTTATCTTTTCGCAAATTTCGACAGCCTTTTTATATTTTTTGTGATATAATGAGTCGTATTTTCACAAAAGAAAAGGGGGAGTTTTTACTTGGATAGCATACCTAGCTATATTATTGGAGATATTCAAATTACAGTTTATCAAACTTCAGAAGGTTATCATTTTTTCCAACTTAAAGCAAATAATGAAAATGTTTTACCAGTTTTAGATGTTATAGAAGATGTTTTATTGAATTTTTAATAATATACTTAAGCTAATAAAAGATGCACACTTAAATTAAAAAGTGTGCATTTTTTATTATTCTATCTTTATATCTTTTATTGCTGGGCCATAGATTTGTTTTCCTTTTTCATCAAATCTTGATCCATGGCACGGACAATCCCAAGTCCTTTCTACATTGTTCCATGATAATTTACAGCCTAAATGAGAACATACTGGGTTTGTGCTTTTTAATCTTTCTACTATTAATGAATTAGATGTTGTTTTTATCATTTCTCCAAGTTCTGCCCTATTTTTTATTGGTCTTAATCTAGTTGATGTAAAAATATCTGCATATTTATTATTTTTGCCTAATATTTTGTCTGTTATTATATTAGCAGCTATATTTGATGTCGTCATTCCCCATTTTTTGTATCCAGTCGCTACATATATATTTTTCATTATTTTTGAAAATTCTCCGATATATGGAATTTTATCTAATGTTATTGTGTCTTGCGTCATCCATTTATATAAAACTTTTGCATCAGGATACATACTTTTTGCAATATTTTCTAAATTATTATACGCATTTTCTAAGTTTATTTTTGCACCAACTTTGTGATCCATTCCTCCTATAATTACTATTTGCTTTTCGTTATTTTTTGCTGTTCTAAATGATAATGTTGGCTCTTCTGCATTTATATACATACCACTAAACAGTTCTTCTTCTGTTTCTACTGCAATTGCATATGAGGCCGATTGATACATCTTTATAAAATAGAATCCTGGAAAATTTATTATTGGATAATTTGTAGCTATAACTACATCATTTGCAATTGTGCATCCTTTATCTGAACATATTCTATATCCAATTTCTTCTTTTTTTATCGAATGTATTATTGTGTTTTCATAAATTTTTCCACCTTTTTCCATCACTTTCTTTGCTAAAGCTTTTAAATATTTTCTAGGGTTAAATTGTGCTTGGTTTGGAAATTTTATTGCACCTTGTATTCCTTCAAGTTTTAATTCTATTTTATCTACAAATTCTGCTTCTCCTCCTATAGCTTTAACATATTTTACTTCATCTTTTATATTTTTTAATTCTTTGGCATCTCGCGTGTATATATATGCATCCTGCCTTTCAAAATCACAATCTATATCTTCCTTTTTTATAATTTCTTCTATATTTTTTATGGCCTCCTCATTTGCCATATAATATTTTTTTGCAAAATCTTTACCATGCTCTTCAAATAAATATTTATAAAATATTCCATGCTGTGATGTTATTTTTGCTGTTGTATTTCCTGTGGTTCTATTTGCTAATTTATCTCTTTCTAGTATTGCAACTTTTTTACCTGCATTTGCTAGATAATATGCAGTTGTAATCCCTGTAATTCCTCCTCCTATAATACATACTTCTGTCTTACAATCTTCTTTTAACTTATTTTGTTCTTCAAGTATATTAGGTACAGTATTTTTCCAAATAGATTCCATTTTTCGCCTCCTTATATAATAATTTTTCTCTTTTGGAAAAATTTTATTCAAAAAAATGCACTTGTTTTACAACAAGTACACTTTTTTATTTTTATCCAAGTACGTATTTTTTAATTGCAAATACTCCTAACCCAAACATAACACTAAGTAATAAAGCAAATCCAAAATACATTGTTATCATAATTTCTCCTGTTTTTACTGCTAGTATAATTCTACTTTCATCAATATCATCTTCTCCCACTTTTTTGTTGTTTATAATTGAATCTATATCTGGAAGATCATATTCATTGCTATCTTTAGTTATTTCTGCATAATTTACTTTTTCTCCAAAATTTTCTTCTCCATTTTCCCAAATTAGTATTATTTGTAATTCTGCAGTCTCTCCTGGCTGCAAAATTTTGTTGCTTAAATAATTTGTTGTTACTACTCCTTTTGATGTTTCTTGCCAATTCCACTCATCATTATCTTTTTTTACAAATTTCAATCCTTCTGGAATATAATATGTTATTTCATCTGCATATCCTGCAACTTCACCGTCATTTGTAATCTTTATTGTATAGACATATTTTATGTTTATGTTATTTATATCTTTTTCTGCCATTTCTAATTTTAGTATATTTTCATTTCTTGCATTTTGAGCACTATTTCCAGATTCTACTATAGAAGTTTGATTATTTAATATAACCCTGGCTTCTTTCACCCATTTTATTAATGATAAATCAAATATTTTTTTCTTTAATACTACCTTTTCAAAGTCATCATCATCTTGCATTCCTTTATAAAAGTAATTTTCATCCTCCTCTGTATCTTTATTTTTTGCATTTCCTTTGTAGTTTTCCATATTATCTTTATTTACATTTGGTGTTGTTTCTGGTTCTGAATCTATATCTTTTCCTTTTTCGTCTACTATTTCTTCATTTGTTTCTGCATTATACTCTTTTGAAATCCATGCGACATTTGTTAATACTTTATCAAATATACTATTTGGTTTTAACGTTACTTTGCATTTTATACTAACTGTTTCTTCAGCTAGCTCTCTTCCTTTATATGCATTTAAATTATTTTCACTATTTTTCTTTAGTTTTAATCTATTTGTTTCTTGGTTATATTCCTCTACACTATAATCTCCTGAAACTACTTCTATAAATTCTATTCCTTCTGGTAATTGATCTGTTATTTCTGTTGCCCTTCCTTTTTGAGTTCCCTCATTATATATTGTTATATTATATATTATTTCATCCCCTGTTTCTATTTCTATTGCATCTTTTCTATGTTTATATGTAGCAGTTGTACCATTTATTAAACTCTCTTTATCTATATTTGGTACTCGGCTATTTTGTAATTCAACGTCATTTACTTTTGTTATATATTTTCTTAGTGCTAAATCAAATTTATCTTCTTTTATATTTGCTTTAAATTGTTTTGTCTCTGTTTTTGCCTCTTTTTGTACTACTGCTGCAATTTGTTGATGATTATTCTCTTTTGCATCAACTAAATTTAAATCCGGAAAATCGCTTTCAGCAGATAAATTTATAGTTAGTTTCTTTGTTCCTTCAACTGGAACAGATATATAGAATTCTCCACCTTCTATTAACTTGCTTTCCTCTACTGTATTTCCTTCACTATCTAAAATTTCATAATTATTTATCGTATCTTCTCCTGATTTTACTTCCATTTGAAGTTTACAATATGACTCACTATTCTTTGTTATTGTAATTGGTCCAGTAACATAATTTGTGTCTTGAACTTCATAATTTAATATTTCTTCTCCTTCTATTGTTATTGGTTCATTTACAACCTTTTCTATATCATATTCTGGTACATTTTCTCTTATAGGTTCCAAATTTTGGGTTATAATATATCCTTCTACTCCATTTGTTAATTTTATTTTATCCCATACATAACCATCAGCGTATCCTGCATTTCTTTCTATTCTCTCTACAATATCTGCATTTGATATTTTAAATGCAACTTTCGATGCTGTTGTTGCCTGTTCTCTTACATTAATATTTGTTCCTTTATTAAAAACAGTTGCTACACATATATCATTTGCTTCATCATATGTACTTTCTCTTAAAAATTGCTTTTGTACATATCCTTCTGTACCATCTTCTAATCTTACCTTATCCCATACATAATTATTAGCACTTGCAGGTCTATTTTCCACTCTTGTTACAACTGTTCCGTCTTCCAAAGTACGTATTGGTTCTTCGTTACCTGGTTCAGATCTTAAATTTACAACTTCATTATTCATACTTAATACTGTGCATGTTATATTTTCAGAAACAATTTGTATAGAATCACTTTCTATAAAACCTTCTGTACCATCTTGAAGTTTAATTTTATCCCAAATGTATCCATTAACATTTGCTACTTCTCTTCTAATTCTTGTAACATTTTCATTATCAGATAATGTTTTGATTATTTTTGCATCTATGCTAGGTTTTTCTCTTAAAACTATCTCTTTTTCTAAATTTTCTTTTACTACACATGTATCATTTACTTCATATCCTGAAATAGTTTCAAGTTCTACAGTATCTAATAGATATTTATATAATGCTTCCATTTGATTTACTCTATCTTTTCCTTCTTGTGTTTCTTCATTATATAATGATAAAAGTTCATATGTTTCTCCATCTTCTGTATAACCTATCCAATCTTTTGTATTATATAAATCATATCTACTATCATTAGGATTTGTATAGTGCCATATCAATGCTTGATTTATTGCATCAATATCATCATCTGTAATCGGAGTTTGATATTCTACTGAAAATTTTTGCATTGCTTTATTTAATAATTCTTCTCTATATTCTTCTGATGATTCTCCCGGAACATACAATAAACTTAATAAAGCTATTATCCTATCATATTGCTTACTATTTTCTATTTGATAAGCTAACTCATTATGATTGGAAATCGCATCCCTTTCTTCAACCATATTATATCCAACATCATAATATCCTATGTGAGGCGGATATACAAGTCCGATTCCCGCTTTCATACAATATATTTTATGTTGTACCTCCTTTAAAGCGCTATCTTCGTCAGAACTTTCGAATTCCTTTAAAATATTAATTGGCTTTTCTGTTTTATTTGGAATTTTGATTGAATATCCTGTAATTTTCCCATTTTCTTCTTTATAATCTGCACTTCCTATATAAAGTATTTCTGTACTAATAGCTATCGTTTCTCCAACATAACATAACAAGAAAAGAATAATTAGAAAAATTGCTATTATTTTTTTCTTAAGTTCCATTTTCTATTCCCCCGATTTTTTTGTAATATATTATTACTTATAATTTTACAAAAAAATAAAATAAAGTCAATAGCAATTCCTGCCAGCTTTTAATATAAGAAAAAAAGGTCTTATATCCCTTTACGGAACGACCTTTTTACTTAATCAATCTATTTCATTACAATTTTATTATTTTTTCATTACATTTTTTATTATCTTTAATAAAAATGTAGGGAAATCATACATTTACTACCATACTTGGTTCTGTTCTACTTGCAACATTTATTTCTAAATCTTTTACATTTATTCCATATTGCACAAGTTCACTTGAAACTGTTTTATATGCAAGTTCTGGGAAATTACTTTCTTTACTTAAATGTCCAAGCAACACATTTTGAAGACCTGTATCTATTATTTTCGATATTGCACCGAGCTGCATCATAGTTTGAAAGATGTCCATGGTCTCCTGCTATTCTTGTTTTTACACTATACGGATATGAGCAAAACCTTAATACCTCTGGTTCATAATTTGATTCTAATAGTATAAATTTGCTTTGTTTCAAACTTTCTAATACTTCCTCTGTAACTTCTCCTAAATCCGTTGCTATACTCATTTTCTTGCCATCATGTTCTATGCTAAATCCACAAGAATCCATTGCATCATGAGATGTTGCAAATGGCATTATTTTTAAGTTCCCTATTTCAAATTGTTTTCCAGTTTGAAAATAATTTTTATCTTCTATTTCTATTATAGTTTTTCCGTTTTCTATGCCGCTTCCAAGTACCTTCATTTGCATATATCGGTATATCATATTTTTTAGCTATTGTTCCTATACTTCTTATGTGATCTATATGTTCATGTGTTACTAATATTGCATTAATGTCTTTTATATCTACATCTATGCTGTTTAATGCTTCTGTTATTTTCTTTGCACTTACACCGCTATCTACTAGTATTTTCGTTTCGTTTCCTTGGATAAACAGGCTATTTCCAGTACTACCACTAAATAAACTGCAAAATTTCACTGTTTTTTCCTCTTTTCATTTCTTCATTTTGTTTTTTTCTTCTATTCTTTTACTCTTTTGATTTTTGCCCCGAGTTTTACAAATTTTTCTTCTATGTTTTCATATCCTCTATCTATATGTTCTATATTAAATATTTCTGTAACTCCGTCTGCTACACAACCTGCAATTACTAATGCTGCTCCTGCTCTTAAGTCTGTTGCATATACTGGTGCTCCAACTAATTTTTCTACACCTTCAAAAAATGCAACCTTGCCTTGTGCTGTAATTTTTGCTCCCATTCGGTTTAACTCTTCTGCATACTGAAACCTAGAATCCCATATGCTTTCATTTATAATGCTTGTACCATTTGATACAGCCATAACCACTCCCATTTGTGGTTGCAGGTCTGTTGGGAATCCCGGATATGGTAAAGTTTTTATATTTATCTTATTAGGTCTTTTATTACATATAACCCTTATTGCTTCTCCTTCTAAATCTTCTACTTCTGCTCCCATCTCAATTATCTTAGCAGTTACAGATTCTAAATGCTTTGTTATACAATTTTTTATTGTTATATCTCCTTTTGTTGCAACTGCTGCAAGCATAAATGTTCCTGCTTCTATCTGGTCTGGAACTATTGAGTATGTTTCATTTTTCTTTAGCTCTTTTACCCCTTGTATTCTTATTCTATCTGTTCCAGCTCCCATGATGTTTGCACCCATTTTATTTAAGAAGTTTGCAAGATCAACTATGTGTGGTTCTTTAGCTGCATTTTCTATTGTTGTTATTCCCTCTGCAAATACTGAAGCTAGCATTGCATTTATTGTTGCACCAACAGATACTATATCTAAATATATTGAAGTTCCTTTCAATTTTTTAGCCTTTACTTCTATTCTTCCTTGTTCTGCTTCTACTGTTGCACCGAAGAAGTTCAAATGCCTTTATATGTTGATCCATTGGTCTTGCACCAAGTTTACACCCTCCTGGCATTCCTACTATCGCATGTTTGCATCTTGAAAGTAAGGCTCCTGTCAAATAATAAGATGCTCTGAATTGACTTGTTAGTCCGAAGTGGTGCTTCTACGCTTTTTATTTCTCTTGAATCTATTTCTAATGTGTTTTTTGAGATTTTTCTTATTTTTACACCTAGAGATTCTAATATTTCACAAAATGTTTTTATATCACTTATATCTGGTACATTTTCTAAAATGCTTATTCCATTTACTAAAATTGTCGCTGGTAATATTGCAACTGCTGCATTTTTTGCTCCACTAATTTCTACCTCGCCTCTGAGTCTTGTTTTACCTTCTATTACTATTTTTTCCAATGTAACGCCCCCACCTGTTTTAATATTCTGTATTATCATACCACAACTTATTCTTATTTACAAGTATTGTATTTACTTTTTATTATTTGTCATATTTTATGACAATTTTTAATTTGTTTTTTTATTTAATTAAACACATTTTTATTATTTTCTTCATATTATTTTTTAGTTATTATATTGTTTTGCTTTTAGGAGGTTTTATGAAAATTATTAACCAAAGTTTTATTCCAACTAATATTAGTTATAATTATGATATTTTAAAAATGAATATTGCAAGTCTTTCTAAACTTTATCCTTTTATTG
The DNA here is from genome assembly GCA_947624725.1 of uncultured Clostridia bacterium. The sequence goes on from CANQLP010000003.1 coordinate 56,748, forward strand.
AAGTAGGGTCTATTGGAAACTCAGTTATGGGTAAAAATATTCCTTATATGCGTATTGGGGAAGGTCCTAAAGAAGTATTTTATAGTGGTGCAATTCATGCTAATGAATGGATTACAAGCCCAGTTCTTATGAAATTTGCTGAAAACCTTTGTCTTAGATATGTTAATGATGGATATATACATGGACATCGTGCTAAAAGTATTTTAGAAAATACTTCTATTTATATTGTTCCTATGTGTAATCCTGATGGAGTTGATTTAGTAACTAATAATATGGATGTTAATTCTGAATTTTATAAAAATGCTAAAAGAATTGCAAATAATTTTCCTAATATTCCTTTCCCAAATGGTTGGAAAGCAAACATCGAGGGTGTGGATTTAAATCTACAATTTCCTGCTAATTGGGAAACAGCAAGAAATATAAACTTTTCACAAGGCTTTACTCGTCCTGCTCCTCGTGATTATGTTGGTACATCTCCTCTTGTTGCTCCAGAAGCAATTGCTTTGTATAACTTTACTTTATCACATAATTTTAAATTAATTCTTGCTTATCATACACAAGGAAGAGTTATTTACTGGAGATATTTAGACTATTTACCTCCTGCATCTTATTATATAGGTGAAGAGTTTGCAAAATCTTCTAGTTATTCATTAGAAGATCCACCATATTCTTCTAGTTTTGCAGGTTACAAGGATTGGTTTATTCAAACATATAATAGACCTGGATATACAATAGAAGTCGGCATTCGGTCAAAATCCACTTCCTATTTCTCAATTTAATACAATTTATCCAGAAAATGAGGGAATTCTTGTGCTTGGAAGTGTTTTGAGTTAAATTTTAATATAACGAATTAAATTAGCAATGTAAAATAGCCTCGGTTAAATCTTGATTATAAATATATTTTCCATTTATTTTTTCATATACTTCGCCGTGGCTTTACATTATGTGGTAACTCTATTTCAGATATGAAGTATGGTCCTCCATCTCCATGTTCTGATATATATACTGAATTTTCATCAGTAATCCAAGCTAAAGTATTTCCATGTCTACTTTTATTATCTAAAAAGATTTTCCTTTTTTCATATAAATTATAATTATCTAAAACTTCGTTTTTTTCATCCATATTTTTATCCTTCTCCATTTTTTATTTAATAATTTTTGAGTTTACTTTCTCCTGTTTTATAATCTATCTCAATTCCGTCTTGAACATTATATATGTACACATTAAATTGAAATGCACCATTATCTTCAATTGAATATGCCTCAATATTTACTCCGATTTGCAAGCTTATTATCTCCTTCAAAATATGGTGTTACTCTATATAATACATTATTTTTTTGGTTTTCTTTTAAATAATTATAAACTTTATCCTCATATGTCTTCATTCCTTTTACATTAAAATCTCTTGTCCCTGTCATTAAATTTCTTTTATCTACATCAACTCCACCTATGTTCCATCCAATTAAATGGCATCTATGGTATAAGTATTTTGCTGGAACAATACTTGCGTCATACTCTTTTTGAACAAATCCAGAAGGTGTAATTGATGAATAATTATCTTTTTCATCATCTGCATTTGCTTTTTTCCAATTAGTTTTTATCATTGCCATTCCGTACTCTTCCATCCTTTAATTCTGAATAACAGTCTTCCTCAATATTAAAATCTTCTTCATTAAATTTTGGAATATTATTATTGATTTCAATAAATATATTTCCTGAGTATTCTGGAATATCAGTTATTTCATAAGAAGCTGTTGAAACTTCTTGATTATCTTTTTGATTATATACTTCTTGATTATAACTAATATATATTCCTATGCTAGCTATTAATATAAAAATTAAAGAGGTTACAATTCTTTTTTCCTTATTAAATTTTTTTTTCATATATTTTTATTTCTCCTTATTTTTCAAACAATATTTTTTACTTAATTAATTTATTCTATATATTTTTATTATCACAATATTTTATTTTTTTCAATATTAATTTAAAATATATTTTTTGTTTAATATAACAAAATTCATATTACAGTATTTATTCAAATTTTAATTTTTGGAATTAAATTACAGAATATTTTAAAGAAAAATAATGAAAATAATAGTATAAAATACAAAAATTAAAATTAATTTTGAAAGGAGAAAATTTTATGAAAAAGCAATTTTTATTTACTAGCTTATTTGTAGTTTTATTTGCATTAATTATTTTAGCAAATCCTGTAAAAGCTGCAAGTGATACATCTGTTTATGGTACTGTTAGTTCATTGACAGGAAGTCCATCAATTACAGATGATGATCAAGGAAATTTCGTTATTACATTTACAAAAACAGAAATTAACAATTTAAAATGGGTTAAACATGATGATAATGGAATTGAAAGAGAAAAAAATGGTTGGTGGTTAGGCTTTAGAGTAACTGCTCCAGATAATGCTGACCTTGATACCTCTCTTTTCTCAGGAGGACAAATATCTAACAAACCTTTTAGAGAATCTCTAGATTCAGCAGATGTTAAGTATTGTTCTTTTTGGCTTTTATTAGATGAAAATATACTTGCAAGTCATGATGCACCTTGGGAAGCTGCTAAATATACTTTTTATTGGAGAAATAGATCTGATGCATTAGAACCAACTGTTAGAACTATGACAGTAACTGTTAGAATAGACCCAGAAGGTGCTGTATTAAGCACTACTCCAGAAAATCCTGAAAATGCTGGAAATATTATAAAAGTTACAATAGATGGACAAATATTTAGAATTTTAAAAGGTGAATCTTTAAATAATTTATCTGCAGCTGAAAAAACAGAATTAAATAAATTAAAAACTAAAGAAGGATATACTTTTGATGGATTTTTTAAAACTGTTGATGAAGAAGATGTAGAAGTAAAAGAAACAGATCCAATTAATGAAGATACAGTTTTAACTTCTAAATTTACTAAAATAGAAGAAGTCGTTCCAGAAACACCAGCACCAGAAGAACCAAAAGCAGATGATACCACTCCAAAAACAGGTTCATCTAATATAGAATTAATGTTTTTAGTAATAGCAATAATTTCTGCTGGATTACTTGGAACAATTATAATAAAAAGTTTTAAAAATAAATAAATAAATTATTTATTTAAGTCCCTATACAATGGGGACTTTTTATTTCTTATTTTTTATACAAAACTCTATTAGATTTAAAATTAAGTTTAAATCTCTATTAGATAAATTATTAATCTCAAAAGATATCTTTTCTAAAAAAAAGTTTTTCTTATTTTGCATGTATTCATCTAGTAACTGTGATACTGTTATATCTAGTGCATTTGATAAATCAATTAATGCAATGCAGCCTGGTAAATAGCTGCCATTTTCAAGCCCATAAATATAATTAGAAGATAAATTACTTTTTTCAGCCAATTCTTCTCTTGTATATCCCTTTTCTTTCCTTAGTTTAAATAAATTGTTTCCTAAACTCTTTGCTATTTCTTTTCTTCTATTTGTATCATCTATTTCTCCCAATATTATCCCTCCATTATATATAATTTTAATCTAGTTATAATAATTGTAAACAAAGAAAACTGATGCTTTTTATAACAATACTGGTACTTTTTTAACTATTTTCTCAATGTTTTACCAACTATACTTTTGAATTATTGTTAGTATTTTTATAATAATTATAAGCAAACTATCAAAAATGTATTTACAATTTTCGACAAGAATGATATTATAAATTTGATATAAGTATTAAAAAAATAAAATATAGATAAGATAAGGGGGTGTTATCATGGGATTTATAGGCTTTCTTATTATTGCATTAATTTTTGGAGTATTCATATTTATTAGCATAAAAATAAACAGATTAAAATATAGAGCTAAGCAACAGATTTTAAGAGGATCAGGTATTAGTTCTTCTGATATATCATCAGGAATCACAAGTTCTTTTGAAAAGAAGCATTTAAACAATTTTCTAGCAGAGCATCAAAATTTTACAGAAGAATCATTAAAAGATTTGTTAAAACAATATACTATACAGATTTTTAATAGAAATTCCATAAATGAATTTAGTCAAGAAGTATATGAAAAAATGCAGAAAGATTCTAACTTAGATAAAATGCAAGCTATGGAATATAGAAGAACTAATATTACCTACTATGGAAATTCAAAAATGAATGCTATAGTTGTTTATACCGATAATAGAGATGAATACAATATTCATTTAAATTGTAGCATCTTAGGGGATAGAATTCAATTAGATAGATACCAGATTTCTAAAGGTGCTGTTGTAGGATTCTAAAAAGGAAAAGGAGGAATGCTTTATGAAAAGTGATAAAGATTGGTTAGTAACTCTTTTATTAAGTTTATTCCTTGGTAGCCTTGGCATTGATAGATTTTACATTGGAAAAATAGGCACAGGAATATTGAAATTAATAACATTAGGTGGTTGTGGTATTTGGACTTTAATTGATATTATCATGATTATAACAGGAAACTTCAAAGATAAAAATGGTTATGTTATCAAAAGCGACTAAATTTCTTATATTCATAATTTTTAACATAATGTTATTAATAATACTATATAATATTCCGATTAATTTAAAAGGATTAGAAAACTTATGTTTATTTAAACATATTACAGGAAAAAATTGTTGGAATTGTGGTATGACAAGATCATTTTTATCAATATTGCATTTAGATTTTTATTCTGCTTATATGTTTAATCATAATGTTATTATAGTTTTCCCATTAACTATTGGAATATATCTATATAGTTGGTTTAAATATATTTTTAAGAAAGGAGAACAATTATGAGCGAAAAAGGTAAAGCTATTTTAGCATACATATTTACTTGGGTAGGTGGACTTATTGTATTATATGGAATGAAAGATAATGAAAGAAATACAAAAATACATGCTGCTCAAGCAATAGTTATAGGAATAGGATATATGGTAATTTATGCTATATATAGATTTCTTACAATATATATACCATTCTTCTCAACTCTTGTATACGGATTATATGCAGTTTGTATAATAATTGGTATTGTAAAAGCAAATAAAGATGAAGACCCAGAGCTACCTGTTGTTGGAAAAATTGCAATGTCTATATTTGGTAAAAAAATAGATGAATAAAAATTGACCTTATCATTAGCAAAAAATTTATTTTAGTAAATAGTTCAAAGCAACAAAGTTTTATATTAAATAAAGAATTTAAATAGGAGGAAAAAATGAAGATATGTAAAAAAATTTGTTGTATTTATATGGTTATTTTAATTATATTTACTATATTTTCTAATGTTTTAGCTGCAGATTCAAAAACTAATCTAATAGTAGTTAAAAATGCAAGTGAAACAAAATATTTAGATAATGACCAAGGTTATATTTCAAAGACCATAGTAGATTCAAACAAAGATACAGGAGAAGTAACAATTGAATTGAAATTATTAAATAATAATAATGATACAAATGTTAAAAAATATGGAAAAACAGAAATATGGATTATTGATGAAGAAATTAATGGAGATAAAGTATCAGCTCAAAAAAAAGAATATACAAAACAATTATGTAAAAAAATACTTTCTGAGAAGGAAAATGTAAAAATTGGAATTATTGGTGCTAAAGGACCAGATTCGCCTTCAAAAAGAGGCAGTGAAAAAGATGCAGAGTATGTTTCAAATTTAACAGATAATTATACAACGCTTGAAAACAATTGGAATAATATGAATAAAGAAAATGTTAGTTATGCAACTAATCATCAAGCAGCATTAAGATTAGCAAGCAAAAGTTTTTCAGAAAATGTTAATAAAATTGTAATAACTTTAATAGATGGAGTAACACAGACTGGTATTGAATTAGATGGAACATCTAGAGGAACAGAAGCATCAGCCAAAAAAAATATTAAAGATAAAGCTTCTGCAGTAAAAGAAGAAATATTAAAACTAAAAAATTCAAGTGTAAATTTTCTAGTTTTTAGAGAAAAATATGAAAATTATATTTATAAATATGGTGATACAATTTCAATAGATGCCAACGAATATATAGATGAAATGTATGGTACTATTGATTCACCATATAGTGGAAAAATATATATGATAGATGATAGTAATTTACAACAAATAATAACTGAAGTTGTATATGAAGATATATCAAAAAATATTCAAAATCCATTAAATAAAGTAAAAATAGTTGATTATTTCCCAGAAGATATAACAGAAAACTTTGAATTTTCTTATGTAGGAAATCCAAGTGTAGGTGAGACTACAGAAAGCATTGATACTGAAAGTAATACAATAGATTGGACTATTGGAACTTTGAAAGGCGATGAAGTTGCTACTTTAAAATATAAGTTAAAAATTAAAGATATGAAAAATGAAGAATTATTAAATAAAATAATTGCAACAAATGAAAAAGTAGTATTAACTTATGAAGATACTGACAACAAAGAATATACTACTACCCTAGATAGTAGTCCTTTAATTAAGTTAGCAGAAGTTATTCAAAATGAAATTATAGATAATACTATGATAGATGGTTCATTACCTCAGACTGGTTTTGGTATTGGTCTCCGGTCTAGTTCTATTTATCATCATAACTATTGGTATATTTGCTTATAAGAAATATAAAAAGTATGATATCTAAGCTTTAACATATATAACCCGTGTAATTACACGGGTATTTTCTTTTTATCCATTATATTCCCCACCATTTATATGTACAACTTGCCCTGTAACATATGAAGAATCTGGACTTGCTAGATATATAAATAACGGCGCTATTTCATATGGATGACCAGCTCTTCCGCATTGGTGCATCTGAACCAAGTGTTGGTATCTTTTCCGCTTCCCAACACGCAGGTTGAAGTGGTGTCCAAAACACACCAGGCGAAACTGCATTTACTCTTATATTTTTTGCAGCCAAATTTGTCGCAAGTGCTCTTGTAAATCCTACTATTGCCCCTTTAGTTGTTACATAATCTATCAATTCTGGCTCTCCTTTAAATGTTGTTATTGATGTAACATTTATTATGCTTGAACCCGGTAACATATATTTTAATGCTTTTTTTGTTAGATAAAACATTGCATATACATTAGTCTTCATTGTTAAATCAAATTGTTCATCTGTTATATCTAATAAACTCTTTTGTTGATACTGAACTCCTGCATTATTTACTAAAATATCAATTTTTCCATAATTCTTCATTGTTTCTTCTACAATTTTTTCACAAAAGTTTTTGTCTTTTATATCTCCTGCAATTAAGAGGCAGGTTCCTCCCATTCTCTCTATAAACTCTTTTGTTTCTTCTGCATCCTTATGTTCGTTATAATATGCAATTACAACAGTTGCTCCTTCTTTTACAAATCCTACAGCCACAGCTCTACCAATTCCAGAATCTCCTCCTGTAATTATTGCAACTTTATTCATTAATTTTCCGGCAGGTCTATAATATGGATTATTAAATATTGGTCTTGGCTTCATGAGATATTCCATTCCTGGTTGTTCATCCTGATGTTGTGGTGGAAATTCTAACTTATAATCTTTACATATTAAGCCATATCCTTGTTCATTTATGTATTTTAGTCCATAATCATCTTGCCCATTTTTATTTGATGTGTAATATTTATAATTCATTTTTTCACCTCTTATTATTTATATTCTAAATAATAAAAGGTGTGAAAAAAAATATTATATATTGTGCATTATTACACAATATATAATATTTCGTTATTTGGAAAATATTTTTTTAAATTTTCTCTAAAAAATATTTCTCCGCTCTTTTCTTATTTCTTCTTTATACCAATATTTCCCCTTACCTCTACCTGTCATAATTTCTTTATTATATAAATTAATTGCATTTGGAAAGGCTTCTTCATTAATTTTTGTGTGGATATAACTATATGTCATAAATATTATTTCAAAAAATACATCTTTTTTCACTTTTTCAGAAAGCTCTTGTTCTAATTTTTTTATTAATTCCAAATAAAGTTCTTTCCAGTTGTCTACAAAAATAACTGGAGCAATTAGTATTCCTATTTCATATCCTGCATCTTTTAATTTATTTATTGCATTTATTCTTCCTTGCAATCTTGATGTGCCAAATTCTACTTTATTAATTATTTCTTCTGGATTAACACTAACCCTAACTATTACTTTGCCCTTATGGTCTAAATTTAATAAGTCATTTACCATATCAAATTTTGTAGGAAATGTTAATTTTCCTTTTTTTGTATTTTTAAAATTATCAATTGTCCAAACTAAATTATTTGTTATCGTATTTTCTAAAATCAAATCGCTATTGCTGCCTATTTCAAATGTTAAATCTTTTTCTGATTTTTTTGCCGTTTTTATTATTTTCTCTAACATTTCCTCACGATTTACAAATAATCTTAAATATGCACATTTATTATAATTACATACTAAATAACAATACATACAAGACGCTATACAGCCTGATGATGTATATGGCACAAGGTAATCTGATACCTTATGATTTTCTACAAATTTATGTGTTTTTCTTGTTCCAATTATTAAATTTTGTTTCATCATTGCAAATTCTTTATTTTCTTTTTTTCTCATTTCTTCTATTGCATTATGATTTTCTATTTCTATTTTTGGTATATCTTTATATTTTTCTAATAATTCTTTTCCTAATGTATAATTTTCTATATTTTTTTCAAAATAAATTGCTTTTGGTTTAAACATTTTTAATCTCCTTTTTTTATTATTGTCTCCGAATTTTTAAGTTATATAAGAAGATTTTTATTAAAATATTTTTATTTATATTTTTTTATTTGCACAATATTTTTTCCTTTTTTATTATTTCCTATAAATTCATCTACTAAATATTTTCCATATCCTCTAATTGCTAAAATATCTTTTTCATTTATTATTTTTGAATTCTTTTTTTCCACCTTTGAATTTAAAAAGATTTTTTCTTGCAAAAATAATTCATCAACTTTATTTCTTGAAAGTTTAATTATTTCTGAAATCACATTATCAAGTCGCATAGAAGATACTGAAATTTTTATTTCTTCATATTCTTGTTTTTTTAATTTTACATTATTATAATTAATAATTTCGATTTCTGCTTTATTAAAACGGGAAAATTCTTTTAAAATATTTTTTATATATTCTGCATTTTCATTTAAAACAAAAATATATGCTGAATCTGGATGAACTATTATATCTCCTATTCTATTTCTATTTAACCCTGCTTTCATTACAATTCCTAAATAATCTCTATGATTATATTCTCCAACTTGTTCTTTTGGTAATTTAATTTCTATAGCCTTAATAATTTCTTTTAAATTATTTTCTATTATTTGTAAATCTAATTTATCTGGATATATTATTAAGATTTGTCCATCAGCTTCATCATATCCACCAAAGAATAAATAATTTTTTATTTTTTGTCTATTTAATTCTTTTTGAATTATTTCTCTTTGATACATACTCAAAAATTCTGTATTTACAATTTTATTACGCGTTTTGCATAATTTTATTTTATCCATTAATTTAGCAATAATTAATTTATCTTCTATATTTTCCATTAATAACTCCTTAATAATTTTATATATTTATTTTACAATGTATTTGAAATAAATGCAAAGAATTTCATAATTTTTATGTGAATTTCTGCAAAATTATTGACATTTGTTTGATTTTGTGCTATTATAATTTAGTGTTGTTTGGGTCAGTAGCTCAGCTGGATAGAGCACGGGCCTTCTAAGCCCGGGGTCGGGGGTTCGAGACCCTCCTGGCTCACCAAAATAGCATATAAATTAAAAACATTATCAGTTATTTAAACTGGTAATGTTTTTTAGATACAGAATTATTAAATCTTATTAATTTCTGATACTGGTTCGTTTAATAATTCTGCTATAAATTTATCTAATAATTTATATTCCTTAACATCAAACTCTTTCTTTGTTGATAATATATTAAATATATTATCCTTTTCACAACTTCTATAATTCGTTAAATATAAACCATTTTTTTCATAAAATTTTAATCTTTGTTCTCTTATATTATAATCAATGGCATTTTCATTAATTTTATCTATATTCAAATAAATATTTTTATCACTATATTTATCTAAATACCATCTTAATAAATAACTTCCATTTCCACAAGAACGCTTTTTATTATTTATAGCTAAATATAAAATAAATATCATATCTTTATATTTTATCGAGTATATAAAACCATCTACTGTTTTACAATTAATTAAACAATATAATTCTGCACTGTTTTTCTTAGTATATGATATTAATTTATTTAAAGAAGAATATCTCTCTTCCTTAGGAAATGAGGTTTTATAAATTTCATTTACTTGCCTATAATATTTATTATTAAATTTTACTATTTTCACTATTCTACCTTCCTATAATTCGCATAGCCAAATAATATCATATATTTAATTAATATACAAGCTTTCAATATTTTAATTTCTAATCGACAATCATTTCTTTTTTATGTTATAATATAATAAAAATTAGATTGTAAAGGATATATATATATATGAATAAGAAAATATACAAAATAATAATTATATTAATGATTATATTAGCAATTATTATTGGAACAATGTATTTAATTGATTTAAGTAAAATGAAAAAAGGAGAGCCAGTTGTATTTAGCACTTGGGGTGCAAAATATGCTCCTATTGAACATCGTGTGGTAAATGAAGATAATACTAAAGATTATCAAAAATATTCTAAAACAATAGAAAACACTAAAATAGAATTAAATATTCCAAATGAGTGGAAATATGAAGAAGTAGCAAAAGATGAAGAAAATGACTTTTATAAATATGCTTTAAAACTATACAAAAATAACGAAGAACAATATGCAATGTTATATTTTTATAATAATAAATTTGGTGTTTGTGGTACAGGAAGAACATCAGAAGATATTATTTTAAATAGTGGAAATGAAGCTACTATTGGATATTATGATGGAAATAAAAATTGGGAGGATATTTCATTTTACAAAACAAATGAATACATAGCTGTTTTGAATTATGGTTTAGTAGATAATGATGCAAAGGAAGTAATAGAATTTATAAAGACTATAAATATTACTAATGAACAAAATGAATTTTCATTTTGTGGAACAATAATTCAAGTAGAAGAAAATTTATTTTTTGTAGAACCTGATAAAAATGAAGAAATCAGAAAATCAGCAGATAAAATAATGGTAGGAAAATTGCAACTTGATACTAATGTTAAATTTGAAATTGGTGAAAGAGTTAAGATAACTTATGATGGATATGTAATGGAAACATATCCTGCTCAAATTAAAGCTATACGATATGAAGCTATTTAGTATAATAAATAGCTTCATATTTTTAATTTATAAAATCATCTATTTTATCAAAGTACTTATCTAAGCAATTTATTTTAAATAAATTCTTTTCCAAAATAATTCTTCTTAAAGTATCTATAAGAACGCAAACAACAAATATTCCAAGACTTGATAGTAAAATATACCCTATTAATTTTAAAGTATTAACATTATAGTAATTTTGTATTTTTAATATAGATTTAAATAAATATGTTCTTAAATGTGTATTTATATGTATTAAATAAACACCAAATGTAGCTTTTGATATAAATGGTATAATTTTATTATCAGGAATTTTTAAATTTTTAAAAAACATAAATATCACCATTGATAGTGCTAACATAGGCAAACAATTCATTTTATTAAAATAAGTAAAAGATTCATATTCTTCTCCTAATTTGAGAGGAACTGCTGCTATTACAGAAATAGCAAATATAATTAAAAAAATTGCTATTATTGAAATTAATAATTTTTTATTATTATCGTAGTTTATTTTATATTTTTGTATATATGCAGCTATTATATATAAAACTACAAACCATATTAAATTGCTACTAATAAATGGAGCTCCTATTAGTATTGTTGGAATAATAGATACTAATATTATAAGTAAATACATTAATTTTTTATGTTCTTTTCTGCTGATAGTGTTCAATAATTTATTTATAAAAGGTGAAATTAAATATAAGCCTATATAAGTTGTTGCAAACCAATACATATTATATGAAATAGGAAATATTACTCTTATAAATTCTTTAATACTAAAAGTAGTAACTTTTAGGCAGATACATACTACATACAATATAACTGAATAAAAAAATACTTCTGCAATTAATCGTAATAATTTCTTAAATTTAAATTTTGAATTTATTAAAAAATACCCACTTATTAAAACAAATAAATTAACTCCGAGATTTCCAAATATATTTAAGAAACATCCAACTACTTTATTTGGAATATTGTCATTTATATTTATTACTCCTCCCCAATCAGAAAAATGATACATAACAATTAAAAACATACTTATAATTCTTAGTAACTCAAAGTTTAATTCTCGTTTCTTTTCACTTTCTTTTTTATTAACTACTAATAAGGCCATATCATTTGCTACCATAAGAATTCTCCCCTACATTATTAAATAAATTAATTCTGCAAATTAATTTGTTGCTCTTTTATTAAATTATAATTTATTAATTCTTTTCCATCTAAATTTTCATTATACATATTTATAGCTGTAATTTGACTATTTTCATAAGTTGTATAATAATATATTCCCTTATCCATATTACAACAAGAACTATAGATAGTTATTTCAAACTTATCTTCTCCCATATGCACACAACCTCTTTGTTGATATACTGACTCTAAAATATGGAAAAATTGACTAATACTTTCAGATTCCGAACTACCTGAAATTGAATTCATTTTGGTAAATGTTGCTTTTACAAACCTAGAAGCAGATGATAAATCTCCAGGTAAACCTAAAGCTCCCATTCCACGACTATATATATCTAAATTTAATTTTTTTGAAAAATTATTTTTAGGTGGCTCAATAGATAAATTCATATAATTATTTAAATTAAACATATGAATATCAAAAGTTGGATTATTAGTAAGAACTCCCACCTCGTTATCATATATCTTTAGCCCATCTTTTACACTTTCTACAGTTATTGAAGCTTCTTTATCAGAAATAATCCAATGTAATGGAGAAGCTGGTAATTGTTCACTAAAATTAATTTTTGCTATATTTATTTTACTTAATAATTTTCTTACTTCATCAAGATTTGCACATTGCGATAACACCCATGGAATAAATTCAAATGGAGCAATATTGTCTTTATCAGCTTTTTCTTCTTTATAATCAGCATTTGTTGGAAAATTCAAGCCAGCCATACCTAATCCTTTTTCATTAATAGCATCATAATAAAGTGGATAATTATCTGAAACATATGCCATACCAATAATAGCATAATGTTTATTAATATCCTCTACTTTTCTAAATTTGAATGGATAATTACGAGGCGTTATTGTAACAGTTTCTTTATATGAAAACTCTAAATCCAGATTTCTTCCAAAATAATGGTCCTTCGTATTATAAGTTATTGCAGTACACATATTTTACTTACCTACCTTTCGTATAAATAATTTACTTAAGTATATGATGCATTATATCATATACTTAAAAATTATTCCATCTTTCTTCCACTAATTCATAAGCATTTACTTTATTCATTTTTATACAATACTTCATTAATGTATTTATTGCATATTTTTGTATGACAACAATATAATTTTAGTATGTTAAACATATTATGGCCTGTTTTAATTATAATTTCATTTATTTATGCTGTGTTTTCTGGGCATTTAGCTGATTTAAATAATAGTATTTTTGAATCTGCTTCATCTGCTGTAGAATTGACAATTACATTTTTTGGCACTATTACTTTATGGTGTGGAATTATGCAAATTGCAAAAGATTCATCATTGTCCCAAAAACTTGCTAATCTTATTCGTCCTTTACTAAAATTTTTATTCCCTGATGTAAAACAAGAAGATCCTGCTCATGAGGAAATCTCTTTAAATATAATCGCAAATATTTTAGGACTTGGCAACGCTGCAACACCTCTTGGTCTTAAAGCAATGGAATCTTTGCAAAAAAGTAATAAAAAGAAAGACACTTTAAGCAATTCTATGTTAATGCTTGTTCTATTAAATACTGCTTCTTTACAGCTTATTCCGACTACAGTTATATCAATTAGAAGTTCTTTAAATTCTAATAACCCTACTAGTATTATTTTACCGGTCTGGATTGCAACATTTTCTGCTGCATTTATCGCAATAATTGTTGCAAAATTTTTAATCAAACTTGGAAAATAGGATGTGATACATTATGAATTTTGTAAATTATATATCAATAATTGCTGTTCCTTTTACTATATTTTTTATAATTGCTTACGGATACTCGGAAAAGATAAAAGTTTTTGATAGTTTTTTAAGTGGAGCAAAAGAACGGTATACAAACTGTTATTAGCATATTTCCAACACTTATCGGCTTATTCTTACTAATTTCTGCTCTTAGAACTTCTGGAATTTTAGAACTTCTACAACAATTTCTTTCACCTTTTCTCAAATTACTAAAAATTCCTGCAGAAGTATTTCCTTTAATGTTAATACGCCCTATATCAGGCAGTGCGTCTACTGCTGTTGCTTTAAATATCATGCAAAATTATGGAGTAGATAGCTTAATTCGGAAATATTGCATCTACCATTATGGGTTCTACTGAAACAACTTTATATACAATAGCAATATATGTAGGTGCTGTAAAAGTAAAGAAAATTCGCTTCGTTCTAATAGCTGCACTCATTGCAGATGTGGTTGGAATGATTGTGTCTGTCGAATTTTGTCGAATTTTGTCGAACGGTTTTTGTTGACATTTCGTACTTTATGTTATATTATAAATACAGTTAATTTATTATTCAATATTTTTTATTATTAATAGGTATTCACCTAAATCATTTCCAAATTATTAAATATTGTAAATAACAGAATATTCGTATTTATATTTTTGTAATATAAATATTTTCAATTATGACTTTAATCTTGTAGAGGATTAAAATATTTTATATCTTCTTTCGTAGCCCCCAAAATTATTATCTATTAGCGAAAGAGTTCCTCTACAGTCTCCAAACGGAGTTATATATCTAACTTTACAGGAGCCTAAAAAAGACTCCTGTATCTTTTTTTGTCTTAATTAGTCTAAAAATGTTGATTATTTGTAGATTTTGTGATATTATATAATTAATATATACTTATAGATAAATTTAAGTATAATTAAAGGAGGATGGGTCTATGGTTAAGTCAACCGGCATTGTTAGAAAAATAGATGAACTTGGAAGAATTGTTATACCAATGGAACTTAGAAACAAATTAGAAATTGCAGAAAAAGATCCTGTAGAAATATTCGTAGATGGTACTTCCATCGTCTTAAAGAAATGCAATTCTAGTTGTACATTCTGTGGAAATGATAAAGATTTATTAATTTTTAATGATAAACTTATTTGCTCAAAATGTAAAGAAAAAATTGCTAATTTAAAATTAGCAAACTAAATAAAATAATTAGAGGGTCTCAAAAATAAAATTGATTCCCTCTTTTTTTATATAAATTCTTTATATATTTCATTTTTCTTTACATTTCTATCTTTTGCTATTTGCTTTATCGCTTCGTTTTTTGAAAGTCCTAAATTTTCATAATATTTGTAATGTTCTTCTATTGTCATATCTTCAAAATTATTTACATCATTTTCTTCTCTTTTTTCTATAACTATTACAAATTCACCTTTAGGTTCTTTTAGTTTTTCTAGAAGTTCTTTTGCTGTTCCTACAATAAATTCCTCATGTATTTTTGTAAGTTCTCGTGCAAGAACTATTTTTCTATTATTGAGAATATCATTTAATTCCTCTAAAGTTTTAACAATTTTATGAGGTGCTTCGTATAATATAATTGTTTTGTCTGATAATTTTATATCATTTAATTTATTTTTTCTTGATTTTTTATTTAATGGTAAAAATCCTAAAAATGTAAATTCTTTCGCATCCATTCCTGAAGCAATCATTGCGCTAATTAAAGCACAAGGACCAGGAATTGGTATTACTTCTATATTATTTTTCAAAGCTAATTTTACTAATTCTTCTCCCGGATCTGATATGACTGGAGTTCCTGCATCAGATACAAGTGCAATATTTTTACCATTTTGTAAATTATCTAATATTTCATTTTCTTTTTCTTCATTACTATGTCTATGATAACTAATCATATGTTTTTGAATTTCTAAATGATTTAATAGTTTAATAGTTTGCCTCGTATCTTCTGCCACAATAATATCTACTTCTTTTAATATTCTAATTGCTCTTAATGTAATATCCTCTAAATTTCCAATAGGTGTTGCAACTAAATATAACTTTCCATTCATTTTTACAAATTTCCCTTCTTGGCATTATTTAATTTTATTATATATTTTTAATATTTCATCTGAATATTTTCCATCTTCTTTATATATGTACAATGGTTCTTTTACCTTTAAAAAACTATTTGCGTATTTTACAGCTTTTATTAGAATAAGAATAGGTTTTGTATAAATTTTCGAATGTACGAATCTTATTTCTTTTGGTTCTAATTTATATTTTCTTGAATACTCACATATGTCAATTAATCTTTCTGGTCTATTTACCATATACATTGCACCTTTATCCTTAAGACTCATACTTGCTGTTTTTATAAATTCTTCCAAAGTTCCACAAGTTTCATGTCTCGCAATAATCTTCGTATCCATTTCATTTTTAATTCCTGTCCCATTTGCTTTATATGGAGGGTTTGTAACTACTGCATCATATTTATTTTTTACATTCAAATCCTTTATATTAGCATTTATTATTTCTATTCTATCCTCTAATTTATTAAAAATAACATTTTTCTTTGCTAAATCACATACTTTTTCTTGCACTTCTACACCTGTTATTTTTGAATTTTTAACTTTAGCAGACAAGAGTAAATCTAATACTCCGATTTCCACACCCTAAATCTAAAATACTACTTCCCTCGCGTATTTGTTTTGCAAAATCTGATAATAATACACTATCTATGCCGTAGCAAAACCATTCCTTATTTTGAATTATTTTTAAATTATTAATTTCTAAATCATCTATTCTTTCATTTTCTTCTAATTCCATAAGTAACTCTTTTCCTAAAATTTTCATAATATATTATACAATAATTTTGAGTAAATTTAAATAGAAAACGGTGATATTATGCAAAATAATTTATTTTATTCCAGAGGTAATAAAAATATTCCTCCACATAAATCTAATTTTAAAGAAAAAAAAGAAAAAACCATTGCTTCATTAAATGAAGTTGAGAATTTTCTTTTTAATTTCAAACATTTTATGAATTATATAAAATTATATAAATTATTTAAGTAGTTTGTCTTGTAAAGTTTTGACTAAAATCTATATCTGTTCCTTCTATTTTTTTATTTTCTTCTCCATCTATTAATATTTTTACAGAATTAATTTCATTTAATTCTGTTAGTGTATTTACTATAGAATAAATGCTTAAATTTAACTCATCTTTATTTTCAATAAATTCTTTCGATAAATCCACTAAAAGAACATCATCAACTAATTCTACTTTATTTATTTTTACATTATCCTGTATGCTACACTTTAATTTACTATGATTTGGTGCTTGCTTTAAATATTCTATCAATGTTTCATATGGTGCTTTTAGCAAGTCTTTTGCATCTATTACTTTTGCTTCTGGCATAAGAGATTTCGTTTCTGTATTAATATAGTATAAAGAAACAATAGTCTGTCTTTCTTGATCTTCAGTCATTTCCTGCATCGGCGTTATTTCCGTAGTAGTTTCTTCATCACTTTTAGTTAACACTTTTATTATTATGAATACTATCAAAATCAAAATTAGGGCACAAATTATGCCTATCAAAATTTTTTTATTTTTCATATTTGAAACATTCCTTTCCTAAATTTCTTAATTAAATATATTTACTTAACGGACAAAATATGAATCATTTTTATTTCTATAACATTTACAAATCCGTTTTTCTTTACGGCTTATTGAATTTTAAGACTTTTTTACAATTCTTGACATTGACAAATCAGCAAAATATGTATAAAATTAAGAGGAGATTAATAATATAGCTTAAGATTATAAGGAGACGAACTTATATGAAAAACGAAAAATTATTACATATAGGACTTGATGTAGGTTCTACTACAGTAAAAATAGTTGTAATGAACGATAATTTAGAAACTATACATACATCATATAAAAGACATTTCTCTGATACAAAAAATACAGTTTGTAATGTATTAGAGGAACTTACTGAAAATTATCCAAATAATGAATTTACACTTGCACTTACAGGCTCTGGTGCTATGTCTGCAGCTAATTTCTTGGATGTTCCATTTATTCAAGAAGTTGTATCTTGTAAAAGAGCTGTTGAAAAATACATACCAGAAACTGATGTCGTTATTGAACTTGGTGGCGAAGATGCCAAAATTATATATTTTGATAAATTTGTAGAACAACGAATGAATGGAACTTGTGCTGGTGGAACTGGTGCTTTTCTAGATCAAATGGCAAGCCTTTTACATACAGACACAGCTGGTCTTAATGAGCTTGCAAAAGATTATACAACAATATATCCAATCGCTTCTCGTTGTGGAGTTTTTGCAAAAACTGATATACAACCTCTAATAAATGATGGAGCAAAAAAATCAGATTTAGCAGTATCTATCTTCCAATCTGTTGTAAATCAAACAATAAGTGGGCTTGCTTGTGGTAGACCTATTCGTGGTAATATTGCATTTTTAGGAGGACCTTTAAACTACTTATCTGAACTTAGAAAAAGATTTATAGAAACACTAGGAGATAATATAAAATCTGCTATTACTCCTGAAGATGCACATCTTTTAGTTGCAAAAGGTGCTGCACTAGATTCATTAAATAGAAACCCTATTTCCGTAGAGAAATTAAAGAGTAAAATAGGAATGCTTAGAAATTCTAAGGATACAACTACTAAGCCATTAGCTCCTTTATTTTCAATAGATGCAGAATATGAAGCTTTTAAAGAAAGACATTCTAAAGCAAAAGTAAAAAGAAAATCTTTAGAAAATTTTTCAGGAGACTGCTTTATAGGAATAGATGCAGGTTCTACAACAACAAAGCTTGTTATTATAGATAATGAAGGAAATCTTTTACATTCTATGTATAGAAATAACGAAGGAGATCCTTTAAAAAGTGTAACAGATATGCTAAAAGAAACTTATTCTATTTTACCAAAGAATACTAAATTACGTTTCTCTGGTGTTACAGGATATGGAGAAAAATTAATACAAGCAGCATTAAATGTAGAGCTAGGAGAAATTGAAACAATTTCTCACTATCGTGCAGCTTCAGAATTTATGCCAAATGTAACAAGCATTGTTGACATTGGTGGACAAGATATGAAATATATAAAACTAAAAAATGGTGCAATAGATAATATAATGCTTAATGAAGCTTGTTCATCTGGTTGTGGTTCATTTATTGAAACATTTGCAAAAAGTTTAAATCTTTCAATAGAAGATTTCGTAAATGAAGCTTTACTTTCTAGAACCCCAGTTGATTTAGGTTCTAGATGTACAGTTTTCATGAATTCAAAAATAAAGCAATCACAAAAAGAAGGATATTCAGTTGGAGATATATCTGCTGGACTATCTATTTCCGTAGTAAAAAATGCTATTCAAAAAGTTATGAAAATAAGAGATCCAGAAACTTTAGGTGACCATATAGTTGTACAGGGTGGAACATTCTATAACGATGCTGTATTGCGTAGCTTTGAATTAATCGTAGGTAAAGAAGTTGTAAGACCTGATATAGCTGGATTAATGGGTGCTTATGGAGTTGCTCTTCTTGCTAAAGAACAATATGAAGCCAACATGGATATGGACTATATTTCACATTTAGCAACTGCAGAAGAAATAGATAACTTAAATATAAAAGTTACTCATACAAGATGCAATGGTTGTGAAAATCATTGTGCTCTTACAATTAATCAATTTAGTAACGGCAAAAAACATGTATCTGGTAATCGTTGTGAACGCGGTGCTGGAATTGTTACTGGAAATTCTGAACTTCCAAACCTCGTTAAATATAAAGCTGAAAGAATTTTTGGATATACTCCATTATCAGAAACTGAAGCTTATCGTGGAACTATTGGTATCCCAAGAGTTTTAAATATGTATGAAGATTATCCTTTCTGGTTTACTTTCTTTACAAAGTTAGGATTCAGAGTTATTATCTCTGAAAAAAGTACAAGAAAGACCTATGAAAAAGGAATTGAATCTATGCCATCAGAATCAGTTTGCTATCCTGCAAAACTATCACATGGGCATATTATGAGTTTAATAAATTCTGGAATTAAAACAATTTTTTATCCTTGTATGCCATATTCAAGAAAAGAATATGAAGCATCAGATAATAAATATAACTGTCCAATTGTAATTTCATATTCAGAAGTTATTAAAAATAATGTAGAGGAAATAAAAAATATTAAATTTATAAATCCATTTTTACCTTTTGATTGCAAAAATTTAGTTAAAAAAATAATGGAATTAGATGAATTTTCAGAATATAATTTTAATAAAAAAGAATTAACAGAAGCTGCAATCGCTGCTGAAAATGAATATCAAAAATGTAAGCAAGATATTCGAAATGAAGCCAAACGCAGCTTGGAATACATGGAGAAAAATAACTTAAAAGGTATTGTTTTAGCAGGTCGTCCTTACCATGTAGACTCTGAAATCAATCATGGTATAGATACATTAATCACAAGTCTAGGTTTATGTGTTCTTACGGAAGATTCAGTTGCTGGGGAAGTAGCTGTAAAAAGGCCTCTAAGAGTTGTCGATCAATGGGTATTTCATAGTAGATTATATGCAGCAGCTGACTTTGTAGGAAAACATGAAAACCTAGAATTGATTCAACTTAACTCTTTCGGATGTGGTGTCGATGCTGTAACTACAGACCAAGTTGAAGAAATTCTATCAAGTTATAATAAAATGTATACATTAATAAAAATTGATGAAGTAAATAATTTAGGAGCAGTTCGTATTCGTATAAGATCATTGCTTGCAAGTATAAATAAAAGATTAGAAAAGAAAAAGGAAAAAGAATGCCTTGAGTGTTCTGATGAAAAAGGAAAATATGAAATATATAAAGTCCCATTTACAAAGGAAATGAAAAAAGATTATACAATTCTTGTTCCTCAAATGGCACCTATACATTTTTCTCTTTTAGAAACAGCCGTCGCTTCATGTGGTTATAATGTAAAATTGCTAGAAGAATGTACTAGTAAAACAGTTGATGTTGGATTAAAATATGTAAATAATGATGCTTGCTATCCATCAATTTTAACAACTGGCCAAATGATTGAAGCACTTCAATCTGGTAAATATGATGTTAATAAAACTGCATTAATAATGTCTCAAACTGGTGGTGGTTGTAGAGCAACAAATTACATAGGATTTATAAGAAAAGCTCTTAGAGATGCAGGTTTCCCTCAAGTTCCTGTAATCAGCTTTAATATTGTTGGAATGGAAAAAAATCCAGGATTTAAAATAACTATTCCTCTTATGGAAAAATTATTAAAATCAGTAATTTATGGAGATTTATTACAAAAATTATTATTAAAAAATAGAGCATACGAAATACATAAAGGAGAAGCAGAAGAAAAATATAATAAATGGCTTGAAGTTTGTAAATCATTAATAAGAAAATCAAATTCAAAACAATTTAAACAAAGTATCTATGATATTGTAGAAGATTTTGAAAAAATAGAATTAGATACTTCGATTACAAAACCAAAAGTCGGAGTTGTTGGAGAAATTTTGATTAAATATCATCCTTTTGGAAATAATTTTGTAATTAATGTATTAGAAAAAGAAGGTGCAGAAGTTGTAATGCCAGATTTTATGGGATTTATTAAATTCATGGCAACACATAAAATAACTTTTAATACACTTCTTAATACTGATAAAACAAAAGCAAAAATATTTAAATTTGCATTAAAATTAATAGATATATTTGAAAAAGATATAAAAATTGCTTTATCTAATTCAAAAAAAGATTACTTACTTCCATGTGATATTTGGCACTTAGAAGAAAAAGTAAAAGATATTTTATCAATAGGAAATCAAACAGGTGAAGGTTGGTTTTTAACTGCAGAAATGTGCGAATATATTGAAAATGGAATTCCAAACATTGTATGTGTTCAACCATTCGCATGCTTACCAAATCATGTTGTTGGAAAAGGA
Source organism: uncultured Clostridia bacterium (assembly GCA_947624725.1). The sequence continues at coordinate 78,936 of CANQLP010000003.1, forward strand.
GTTATAAAAACAATACGCTCAAAATATCCAAATGCAAATATTAGCCCTGTTGATTATGATCCAGGAGCCAGTGAAGCAAATCAAACAAATAGACTAAAACTTTTAATGACAGTTGCAAAAGATAATTTATCAAAAGAACAAATTAAAGCAAAAGAAGAAAATATAAAAAATGAAGAAAAGGAAAAAGAAATTATTTTTAAATAAATAAAAAAATAAGTAGGAAATTTAACTGAACCCAAATTATAAAATTTTTCTGTTTAATAATTTGGGTTTATTTTTTATTTTATTTTTTTATATTTTATTTTAATTAATAATTTTTTATTAAATATTATTGCTATAAAATTTTAAATATTTACTTTTTTATTTATTTTCTTTATTAATAATATATGAATATTTAAGTTTATTTTTTGGTGTTTTTCAAAGTTTCAGTATTACCAAGTTTTTCGCGTTTTTATGCTGTTTTATAGTTTAACATAATTCAATTATTTTTATTGCATAAAATACAAAATTCTGTTTTATTTTTCTCTTTGATTTTTGTTTTATTTTTTATAAATTTAGTATTTTTTCACTATTTTTTTCTACCATATTTTAGTAAAAAGTTATCCACATTTTTTATTCAATCACTACGCATGTTTTGCTTTACTGTCTTTCAAAATTCCTCGTTCTTTTATTTTTGTTATATCTTCAATTATGTTACCTTGTTCCTCTATCTATTTTATTTTTTTACTCAATTTTTAGTTACCTTGTAATATACTATTTCTTTTCCCTTAGGATTACTTTATTTAATATTTACATGTAAATTGTTATTCTGGACTATATTAAGGATTTATTGAAATTTTTCTTAAATTTATTTATATTTTTTCTTTTATTACTATTATTAATTAAGCTTATTCCACCATTTCTACCTGCTATGCCTCTCCCTTTATTCATAGCCATTTTTAATATTTCCATATTTATATATATTTATTAATTAAAATATTATAAAAATTTAATAATTATTATTTATTATTATTAAATAATTTATTTATTATATATTAAAATAGAATTATAATTTCTATTAAGATTAGATTTCATTTTTTATTTTAATTTTATTATAAAATATTTTTATTTTTTAATTTTCAATAAACAATTTTTTATTTGTTTTCATTTTTAATTTTTTCAGATTATTTTTTATTTATTATTTTTATTAAAAATTTCTTTCATTAATTTTTTATTTTTGAAAATTATATTTTTACAATTTTATTTTTCATTATTAAAAAATTTTTATTAATATTTTTTTATCATTGCATAATTTTATTTTTTATAATTTATATTTCATAAATTGTCTAATAATTTTTCATATACTTTTTATTGATTTATTTTTTATCCTATTATTATATTTATATTTTTCCCTCGTTTTTTTGTGCTCTGTCTATTCTTTTTTTTATTAATTTTTTTCTTATTATTTTATTAGTATTTACAAATTTTTTTATTTTTATATTTTTAATTGTTTTTATAAACTCCATTTTTATTCTTTACATAATTACATTATTTTCTCATGACTTTCGTATGCTTTTTTCAGATAAAAATATCCTGTTTTTTATTTTTCTTTTATACTTTATCCAATTTTTCCCTCACATTTTCAGTAGTTTCCCTTGAAAAAGTTATCCACATTTTCGTCTTTCTCACTAGGCATTTCTGCATAGTAAGTATTCTGCATATTCTCTATTTTTTCTTCCTCCGTTACTTTCCTTTCTTTACTTTATCTTTTTAATTTATTGTACAATTGTTTGCTTTTTTAAGGCATTTTTAGTTACTTTTCATCTTATCACTTTTTTAATATTTTTATTTTCTTCTCTATTTTTATTTTAATTTTTATTATTTTTTCTATAAAATTATATTCTTTTAAATATTCCTAAGTTATTATTTAATTTATTTATAATATTTCTAATAATTAAACTTCTATTTTTTATATAAAATTTCTTTTTCACTTTTAGGCTTTTTTATTATAAAAAATACATTTTATTTTTTATAATAATCTACTATTTTTTTACAAAATTATTAATTAAAATAATTAATAATTTTTTTGGATCAAAATTTTCTATTTATTATTTTTTTCTAAAAATAATTCTTATTTATTTTTAGAAAAAATTTTTACTTAAATTTTTTCTTTTTATTTTTTATAAAAAATTTTTTGTTAAGATTTTTTGTTTTTGTTTTTTTTATAAAAATATTTTTTATATATTTTATTTTTTTTATTTTTAATAAAAATTTTTTCACTCATTTTTATTTTTAATTTTTTTATTCAAAAATTTTTAGATTATTTTTTGTTTATTATTTTTTACTAAAAAATTTTTTCATTAATTTTTTATTTTAAAAAATTATATTTTTATAATTTCATTTTTTATTTTAAAAATTTTTTCTATTAATATTTTTATAATTTAATAATTTTATTTTTTCATTTTTATAATTATATTTTATAATTAGTTTAATAAATTTTTATATATTATATTTTATTAATTTAAATTTTTTCTCTGCTTTTATATTTATTTTTCATTTATATTTTTTTGACTATTTTCTTTTGTTTTTTGTATTTTTATCTATTCCTTTTTTATTAATTTCCTATCATCTTTTTATACATCTTTCGTTTTTATCTTGTTTTTTATTTTTAATCACTTTCATAAATCTCATTTTTATATTTTACATAATTATATTATTTATATATAACTTTTTCTCTCCTTTTTTACATCAATATTTCCAATTTGTGCTTCACTTTTTCTCTTTTGGGACTATTTTATAGTCGTTTTTCTGCCTCTTTTGCTGCCAAAAGTTATCCACATTTTCGGTTACTTTACTAGGCATTCCTAGATAATCAGACTTGCCTATATTTTATATTTTCCCTTCATTTCCTTTTTACTTTTCTTTCGCCTTATCTTTTATTTTCTCGTACAATTGTTTGTGTTTTTCCTATATATTTTGGTTACCACTTTTTTTCTACTTAATATCATCTATTATTTTTTCTTTATCTTTGTACCAATTTTTATTATTTTTTTCTAAAACTTCTATTCTTTTAAACATTCCTTTTTCATTCTTTAATTTATTTATAATTCTTCTAATAATTAAACTTCTATTTCTTTTTATAAGATTGCTTTTTCACTTTTTTGCCTTTTTTATGATAAAAAATATTTTTTTATTTTTTTAATAATCTACTATTTTTTTACAATATTATTAATTAAAATAATTAACAATTTTTTTAGATCAAAATTTTCTATTTATTATTTTTTGTAAAAATAATTCCTATTAATTTTTATTAAAAATTTTTACTTAATTTTTTTCGTTTTATTTTTTTATAAAAAATTTTTTTGTTAAGATTTTTTGTTTTTGTTTTTTATAAAAATATTTTTTCTATATTTTATTTTTTTATTTTTAATAAAAATTTTTTTCACTCATTTTTATTTTTAATTTTTTTATTAAAAAATTTTTTCACATTATTTTTTGTTTATTATTTTTTACTAAAAAATTTTTCATTAACTTTTTATTTTTGAAAATTTTATTTTTATAATTTAATAATTTTATTTTTTCATTTTTATAATTATATTCTATAATTAGTTTAATAAATTTTTATATATTATATTTTAATTTTTTCTCTGCTCTTATATTTATTTTTCATTTATATTTTTTTGATTATTTTTCACTTATTTTTTTGTATTTTCTCTCCTCTTTTTTTGTTAATTTTTTGTTATTTTTTTATCCATTTTTCCGTTTTTTATGTGACTTTTTTATTTTTAATCACTTTCATAATTCCTATTTTTATATTTTACATAATTATATTATTTATATATAGCTTTTTCTCTCCTTCTTTACATCAATATTTCCAATTTGTGCTTCACTTTTTCTCTTTTTTGTCTATCTTATACTCGTTTTTCTACCGATTTTGCTGTCAAAAGTTATCCACATTTTAGGTTGTTTTGCTAGGCATTCCTAGATAATCAGCTTTGTCCTTTTTTATATTTTCCTTTCATTTCCTTTTTACTTTTCTTTTGCTTTGTCTGTAATTTTTTCGTACAATCGTTTGCATTTTCCCCTTTGTTTTTGGTTACTTATTTTTTTTACCTCTCACATCTTCTATTATTTTTTTCTAATTTTTGTACCAATTTTTATTATTTTTATAAATATTTTTATTATATTTCAATTTATATTTTTCATTGACTAATTAAATTATTTATTTTGTTATTTATTCTTCTTTTAAAAATTTAATCTTTCTTTTTTCTCTTTTTTATTTTATTATTTTTTTATTAAATCATTTTATTTAAATTTTTCACTCAATAAAATTAAAAATAAAAAATCCTTTTAATAATTTTTACTTTTATTTTTTATCTTTTAACTATATTTTATAATTTTATTTTTTTTCATTAATATTTTTTCTATATTTTTATTTTGTCTCGAAAATTTTTTAATTATTTTTGTACTTATTTTTATTAAATTATTTTTATAGTTATATTTTAATTCTATTTTCAGATTTTTTAATTATTTTTAATTTACTTTTTATAACGAATTTTTAGCATAATTAATCTAAATTTCTTATGTAATTTAGATTTTATTATAAAATTTATTTAATTAAATATCAAATATTTTATAGATTTAAATACCACATAAATAGCCGCTTTCAAGCACTTTGTTTTAAATTTCATTTTTAAGCCATATTTATTTTTGATCTATATAACTTTACTTACTTTTTTATATTATCTCCTTATAATTAAAAATAAGAAGTCATTTTTTGAGAGCCTTTAATTTCAAACTAAAATAAGCTATCAACTTCTCTTTATTCTTGTACTTTTTTATATAATATAATAAACACAAAAAAAGGTATTGCTCTATAATAAAGCAATACCTTTTTATCTTGGCGGAGATTGAGGGATTTGAACCCTCGCGGCCACTTACGCAACCCTAACGGTTTAGCAAACCGTCCCCTTCAGCCACTTGGGTAAATCTCCAAATACTTTACTATTATAATATATTTTGTGGCTTAAGTCAATACAATTTAGAAAAAACTTGCATTTAGCTTTGGCGGAGAGTGTGGGATTTGAACCCACGGTAGGCTATTTACCTACTCCAGTTTTCGAGACTGGTACCTTAAACCGAGCTCAGACAACTCTCCAAAAAAAAAGCTCCCATACATGATGAGATACTTCTGGCGCAGAGGGTGGGATTCGAACCCACGGTAGGCTATTCACCTACGCCAATTTTCAAGACTGGTGCCATAAACCAACTCGACCACCTCTGCATTGTTGTTGTATAAGCACTTACAACATACATATCTTAACATATTTTAAGTAATCTGTCAATACAAAAACTCCAAATTATTAATCTTTTGTTATATCTGTTACATTAATTGCTCTTTTTATTGCTTCTAATTCTTCATCCGTCATTTTATATTCTGATTTACCGTTCTTTACTGGCTTTGCATATATATTAGACATTTCTCTTGAATATATTCCATTTAATATTATTCCATCATTTTCCTCATTAAGAAGTGCCAAAGTAAAACTTAAATCGCTTCCTGTATCCTTATATGCATTATATCTATAAATTCCCACTTTCTGTATACAATACTTAATGTCTGTATCCAGCTTCATACAGTATTTTTCTAATTCTTCATTCTTGGTTATTACTTTATTTATTCTATCTAAATGATTATTTAAGATTTCCTCTATATTATTCCCATTTCCAAGTTTTTCCAAAAATTTCTTATATTCTTTTTTAATTTTATTTAATTTTAATATATTTGATACATATAATATGAATAATAATATACAAACCAATGCAATTCCTAATGCAAACATGTCATTTTTGGTTATTTCTACTAAAGAATTTAATAAATTATCCAATCTAAACTCTCCTTGTAATTTTACTTTCTAATAATTTCAAGCAATCTTTCTAAATCATCATTTGATTTATATTCAATCACAATCTTTCCTTTTTTAGAACCTGCTTGTAGCTTTACTTTTGTACCAAAAAAGCTTTGAAAACTATCCTCGATATCTCTAAAAATTGCTTCCTTTCTCTTATCCTTTTTAGGTTCTTGTTTTTTCTTTTTTGTCTTTTCTTCAGCTTCTCTTACATTAGAGCCAGCTTCAATAAGCTTTAATGCCATCTCATATTGCTTATCTCCTTCTTCAATTGCAAGTAAAGCTCTACAATGTCCCTCTGATAATTTTCCCTCTTTTGCAAGTTCTAATACTCTTTCATCCAAATTTAATATTCTTATTGTATTTGCAATAGCACTTCTACTTTTTCCTATTATCTCTGACATTTGTTGTTGTGTTAAAGAATATCTATCCATTAAAACTTTTATTCCAACAGCCTTTTCTACTACATTTAAATCTTCTCTTTGAATATTTTCAATTAAAGAAATTTCACTATTTTCCTTTTCATTATCTTCACGAACAATAGCTGGAATCTCTTTAAGTCCTGCTTTTTTACTAGCTCTCCATCTTCTTTCTCCTGCAATTATCTCATAATAATCACCTTTTTTAGTTACAACGATAGGCTGAATTAATCCATATCTTTTTATTGATTCTGCAAGTTCCTCTAAAGCTTCCTCATCAAATCTTTTTCTTGGTTGCTCCCTGTTTGGTTCTATTTCATTTATTTTAATTTTAAAAACTTTTTCTTCCTCTTTAATTTCTTCATTTATAGTACTTTTAAATAAAGCATCTAATCCTTTTCCTAAGCCCGTTTTCTTTGGCATAATTATCATTCCTTTCTCTTTACATAATTATATTATTTCATATGTTTTGCTTTCGCTTTATCATCTTCGACATCATTTTTATCCATAAATTCTTTTGCTAATTTTTCATAACATTTGGCACCTTTAGATTTAGAATCATATACGGAAATAGGCATTCCATAGCTTGGTGCTTCACTTAATTTTATATTTCTTGGTATAACAGTTTTATATACTCTATCCTCAAAATACCTCTTTACCTCTTTTACAACTTGATTAGATAAATTTGTTCTTGAATCATACATAGTAAGAAGTGCACCTTCGATCTCTATGTCCTTATTCAAATGTCTTCTAACTAAATTTATTGTATTAATTAATTGTCCTAATCCCTCAAGCGCATAGTATTCACATTGTACTGGAATTAATACACTACTTGAAGCAGTAAAAGCATTAAGAGTTATAAGTCCTAAAGAAGGAGGGCAATCAATAATTATATAATCATAATCATCACTTATTTCATCTACTCTTTCTTTCAATCTATGCTCTCTAGACATTAATGAAACAAGCTCAACCTCTGCTCCTGCAAGATTTATATTAGAAGGGCAAACTTTTAATTTCTTTATTTTAGTATCTTTTATTACCTCATTCATACTTATTTCATTTATTATTACATCATATATTGACTTTTCGATTTCTTTATCAATTCCTAGTCCACTTGTTGCATTTCCTTGTGGATCTGCATCTATTAATAAAACTTTCTTGCCTTTTTTAGCAAGAGCAGCACTCAAATTAATTGCTGTTGTAGTCTTTCCAACTCCACCTTTTTGATTTGCTATTGAAACTATTTTTGCCACTTTTGCTTCCTCCTTACATTTCTGTTATCAAATTAATTAATCATTTTCTGTATTATTATATCATATAAAATTATACAAAATATGTCAATGTTTTTAATTCAACTTTTTTTAATTTTTTATTCTTTTTTCTTGTTCAAGATAAATCAATAAAACAGATATATCTGCTGGAGAAACTCCTGATATTCTTGATGCTTGTCCTACTGATGTTGGTTTATGTTTGTTTAATTTTTGTCTTGCTTCTAAACTTAAACCTTGAATCTTTTGATAATCAATATTTTCACTTAATTCTTTTCTTTCTAATTTTCTAAACTTCTCAACTTGAGCTTCCTGCATTTTTATATATCCTTCATACTTTAGCTCAATTTCAACTTCTTTTATTACATCTTTAGGTAATTCTTTTCTATCTAAGTCAAAATCCTTTAAATCATTATAAGTAATCTCTGTCCTTTTCAATAATTCAGAAATCTTTTCAGGTACTTTTAAAGGCATAGTTTCATGTGAAACTAGTAAATTATTTATCTCTTCATTTGGCTTAATAGATGTCTTTCTTAGCCTCTCTATTTCTTTATTTATCTGCTTTTCTTTTTCTTTAAACTTCTTATATCTTTCTTCAGAAATCAGTCCAACTTTATATCCTTTTTCCGTTAATCTTAAATCAGCATTATCTTGTCTTAAAAGTAATCTATATTCAGCTCTAGATGTCATCATTCTATATGGCTCATTCGTTCCTTTTGTAACAATATCATCTATCAAAACTCCAATATATGCATCTGATCTATCTAATATCAAAGGTTCTTCCCCTTTAAGCTTTAGTCCTGCATTTATTCCTGCTATTATTCCTTGTGCAGCAGCTTCTTCATATCCAGAAGTACCATTTATTTGTCCTGCAAAAAACATACCAGAAATCTTTTTTAATTCTAATGATAATTTAAGTTGTGAAGGTTCAATACAATCATATTCTATTGCATATGCAGGTCTTGTAAATTGAACATTTTCAAGTCCTGCAATAGTTCTATACATTTCAATCTGTACATCCTCTGGAAGAGATGAACTCATTCCTTGTACATACATTTCTTCTGTGTCAAGTCCCATAGGTTCAATAAAAATCTGATGTCTTTCCTTATCACTAAATCGTACCACCTTATCCTCTATAGATGGGCAATATCTAGGTCCTGTTCCTTCTATTTTTCCAGCATACAAGGGTGATCTGTGCAAATTTTTTCTTATAATATCATGTGTTCTAGCATTTGTATATGTTAAATAGCATGGCACTTGGTCTATTTTCTTTGATTCATTTTCAAAAGAAAACATCTCTATATCATCATCACCATTTTGTATTTCCATCTTTGAAAAATCAATAGAATTTCTATTAACTCTAGCTGGTGTACCCGTTTTAAATCTTACAATATCTATTCCAAGTTTCTTTAATGATTCTGATAGCTTATTAGCTGGAAAAACTCCGGTCTGGCCCACTTTCATAAGAAACTTCTCCAATATAAATTTTTCCTTTCAAATATGTACCTGTTGCCAAAATAACACACTTAACATTATATATTGCTCCAATATTAGTTTCAACACTTTTTACCTTATTATCTTCCACTTCGATATTTACAATTTCAGCTTGCTTAATATATAAATTTTCTTGTTTTTCTAAAGTATGCTTCATTTCAATATGATATTTTTTTCTATCTGCTTGTGCTCTTAAAGAATGGACTGCAGGTCCCTTTGACATATTTAACATTCTAGATTGAATAAATGTCTTGTCAATATTCTTTCCCATTTCTCCTCCGAAGAGCATCTATTTCTCTTACTAGATGTCCTTTAGAAGTTCCACCTATATTTGGATTACATGGCATATTAGCAATTGCTTCCAAACTAATAGAAAATAACAAAGTCTTAAATCCCATTCTTGCAGTTGCAAGAGCTGCTTCACATCCTGCATGTCCTCCTCCAATAACTGCTACATCATAATCTCCAGCATAATAACTCATCTTTTTTCACATTCCTTCCTATAACGCATTTCTATTTTATACTTCATATTTTATATTCATTGTTTCACGGGAAACATTTTACTTTCCTAAGCAAAATTTCTTGAAAATTTCAGTAATAATATCCTCTGATACTCCCTCTCCTGTAATTTTTCCTATTTCTTCTAAAATATTGGTTATATTAATTGTAATAATATCAATTGGTCTCTTTTCTTCTATTGCTTGTCTTGATTTTTCTATATATTCTAACATATTTCTTATTGCTTGCTTATGCCTCTCATTTGTTATTATTAAACTATCATCTATACTAATTTGATTAATATTATACATTTCAGAAATTTTGCTAAATATTTTATCTATTCCTTCCTTATTTAAAGCAGATATAGCTAAAATCTCTTTATTGTTTACTATTTTTCTTATATCTTCTTCATTGATAACTTCACTTTTATCTATCTTATTAAGTAATACAATTGCAGTTTTATTTTTTATCAATTCTAATATTCTTATATCCTCTTCATCTAATTCTTTGCTTACATCAACTAATGCAAGTATAAGATCTGCATCTTCAGCTTTTTCAATAGATTTATTTATTCCTATTTTCTCAATTGTATCTTCAGTGTTTCTAATTCCAGCCGTATCTACTATTTTAATTGGGATTCCATCTATTTGCATAAATTCCTCAATAGTATCCCTTGTAGTTCCCTCTATATCAGTAACTATTGCCCTTTCAGTATTCAAAAAAGCATTTAAAAGAGAAGATTTGCCTACATTTGGTTTTCCAATTATAGCAATATTAATGCCTTCTTTTATTATCTTTCCATTTTCAAAAGTCTTTTCTAGCTTTTCAATCTCTCCTTCTATTTCATTAAGAGTTCTTAATATTTTTTCATTTGTTACTTCTTCAACATCATATTCAGGATAATCAATTGAAGCTTCTATATCAACTAGCATATTCATTACATTTTTTCTTATATATGCTAATTTTTCAGATAACTCTCCTGTTAACTGCTTAGCAGACGCCTTTGCCTCTTTTTCACTTTTACTATTAATAATATCTATTATAGCTTCAGCTTGTGATAAATCGATTCTACCATTTAAAAAAGCCCTTTTAGTAAATTCTCCAGGTTCTGCAAGTCTTGCCCCGTTTTTTAAGCATATATCTAATATTTCCCTCATCACAATACTTCCACCGTGAGAATTTATTTCACACATATTTTCAGTCGTAAATGACTTTGGATGAACAAAAAAAGAAACTAAAACTTCATCTACTATTTTTCCTTCATTTACAATATATCCATACCTTATCACATTTGATTTAATTTCTTTCATTTCTGTTTTAGGTTTAAACACCTTCTTTATAATATCAAAACTCTCATCCCCACTAATTCTTATTATTCCTATTCCTGCATTTCCTAAAGCAGTTGAAATTGCAGCTATTGTATCCATTTATATCTCCTCTCTCTTTTTAATACTTAACTTATTTTATTGTATCTTTTATATTTCCAAATTAAAAAGGTCAAAGTAAGAAATATTCATAACTGAATATACAAATCCTAACTTTGACCTTAGATTTATATCATATATTATACTTATTTTAAAGAAATAACAACCTTTCTATGCATTCCCTCTCCTACACTTGCAGTCTTTACTTTATTGCTATTTTGTAGCTTTGTGTGTATTATCTTTCTCTCATATGGTGTCATAGGTTCTAGTGCTATTGATTTACCTGTTTTTATTACTGTCTTTGATATTTTTTCTGCTAAATCCTCTAAAACCTTTTTTCTCTTTTCTCTATATCCTAAAATATCTATCTCTATTCTTATTCTATCTTTGCAATTCTTTGTAGCTATGTTAGTAAGTATTACTTGAAGAGCATTTAATGTCTCTCCCCTATAACCTATTAAAAAATTTGCCTCTTCGTCATCAATAATAATCTCTAATGCATTTTCTTTTATATTACATTTATATTCTATTTGTTTTCCTGTAGATTCTAATAAAAACTTATCTAAAAATTCAACAACTCTTGCTTTAGCTTTTTCCATCTCTTCTCTATCTATTTCTACGACTGTTTCTACTTTTTCTCTTTCTTCCTTTGCTTGTACCTTTTCCTTCAATTTCATCTCAACTTTTACTACTCTTGGTGCTAATATATCAAAAAAACTTCTTTTATTTTCTTCCTTGATAACATTAATTTCTACATCGTTTTTTGATACTTTTAACTCTTTTAGTCCTTTTTCAATTGCCTCATTTGTAGTCTTTCCTTCAAATATTCTGGTTTCAGGCATTTGCTTCTTCCTCCTTATCTTTTATAAATACATTTAATAAAAGTCTTTCAACAATCATAAGAATATTATTTGTAAGCCAATATAAAGCAAGTCCAAGTGGTGCTATAAGTGAAATTGAAACAGCTAAAATTGGCATCATATAAGACATATTTTTATTTGTTTGTGCCATTATGTCTAATTCATCTAACTGCTCCTCTGCCTTGCCATCAGTCACATCTATAACTTTATCTTTATCTGCCTTCTTTTTTGATTTTCCATTTTGCATTGCAGATGTAATTCTCATTGATATAAATGTTGAAATTACATATAATACTGGAATTACATATGTTTTCCAATCTGTTATATCTTTTGATGGTATACTACTTAAATCTAATCCTAAAAATTCCATGTTTATGTATACTTGTTCATCACTTTCTGACTTTTCCCTAATTATAGATATTTCAGGATATGCATTCTTCTTGTCAGAATTTTCTAATATTTCTGTTTTATATTGATTGATAAGCTCTGGATCAACCTTTTTCATATATGTCAAAGGCTCTCTTACCAAATAAAATACTGATAATATTAATATAATTTGAATAATCCCACTAAAGCATCCTCCAAATGGATTCATCTTCTCTCTTTTATATAATTCCATTGTGTCTCTTTGTAATGCTTCTGGATTATTTTTATCTTTTACTTGGATTCTTTTAAGCTCTTCTTGGATTTTTAATGTTTTTTTCATTGTTTTCTGCTGATTAATTGAAATTGGTAATAAAATAATCTTTACAATCACTGAAAACAAAATTATTGATAATCCAAAGTTGTTTATAATGTTATATATAAAATTTAATAAATAACCAAATAAATTTGCAAAAAATGAAATCATTCGTAATCTCCTAACCTCTTATTTTAGCGGATCATATCCACCTTCTGAAAATGGATTACACCTTACTATTCTCTTTACCCCGCAAAAATATTCCTTTAACTACTCCATATTTATCTATTGCCTGTTTTGCATATTCTGAGCAACTAGGATAAAATCTACATCTTCTAGGAAATAATGTTGATATATGCTTTTGATACATATTAATTAAACTAATAAATATCCTTTTCATTTTATCTTTGTCCTACCCTATTTAAAATATCTATCATATCCGCAAATACGCTGTTATAAGTAATTGTAGAAATATCTATACTTTTCTTTACTAAAAATACTATACTAACATTTTTTCCGAAAATTATATTTTCATTTAATCTATAACTCTCTCTTATTAGTCTTTTTACCCTATTTCTTTTTACTGCTATTCCAGCCTTTGTCCTAATTGCAATACCGCATTTTATTAATATTTACATTATTTCTTAAAACAAAAGCTTCTAAACACTTTGCAGAATAATATTCTCCTCTAGTCAAAACAAGCTTAAATTCATAATTTTTCTTCAATTTTTCTGTATTTTTCATATTTTTTCATAAAACCTTATGCAAAAAGGACCTAAAATTTATTTAACTTAGGTCCTACTTATTTAAGCACTTAGTTTCTTTCTTCCCTTTTCTCTTCTTGCTTTTAATATATTTCTACCAGCTCTAGTTTTCATTCTTTTTAAGAATCCATGCTCTTTTTGTCTTTGAATCTTTTTTGGTTGATATGTTCTTTTCATTTGCGTTAGCACCTCCCACTCTCCGTGTATTATAACATTAAAATTATACATTATTTTCCTATCCCTTGTCAAGACTTTTATCAATTTTTCTTACGGAAATAAAGCATTTATTTTTTCTATCCACATTTTCTTTTAAATTTTCCACATTTTTATTGACATTTTTTGATGTTTTTTGATATATTATTTAAAGAAAATATATAAAATTTTGGGAGGCTTTTATGAAAGACAATTATCAAGAATTAATAAAAGAAGTAAAAAACAATGCTAAACAAGGACTTTCAAAAATAGCTTATGAAACTTGGATTTCTCCCTTAGATATTTTTTCAATAGATGGGGATGTTGTAACATTACTAGTACAAACACCTTTTTTTGCTGATCAAGTAAAACCATATGAACCACTACTAATAAATTGTTTCAAAGAAGCTACTAATAGAATTTTTTCTATTAATTACATGATAGCAAATAAAGTAGGGGAGCAGACTCGGAGCTTTTTCCAATAATAATAATGAACATATAAAATCAAACTTAAATCCTAAATATACTTTCAATACATTTGTAATCGGTGAAAACAATAGATTTGCTCAAGCTGCATCACTTGCTGTTTCAGAAGCTCCTGGAATTTCTTATAACCCTTTATTTATTTATGGAGGAGTAGGCCTTGGTAAAACTCATCTTTTACATGCAGTAGGAAATGAAGTTTTATCTAGATATCCTAATAAAAAAGTACTATATGTTTCTTCAGAAAAATTTACTAATGAATTCATAAACGGTATAAAAGATAATTCCAATGAAGCTTTTAGACAAAAATACAGAAATATAGATGTTTTAATGATAGATGACATCCAATTTTTAGCTGGAAAAGATGGAATACAAGAAGAATTTTTCCATACTTTCAACACTATTAAAGAAAATGGGGGACAAATTATTTTAACATCTGATAAACCACCAAAAGACATAAATCCATTATCTGAGCGTTTAAGATCTAGGTTTTCAGATGGGCTTACAGTCGACATTTCAAATGCAGACTACGAAACAAGACTTGCTATATTAAGACAGAAAGTTCAATTAGAAGGAATTGTTATTGATGACACAGTTTTATCAACAATTGCTACAAAAATAGATACAAACATAAGAGAGCTAGAGGGGACTTTAAACAAAATAATAGCACAAGCATCACTTACACATAGTCCTATTACATTTGAACTTGCAGAAAAAGCTATTGCAACTGTAATTGCAAATAAAGAAAAAGTTATTTCTGCAGATTCAATAAAAGATATTGTATCTAAATATTTCAATATAGATGTAAAAGATATGAATAGTTCAAAGCGTTCAAACGAAATCGCATATCCAAGGCAAATAGCAATGTATTTATGTCGTGAACTTGCCAAAATGCAATACAAAAATATAGGTATTTCATTTGGAAATAGAGATCATTCAACAGTTATGCATGCTTGTAATAAAATAGAACAAGAAATGAAGAAAGATAAGAATACATTTATGCTTGTGGATAGTGTGAAAAACATTATACTAAAACCGAAAGAAGTGTAATTAAAAGAATTAACTAATTTTTATAAAAAAGTTGTTTGTAAAAACATTTGATTTTTTTATAAAGTAATTCTTTACTTACGGAACAAGTACATTGGTTATGCACAAAGCTTTGTTGATAACATGTTCATAACATGTTGAAAACAAATTTTGCACATTTATAAATTTTAGATAGTGGACAAAGTATTAACTTATACACAAGTTATAAACACAAATTTTCCTTACGCAATAAAAGCTTTTAATCACTTATCCACACAATTCACATTACTACTATTACTACTACTAAAATTATTATATAATTATAAAGGAGGAAATCACCCATGAAATTTGTTTGTGAGAAAAGTAATTTGCTCAAAGCAATTAATTCCGTAGTAAAAGGAGTTTCTTCTAAAACAACAATGCCTATATTAGAAGGAATCCTTATTCAAACAAATGATAACCAAGTAAAATTAACAACATATGATTTAGAATTAGGTATAGAATATGTCATAGACTGTGAAGTTATAGAACAAGGAAACACAGTTGTAACAGCATCTGTATTTAGTGAAATTATAAGAAGATTACCAGATACTGATATTTCAATAAAACTAGATGAAAAAGGATTACTAGTTATTGAATGTGAAGGATCATTATACAAACTTGCAACAATGAACCCAGTAGAATTTCCAGAACTTCCAGTTATAGATGAAGAAAATTCTATATCAATAGATCAAAATACATTAAAAGATATGATT
The DNA here is from genome assembly GCA_947624725.1 of uncultured Clostridia bacterium. Next base: position 94,686 of record CANQLP010000003.1, read on the forward strand.
AGTAAAACTATATTTGCAGTAAGTACAGAGACACATAGACCAATATTTACTGGATGTTTATTTGAAATAAAGGATCGGAAAAATAAATGTAGTTGCTGTAGATGGATACAGACTTCGGCTGGAAAAGTAAGTATTTAGAAGAAAAAACAAATGATTTTAAAGTAGTAATACCAGGAAAAACATTAAATGAAGTTAATAAAATAATAACAGATTCATTTGATACAATAAAAATAAGTGTAGCAAAAAATCAAGCACTATTTGAAATGGAGAATTGCAAAATAGTTACAAGATTGTTAGAAGGCGAATTTTTAGAATATGAAAAAGTAATTCCTAAAAATTGGGAAACTAGAATAAGAGTTAATAAAAAAGAATTACAAGAATGCTTTGAGAGAGTTAGTCTAATTTCAATGTCAACACTTGAAAAAGAAAGAAAATATCCAGTAAAGGTTTCAATAGATATAGGTAAAATAATTATATCTTGCAAAAACCAAGCAGGGGATGCAAAGGAAGAAATATTTTTAAGTTCAGAAGGAAAAAATTTAGAAGTAGGATTTAATCCAAAATATTTTCTAGATGCATTAAAAGCTATTGATGATGAAGAAGTATTTGTAGAATTTGGAAGTAGTTTATCTCCATCAATTATAAAATCTGTTGAGGATACAGGAGATTATGTATATATGATTCTTCCAATAAGAATTCAAGAATAATTGTAAGAGGAAAGAAAGATGTACATAGAAAAAATAAATCTTACTAATTTTAGAAATTATGAAAAAGAAGAAATATTATTAAATAAAAATATAAATATATTTTATGGAAATAATGCTCAAGGAAAAACAAATATATTAGAAGCTATATATTTGTGTGCAATAGGAAAATCATATAGAACAAATAAGGATAAAGAAATTATAAATATAAACTCTAATTTTGCAAAAGCAGAAATTGCATATTCAAAAAAAGACAGGGAAGGAAAAATAAAGACAGAAATAAATGAAAAGAAAGTTATATATGTAAATGATGTAAAGGTAAACAAAATTAGTGAAGTATTGGGAAATATAAATATTGTTTTATTCAATCCAGATGATATAAATATATTTAAAGAAGGTCCAAACAAAAGAAGAAGAATATTAGATATAATGATTAGTCAATTAAGACCAACATATGTATATAATTTGAATAATTATTTAAAAGTTTTAGAACAAAGAAATAATTATTTAAAACAAATAAAATATGAAAATAAATCAAAAGAAATGCTAGAAATTTGGGAAGAAAAATTAGCGGATTATGCAGAAATAATAAGTAATTATAGAAAAGAATTTACAGAAAAATTAGCAGAAAAAATAGTAGAGATACATAGAAAAATAACTAATAATAAAGAAACAATAAAAATAAAATACATTTCAGATTTTAGTAATAAACAAGAATTTATAAAAAAAATAAGGGAAAATAGAAATATTGACATAGCAAGAGGATTTACAACAACAGGCGTTCATAGAGATGACTTAAAATTGTTTATAAATAATAAAGAAATAGGAATATATGGTTCACAGGGACAGCATAGAAGTGCAATTTTATCTATAAAATTGAGCGAGCTTGAAATAATAAAGGAAGAAACAGAAGAAAATCCAATTTTACTTTTAGATGATTTTATGTCAGAATTAGATAAAGAAAGAAGAGAAAGCTTTTTAGAAGATGTAAAAGATATTCAAATAATAATTACTTGTACTGATAAATTAGAATTAAAAAATGAAAACAAAAAAATATTTTATGTAGAAAATGGTAAGGTAAAAATTTAAAAAAATACTTGATTTTTATAGTAAAAAAATAATATAATGTAATTTGCAATAAGAAGAGGAAACTTAAGAAGGGAATGTGATATAAACGATGGACAAGGTAAAAGGTGAGTATGGAGCAAATCAAATACAAGTACTTGAAGGGCTAGAGCATGTTAGAAAAAGACCACGGAATGTATATAGGTAGTGTTTCCGTAAGAGGATTACATCATTGCGTATATGAAATTGTTGACAATAGTGTCGACGAAGCACTAGCAGGATATTGTAAAAATATACATGTTACAATAGAAGAAGGAAATATTATTTGTGTAGAAGATGACGGAAGAGGAATTCCTGTAGACATACATCCAAAAACAAAAATATCTGCTGCAGAAACTGTTTATACAAAATTAAATGCAGGTGGAAAATTCGGAGGAGATAGTGGATATAAAGTTTCAGGTGGACTTCATGGAGTTGGTGCATCTGTTGTAAATGCATTATCTGAATGGACAGAAGTTACAATTCAAAGAGATGGGCGGAATATTCCAAATGAAATTTGAAAGAGGAAAAACAGTAGAACCACTTACAAGAATAGGAGATTCAGATAAAACAGGTACAAAAGTTAGATTTTTAGCAGATAATACTATTTTTGAAACTTTGGAATATGAATATGAAGTATTAGAAAAAAGATTAAGAGAAATGGCATTTTTGACAAAAGGTTTAAGAATTACTTTAGAGGATAAGAGAATAAGAAAAGAACAGGATGAAAATGGGGAAGAAGTAGAAGCTAAAGTTAAAAAAGCTGATTTTTGTTTTGAAGGTGGACTTAATTCTTTTGTAGAATACTTAAATAAAAATAAAGAAAAAATAAATGAATTACCAATATACATAGAAAAAGATGGGGAAGTTCCAATAGAAGTTGCAATTCAATATACAACTGCATATTCAGAAAATATATATACATTTGTTAATAATATAAACACAATAGAAGGTGGAACACATCTTGAAGGATTTAAAAGAGCTGTTACAAAAGTATTTAATGATTATGCAAGAAATCATGGAGTATTGAAGGAAAAAGATCAGAACTTAGTAGGAGAAGACATAAGAGAAGGAATGACAGCTGTAATTTCTGTAAAGGTAAAAGAGCCACAATTTGAAGGACAAACAAAAACAAAGCTTGGAAATAGTAATGTTGCAGGAATAGTAGCAAGTGCAGTAGGAGATACTTTAAGTAACTTCTTAGAAGAAAATCCAAATGTAGCAAAAGCAATACTTGAAAAATGTATAAGCGCGTCTCGTGCAAGAGAAGCAGCAAGAAAGGCAAGAGAATTAGTAAGAAAGAAAAATTCAATGGAAGGTTCAACACTTCCTCGGAAAACTTGCAGATTGCAGTGGAAAAAATCCAGAAGAATGTGAAGTTTATATAGTTGAGGGAGACTCTGCTGGTGGTTCTGCAAAACAGGGAAGAGATAGAACATTCCAAGCAATACTTCCTCTATGGGGAAAAATGCTTAATGTTGAAAAATCAAGAGCAGATAAAATATATGGAAATGATAAATTACAACCAGTAATTCTGGCAATTGGAGCAGGCATTGGAGCAGATTTTGATATAACAAAAATAAGATATGGAAAAGTAATAATTATGGCAGATGCCGATGTAGATGGTGCACATATTAGAACATTACTTTTAACATTCTTCTTTAGATATATGAGACCTTTAATAGAAAATGGAAATGTATATCTTGCACAACCACCTTTATATAAATTATCAAAAAAAGGAATGGAAGATATATATTGCTATACTGATGAAGATTTAGCAAAAGCATATAAAGAGTTAGAAGAAAAAGGAGTAGCAAGAGAAACATTGGCACTTCAAAGATATAAAGGACTTCGGAGAAATGAATCCAGACCAACTTTGGGAAACGACAATGGATCCTGCAAGAAGAATTCTAATAAAAGTAAGACTAGATGATGCTATGAAAGCAGATGAAACATTTACACTTCTTATGGGAGACGACATAGAACCTAGAAGACAATTCATTGAAGAAAATGCAAAATATGTACAAAACTTAGATATATAAAATTATTAAGATTAAAGGTGGGATTTAATCCCACCTTATTATCTCGGATAGAACTAATATTAATCTGCAGCTAGAACTAATACTCCAAAATTTTTCATTTGATATATATTACTATATAAACAAACAATCATCCTAAAATATTAATCTTTTGCTCGACTATAAGTACACCAATAATTTATATATTCGTCCAAAATTTGGAGTATAAATACAAACTACACAATATAAATATAATCTTAACTTCGAATATATTATCTATAATTTGATAGAAAACCCACCTACATACAAATAATATACTCTCGTCGCCGGCTAAATATAACCTAAAAGCAAAGCTATATTTAACCTTTGCTCGAACAATATAAAGCTAAAATAAAACCTCATATTGCTCTTAGTTCAACTAATATTAATCTTATAATCTTATTATAAGCAATTACAAATAAAATATTTATGTTAAATTTTGCAAAAAATCACTTGACAAATAAAAATATTATGTTAAAATAAACATATAAATTTTTTCAAAAAATTTTTTTCAAAGAAGATTTTATCTAATGAAAATCAAAAAATAAAAAATTTAATTAAACAGAAAGGATTGATTATTTTTCATGTCAAAAAAAGAAGAATTATCATTGCAGGAATGGCTGCCTTTTGAGCAAATTTTAGAAGGAGGAGTTATTAAACTGAAAGAAGAAAAGTATATAAAGATAATAAAAATAATTCCTATAAATTATAACTTGAAATCAGAGCTAGAAAAAGAAGGTATTTTAAATTCTTATAAAACGTTTCTCAAAACTTGTGGCTTTGATATACAAATTTTAATTCAGAGTAATAAAGAAGATTTATCAAAAAATATTCTTAAAATTAAAGAAGTCGTTAAAAAAGAAAACAATTTAAAAGTCTTAAAAATTTCCGAAAATTACATTGATTTTATAACTAAATTAAACAATCAGAAAAAATCATCATCTAAAAATTTTTATATTATCATAAAAGATTCAAAAGAATCAAATGGAAAAAGAAATTCAGAAGAAGTAATTATAAATGAATTAAGTGAAAAGTATTTTAAAATAAAAGAATGTCTATCAAGATGTGGAAATATAGCAGAAGAAATTACAAGCAAAGAAGAACTTAAAAAGATATTATTCACATTTTTTAATGCAAGAAAAAATTATTTGATATAGATGGGAGTGATTGATATAAAAGAAAAAAACAAACAAAAAATTCAGCAAGAAGAAAAAATGGATTTTAAAGAGGGAGCTTTTTTAGATAAAGATTTTATTGCACCATCATATATAAATTTAAACAATCCAAAATATATTGAAATAGATGAGATGTACTATTCAACTTTAATTGCTGTAAATTATTATAGGGAGCAGGAAGAATTAATATTAAAAAATTTGATTGATACAAATATAGATATGAATATTTCAATATTTTATGAAAAACAAGATAGCTATAAGACAATAAGAGATTTAACCTATCATATAGGAAATGTTGGTGTAGAATTAAAATCAAATAATCCGAATAAACAAGATATAGATATTGCAGCATTTAGCTATAATGATGCAAGATATATAAGAAAAGAAATGCAAATAAATAATGAAGAAATGTACTATATGTATATTTATTTGACCGTATTTTCTAAAGATAAAAAAGAACTTGAGTATCTTTTAAATAAAGTAGAAGGAATTGCTGAAAGTAGAGGAATACAAACAAGAAGGGCATATTTTAGAGAGGAACAAGGCTTCTTTTCATGCTTGCCAATTATGGAAAATCAAAAAGAAATAAAAAAAGTTGCAAAAAGGAATATACTAACAAGTGGTCTTATCTCAACATATCCCTTTATTTCATCATCTATTTTTGATGAAAATGGAATATTTATAGGAACTAATATTTACAACAATTCACTTGTTTTCATAGATAGGTATAATACAAGCAAATATAAAAATGCGAATATATGTATATTTGGAACAAGTGGCGCAGGAAAATCTTTTTATACAAAATTATTAATATTAAGAAATAGATTATTAGGTATAGAACAATACATAATAGATCCAGAAAGGGAATACTTAAATATTTGTAAAAATTTAGACGGAACACTTTTAAAGATAGGACCAACATCAAATACATATATTAATATATTTGATATAAGAAAAGAAAGTATAGAAGATAGCGAACAAGGATATTTGGCTACAAAAATTCGGAAAATTAATAGGATTTTTCAATTTAATTTTTGGTGAAATGAATGAAGAAGAAAAAGCAATACTTGAAGATAAAATAATAGAATGTTATAAAAATAAAGGAATAACATTTGATGATGCAACTCTATATAAGAAAAATCAAAAAGGAGATATAATATTTAAAGAAAGTAATGATATGCCAATACTTGAGGACTTATATAACATTCTTGGAGATACAGAAAAAACAAAAATATTTAAAGTAAAATTAATTCCTTTTATAAAAGGCTCTTTAAGATTTTTTAATCATATTACTAATGTAGAAATAGATAATAAACTAATAATTGCAGATATTTATGACATTCGGAGAAGAAAATATAAAATACCGGAATGTATATATTTACAGAATTATTCTGGGATAGAATAAAAATAAATAGAAATATAAAAAAGGCGATATATCTTGATGAAATTTGGAGGCTCATAGGTGTTACATCAAATAAATATGTTGCAAGTTTTATTTATAAAATATTTAAAACAATAAGAAAATATGGTGGAAGTGCCGTTGCTATAACACAAGATGTATCTGATTTATTCAGCCTAGAAAATGGAACATATGGAAAAAGTATATTAAATAATTCAAGTATAAAAACATTTTTCTCACTAGAAGAAGAAAATATAAAAGTGCTTAGTGAATATTCAAATTTATCTGAAAAAGAGAAAATAGAAATAAAAATATTAAAAAGAGGAGAATGCTTAATGTTTGTTGGAGATAATCATATTTTAACAAAAATAGAATCAGATGAATTTGAAAGAGAAATAATAAATTAAGAGGAAAAATTTGATAAGAATTATTACAGCAGTGGGAAATCAAGAATTAAATAATATACTAAAAACAAAAGAAAATATAATTATAGAAAGCCCAGATATTCAATACCAAGAAGGTATATTAGAAGCACTAGAAAAGTATAAAAATGTAGATATTTTAGTATTTAATGATGAACTTATAGGATATATGGAAATTGAAGATATATTAAGAAAAATAGTTCTATTAAATAATAATATAAAAATAATTATAATAACTCAAGATGAAGAAAAATACGAAATAAACAAAAATATTATAAAAATAATAAATTATAATAAAAATTATATAGACGATATTATACAGTGTATATGCAAAAAACAAGAAAATGTAAATAAAGCTGAGATAGAAGATATTAAGGAAAAATTTAATAAAGAAATTATAAATTATGAAAAAACAGAAGAAATAAAGAAAACATCAGACACTAAAGAGCAAAAAGTCTATAAAAGGGAAAATAAACTAAAGAATAATAAAAAAATAATAACTGTTATTGGATATAACGGAGTTCGGAAAGACAACATTTATTTCAATTTTATCAAAATTATTAAAAAATCAAAAAATTCTAATAATTGATTTTGATCTTATAAATAATAATTTACATTCTGTTTTCGGAGTGAGAAAAATTCCTAAAAAAATCAGAGAAAATAAATTAAATGAAAAAAATATTAAAGAATTAGCTGTAAAAGTAGATAATAATATCGATTTAATTTCAGATATAAATCACATATTTAACGAAAATTCTATTTTAGATAAAAACAAAATAGAAGAAATGTTAGAAAATCTAAAACAATTTTATGATGTTATATTGATAGATACATGTAATGAAAAAGAATATGAAGAAATTATGAAAAATATCATGAATCTAAGCAGTAGAAATATATGCTTGATAGAAGGAAATATCATCTATATTAGAAAAACTATGAATTTGCTGAAACGATATTTCTCTAAAAATAGAAAAATACACTTAATTTATAATAAGAAAAATGAATATACAATAAAAGCAATCTTTTTAAAATTAATATTTGCTAAATATAAAATATTAGGAGTTTTAACATATAACAATAAATACAATAAAATTATAAACAAAAATGTAAATAGAATGTATATTGATAAAGAAATAAAAAACGAGTATTACAAAATTATTGAAAAATTATTATAGGAGGAATAGAAATGGAACAAGCATTAGAAAACAACGAAACAAAAGAGATAAAAAATGTATTAGTAAAAGATTTAGCAAATGAAGAAGGACAGAATATAGGAGAAAAACAAAATAAATTTATGGAATCTACAATCGGAAAAGTAATAAATACTGGAATAGATTTAGGTCTAAGAGCGTTACTTCCAAATGCAATAGAAAATGAGGTAATAGGAATAAAAAATGTAATTGTTAATGATGGCTTCAAAGAAGGAATAAAAGCGGCAATATCTACTGCTACACAAATTGGAAAAAATATAAAAGGAGTATTTACAAACAAATTTGACAGTGTATCTGATGCATATATGGCAGTAAGGTCAGGAGGAATAATAGATACAACATCAAAAATGCTAGATGCTGCAGTAAACTCTGCAAAAAGTAATAAACTAATAAGTAATACAACAGCTAAAGTCTTAAAACAGGGAAAAAATGTAGTAAAAGATTGCTTATCTAGTAGAATAGAAGAAAGCTTTATGGAACAAGTAGATGGAGTAGAAAAGGTGGGAAAATATATACAAAATTGGCATAACTACTTAGAGCAAAAAGATGTAGAGGGAATGAAGAGAGAATACAATAAAATAAATAAAAAAATTGATACTTTATTACCATTAGAAAGCACTTTAAAAGAAGCAAGGATTATTGAAAATGTGCAGACATTATTAAAAAACAAAGGAAATAAATTTGAAGACATAACAGAAGAAGAATTGAAATTAGCATTAACACTATAAAAAATTTATAATAAATAAAAAAATAGCAATTATTTTCCTTCAATTATGTTTACAAAACTCTTGCAAAATTTTTTCAAGTTTTATATAATACCATTAGAAAAATACGGCAAAAGAAAAGAAAGATGCCCGTAGGAAGGAATGATAAAATAATGGACAGACCAGAGGAAACAATCATTGAAAGAGACATTGAAAAAGAGATGAAAACTGCATATATTGATTATGCAATGAGCGTTATAGTAGCACGTGCTTTGCCAGATGTAAGAGATGGTTTAAAACCTGTTCATAGAAGAATTTTGTATTCAATGCACGAAGACCGGAATTACTTCAGATAAAGCATATAGGAAGTCAGCAAATACAGTAGGTTCCGTTTTAGGTAGATATCATCCACATGGTGATGCTGCAGTATATGATGCAATGGTAAGAATGGCGCAAAGTTTTACATTAAGATATCCATTAATTGATGGACATGGAAACTTTGGATCAATAGATGGAGATCCACCAGCAGCCATGAGGTATACAGAAGCGAGAATGGCTAAAATCGCAAATTATATGATGAGCGATATAGAAAAAAATACAGTAGATTTTGTACCAAACTATGATGATAGATTGCAAGAGCCAAGTGTACTTCCAGCAAGATTACCAGCACTATTACTTAATGGTTCATCAGGAATTGCAGTTGGAATGGCAACAAACATTCCACCACACAATTTAAAAGAAGTAGTAGATGGATTAATTAAAGTTATAGATGATGATGAAGTTACAGACGAAGATTTAATAAAAATAATAAAAGGACCAGATTTCCCAACAGGAGCAACAATAGTTGGAAGAGAAGGAATAAAAGATGCTTATACGACAGGAAGAGGAAAAATCATAATGAGAGCAGAAGCAGAAATCGAAGAAATGTCTGGAAATAGACAAAGAATCGTTATAACTTCACTTCCATATCAAGTAAATAAAGCAAGACTTCATAAAGCTATAGATGATTTAGCAAGAGATAAAAAAATAGATGGAATATCAGCAATAAGAGATGAATCAGATAGAACTGCAAATGTAAGACTTGTTATAGAATTAAAAAGGGATGCAAATGCACAAGTTATATTAAATAGATTATATAAATTTACACAAATGCAAGAAACATTTGGAGTAATTATGCTTGCTTTAGTAAATGGTGTTCCAAGAATATTAACATTAAAGCAATGTCTAGAATGCTTTATAGATCATAGAAAAGATGTAGTAGTTCGTAGAACTAAATTTGAACTAGAAAAAGCAGAAGCTAGAGCACATATACTAGAAGGACTAAAAATTGCAATAGATAACATAGATGAAGTTATAAGGATAATTAGAAGTTCTTATGATGATCCAAAAGAAAGATTAATGGAAAGATTTGGACTAACGGATATTCAAGCTCAAGCAATTTTGGATATGAGATTAAAAACATTATCAGGATTGCAAAGAGAAAAAATTGAAGAAGAATATAATGAACTCATGAAATTAATTGAACATTTGAAAGCAATACTTGCTAGTGAAAAATTAGTTTATGATGTCATAAAAGAAGAACTATTAGAGCTAAAAGAAAAATATGGAGACGACAGAAGAACAAAGATAATTGCAAGTGCAGGAGAATTTGAAGAAGAAGATTTAGTTAAAGAAGAAGAAACAGTTATTACACTTTCTCATTTTGGATATATAAAGAGAATGCCAATAGATACATACAAGAGCCAAAAGAGAGGTGGAAAAGGAATAACTGGAATGACAACAAGAGAAGAAGACTTTGTAAAAGAAATATTTACGGCTTCTACTCATGATATAATAATGTTCTTCAGTAATAGAGGAAAATTATATAAATTAAGAGGATATGAAATACCAGAGGCAGGAAGAACAGCAAAAGGAACTGCAATTGTAAATCTACTTAGTCTAGACCCAGGAGAAAAAATTTCTGCAATAATACCAATACAAAATATGGCAGAAGGAAAATATCTACTTATGGCTACAAAGAATGGTATAATAAAGAAAACATCATTACTAGAATATGATTCTTCTAGAAAAACAGGACTTCAAGGAATTGCATTAAAAGATGATGATGAATTAATTTCTGTTAGACTTACAGATGGAGAAGACAATGTTGTAATGGTAACTAAAAAGGGACAATGTATAACATTTAGTGAAAATGATGTAAGACCAATGGGAAGAGTATCACAAGGAGTTATAGGAATAAGATTAGACAAAGATGATGTAGTAATTGGTATGGAATCAATTGTTGCAGGAAGCAAACAAACACTTCTTACAATTACAGAAAATGGCTTTGGAAAAAGAACAGAACTTGATGAATATAGAGTACAAGTTAGAGCTGGAAAAGGAGTTATAACATATAAAATAACACCAAAGACAGGAGATGTAATAGGAGTAAAACTAGTTGATGAAGATGATGATATTATGCTTATAACAGATACAGGAACAATAATTAGAATAAACGTATCAGAAATAAGCATATTAGGTCGTCCAACACAAGGTGTAACTCTTATGAGAACAAACGAAGGAAAAGTTGTAAGTATTGAAAAAATAAAAGAGGAAAAAGAAGAGGAATAAATATAAATAAAAATAAGTTAGTATTCTTTATGAATACTAGCTTATTTTTATGGAAAAAGATTAATTTGTAAAAGTAAAAAAATTTTTATGGATAATATTTTAGAAAAGCTTTAAAAAATTTACAAAAACAGTTGACATTTGCTTAAAATTGTAGTAATATATATAAGCGGTTGTTTGAAAAAGAAATTAACCAATACAAAAGAATTGTATGGGCCATTAGCTCAGGTGGTAGAGCACTTGACTTTTAATCAAGTTGTCCCGCGTTCGAGTCGCGGATGGCTCAC